>CAYXRS010000147.1:0-7580 GCA_964467195.1 uncultured Gemmatimonadaceae bacterium
GACTGGATGGAAAGTACCGTCCGAATTCGCGATGCGAACGCCGAAGACGCCGGAGCTATCGCTCGCCTCCTGGAGCAACTGGGCTACCCTTCCACTGACCGCGAGGTCGCGGTTCGCCTACTCCGGCTGCGAGAGTTTGGTTCGGCCATCGTTCATGTCGCCGAGGTCCGGGGCAGCCCCGTCGGCATCATCACTTGCCACCTCTTCCCGTCTATCCATGCGCCAACGCCTATCGCCTGGCTAACGACGCTCGTCGTCGACCACCAGTTTGCTGGACGGGGCATTGGAAAGACATTGGCCAACTCCGCTGAGGCGTGGGCGGCAAGCCGCGGCGCATCGCGAATGGCCGTTACCTCCGGGAATCATCGAGACAGCGCACATGCATTCTATGAACACATCGGCTACGAACGAACCGGCGTGCGACTGGCCAAGATACTTCCTCCTAATCACGCAGCGACCTAACCCGGCGTTGCTGCTGCCGAGGCCAAATTTCGGAAGCGCATTGCTCGCTACGCTCGCCGGCGCATCTTTCATGATGCCCGCAGCAAAAACGCCATTCCGTTAGGACGCGAATCAAATTGTACGCCATGTCACAGGTGCGTACGGGATCATGAAGCAGTGGTCACAGTAGGGGGGCTGGGATGATTACTCGAATTGACGTGTGGTCCGTTCGTCCCGTTCGAGGGGCCGCGTGAAGCTTGCTCTGATCCACGCCGCTGTCGTCGGGATCGGTGGGTTCCTGGGCGCGCTCGCTCGATATGGTCTCAGCGGATTCGTTCATCGGTTCGCCGCAACAAGCGGCTTTCCGTACGGAACTTTGGTGGTGAATCTGTTCGGATGCCTTTTGATAGGGATCCTCGCCGGGCTCATGGAGGGACGGCAGATGTTCGGACCGGAGTTTCGCCTCTTTGCGCTCATCGGCGTACTTGGAGGGTTCACGACCTTCTCCACATTTGGCTACGAGAACTTCATGCTTCTTCGGAATGCAGAGTACCTGCGGGTGGTGGCGAACATGGGGGTCCATGTGATCGTCGGCCTCGCGCTGGTGTGGCTGGGCTACACGGTTACGACGCTGGAGATCGTCTAAGATGATCCTTCCCAAAGATGGAAAGCTGCTGCGGATTTTCATCGGAGAGAGCGACAAGCATGAGGGCCAGCCGCTCTACGAGTGGATTGTGCGCAGGGCCAAGGAGCAGGGGCTGGCCGGTGCCACGGTCCTTCGCGGTCTCTTGGGGTTCGGAGCACACAGCCGGATCCATACGGCCAAGATCCTTCGCCTCTCTACCGACTTGCCAATTGTGATCGAAATCGTGGACACGGAGGCGAGAATCGAGTCCTTCCTTCCGCTGATCGATGACGTAATCACAGAAGGTCTGCTCACCGTGGAGCGCGTGGAGGTTCGCCTCTATCGGTCCGGCGACGAAGGTTGAAACAAGGTCCGGGCATGATGACCGGACGGAATGTGCTGAGTGCGCTGGTCACCCCGAGCCCGGTCACGTGGTCAACACGGGCAAAGCGTACAGTGTTCGCGTTGAACAGCCGGGGCGTGAAGCTGGCGGCACTCAGGGGCATCATTATGAGCGCTCTTCAACATCCCGTTGGACCTCGGCGCAGTTGCGCTCTGAGGCCAGCGTGCCGCAGCTTACGCCCAGGACGTTAGCAACTGTCTAGAAAGTCAAGCGGGAAGGAGAGCTGGAGATCCGCGGTCAGCGGACCAGCGCTGCCCGGTTTGGACCATGGTGTTCAGGATGGCGAGGAGTTTCCGCATACAGGCGACGAGCGCGGGAGAACCATTCGGCACGCTTACGAGACTCAGCAAAGGAGGGCAACGATGGCGAAGGCCGGGGATATGATCGAAAATCCGATCATCGGGGATCGGATCGTTTTCCGCAGAACCGCCGCGGAGAGCGGGGGAGAGCTGCTGGAGCTGGATCTCTTCGCCACGCCTGGAGCTCAGGGTCCCCCGGAGCATGTGCATCCGAACCAAGAGGAGCGGTTCACGGTCCTCTCGGGTGTGCTCGGTGCCTCAATTGGCGGGCAGGAGCACAGGTTCACAGCCGGCGAGGCGTTCGTCGTGCCCGCAGGAACGCCGCATACCTGGTGGAATGACGGGGAGCGGGAAGCGCACGTGCGTGTGGAATTTCGGCCTGCTTCGCGGATGGAGGGGTTTCTGGAGACCATCTACGGCTTGGCGGTGGATGGGAAAACGAACCGCAGAGGACTTCCCAATCCGCTGCAGTTGGCCGTCTTCGCGCGGGAATATTTCGATGTGAATCACGTGGCCCGCCCACCGCTACCTGTGCAGAGGATCGTTTTCGGGGGTTTGGGGAGCCTCGGTCGCCTTCTCGGCTACCGCGCCGACTATCCCTATCCGTATGCGGACGGGAAGGAAATCGGCTCGCGGGCGCACGGATAGGATCGCCCCCTCTTGACGCTTTCGAATTTCGACCTGTCGGTCGAGGGAGATTCGACAGCGGGCCGCCTTACCGTTGTAGTTCGGGTCCTGGAACTCCCGAGGAAGGCTTCGGGCACAGCGTGCACGTGGCGCGGCTCGACGCGGACACCGAGATCCCGGACTTGCTGCGGTGGATGAACTGGTTCGAGCTCGACGGGTTACGCACGCCGGCTCCAGGGCAGTTCCTCGGAGGAATGCACCCGATGCCGGAGGGAAGTACGGCCTACTTCACCGTCGATCTGGAGCCGGGTCGCTTCTGTTCCTGTCCGAAGCAACCGGTTCGTCGGGCGTCCTGAAGGAGATAACCGTGCCATGAGCCTCCGTCGTCCCGCCGCCTCGAGGTCGACACCGTCTCCACCTGCGAGCTCCTCAGCGGAACGGCAGGAGCGGCAGGGTCCGGCTCCACTCGTGGCCGGCCGCAGGGTCGGTGGAACGGCCGTTATTCGATCTCGGAGCCTGTGGCACGCCTCGGGGTCAGGCCGTGTGCGGATGTCGCGTCACGGACAGAGCGGCGACGGGAAAATTGCCGGGGACCGCGGGCGCCACCTCGCCGGTAAACCAGGAGTCGGATCGCTGCACGTATGCGCCTG
This sequence comes from uncultured Gemmatimonadaceae bacterium, assembly GCA_964467195.1. Taxonomy (GTDB): domain Bacteria; phylum Gemmatimonadota; class Gemmatimonadetes; order Gemmatimonadales; family Gemmatimonadaceae; genus CAYXRS01. The sequence continues at coordinate 3,046 of CAYXRS010000147.1, forward strand.
GTGCAATCCCGCGGGAGCTTGGTGCGCGAGGAGCTGGATCCCGACACGCCGGCCATCCTCACCTTCACTTCGCGCACCTAGTGCCTGCGCGTTGCCCGCCGGGCGCCGCTTCTACGCAGGAATGGATACGGATCCGCGCCTGAGGTGCGCAAGCGTTTCTCCCCGAAGTAGGCCGGCTCGAGGCCCGGCCAAAGGCCAGCGGGGTTCGTGCCCGCACTCGCAGGCCTGAGATCAAGGACACATCAAGGAGAATCTCCCATGAAAACCCGAAGCAACCGAGTAGCCATGCTCGTCCTCACTGCTGCGAGCCTGCTCCTGAGCGGGTGCATGGACCAGCGGGAAGTCGTTGGGCCGGAAGTGTTTGTGTCCACCGCCGTCGCCAGCGCAGCGCCGAGCTTCCCGAACACGACGTACACGATGACCCTCGTTCCGGAGGATTTCCCGCCATTCTTTCCGGCCGAGATCGTGGAGCTGCTGACCGGGGACTGGGAACTCGATTTCACCGACCCTCGCATCAGTGTCGCTCGCCTGAACGGTGAGGTCGTAGTCGAGTCGCGGTACACCAAGAACCCGGCTCGTCTGGTGCTGCGCGACCTCGCCGGACCCCTGGCCTGCCTGGATGAGCCGCGGTTTGCACAGGGCGTATACGGCTGGTCGCTCGACAACGGCGAGCTGAGCTTGACGGTCGTTCAGGACCGCTGTGACGGGCGGCCGTTCGTCCTGACGGTGAAGCCGTGGACGATGCAATAGCGGCAGCAGCCGGATCTCCGCTCGCTGAGGGCCGCCGAGTACGGGCACGGGCTCTGCCGTCCGCAGTCGCGCGAGGAAGCTGCCCCCCACCGATCAGGACGATCGCCGAGCCAGGGAGGCCCCCGGCACGGTTGTCGTTTTCCCTTCCCTCGCGCTTGATTTGAAGGCGGCCCTCCGTAAATTGAGTCCCGTGGCAGTGGGACCGACAAACGTGGGACCCCTGGCAGTCGGACCCGCCGGGTCCGAACTGGAGGGGCGATGGCGAAGAAGAGCGAGCAGAACCCGTTCGTGGTCGGCCTTCTGGCCCAAGGGAGCCGGTTCGCCAATCGCGAGAGCGAGGTCGAGCGGATGGAACAAGCGCTCTCCGAGCCCGGGGCCCGCCTGATCGTCTATGGGGATCGCCGACTCGGGAAATCCTCGGCGCTGGATCGGGCGGCCGCGTTCGTGCGAAAGCGCGGCACGCCGGCGATCGTCGCGTCGTTGGCCACCGCAAGCGACCCCGGTGAGGCGGCGCAGCGGGTTCTCTCCGCCCTGCAGAAGGAGATCGGCCGGAACTGGCGGGATCTCATGGATCGGATCGCGAACTCGCTCAAAATCGGCTTCGAAGTGGACCCCAGCCCGATGCAGATCGGCGGCCTTCCCACTATGAAGCTGAGCCTGGGTCTGCAGAAGCCGGATTCCGCCAGGCGTCTCCTCCCCGACGTCCTCTCGGCGATCAACGAGCAGATGGAGGAGCGTGGCGAGACGATGGGGATCGGACTGGACGAGTTCCAGCGTATCCATGAATGGGGCGGTGAGGGTGCCGAATGGGCTCTTCGCGACGCCCTTCAGAAACATGCCGCGATCGGCTACGTCCTGGCGGGATCGAAGCGCTCGCTGATCGAAGCCATGGTCACTGACAAGGGGCGGGCGTTTTGGAAGATCGCCGACACACTCCCCTTCGGACCGATTGACCGAGACGTCCTCGTGAAGTGGATCATCGCGGAGGCCAGGCGGACAGTCGCGCGAATCCCACCTGTAGCGGCGAACCGGATTGTATCCCTCACCCACCCCAGGACCCGCGATGTTGTGCAGCTCGCACGGGCGGTCTGGTTCGAGTCGAGAGCCCGTGGCGAGGAGTTCGACGCCGACGGCGTAGACGGGGCCTTCGATCGCCTTGTTCTCGATCAGGGTGAATTGTACCGAGTCCTGTGGGCGAACCTCGGCGTACGTGAGCAATCGGTACTGCGGGCGTTCGCGGCGGACCCGAGCGTCCAGATTACCGCGGCGGAGACGGCGAGGCGATTCACACTGGGCCCCAAGAGTTCCGTGCACAACGCCGTTGAGCGACTGGTCCAGACCGAATACCTGACACGCCTCAATGGCGGGCAGTATACCTTCGACGATCCGTTCTTCCGCCGCTGGGTGCAGGTATTCGGACTTCCGGACATCGGCATGAAGACGCCCTCACTCCCGGAGTGGATATAGCGACCACACCGCGTATCACGAACGATCTCGCACACGGACAGTTGTGGGGCCTCGCGCCGCTGGTTGGTGTCGGCGCCGTGGACCAGAACGGACTTCCCGGCGTGATCCTTACGGGCCATCCTGGCACGCCGATCGAATTCCTACTCGCTGGGCTCGCCCTGTGTGAATGAACCAACGGCGAGGTCGCCGGCCGATACGTAGGAGCTCATGACAACACCGGTGGCCGAGGCCTTTGTACTGATGAGGCGAAGAGCTTCCGGCTTCACGGTTGTCTCGAACAGCCGCTTGCCGCGCCCGAGGATGACAGGAAAGGTCCACACGATGTACTCGTCAATCAGTGACGCAGCCTGCAGCGACTGGATCAGGTTGCCGCTGCCGACAATCTGCAGGTCACAGCCTGGCTGCGCCTTGAGCGCGGCCACCGCCTCGACGACATCCCCTGTGAGCAGGACCGAGTTTTCCCATTGCAGTGTCTTGCGCGTCCGCGAGGCCACGTACTTCCTGGCCCCATTCATCGACTGCGCGTTGGGATTGTCTGCCGGTAGGTGCGGCCAGAACTCCTCGAAGATCTCATAGGTCTTGCGGCCGAGCACAATCTCGCGATCCTTCCCTTCGAAGCCCCTTTCGGTGAGATCCAGAGTCTCATCCCAATAGGGGAACGCCCAACCACCAAAGGCAAACACAGCCGAGGGATCTTCCTCCGGCCCGCCCGGGGCCTGCATCACACCGTCAAGCGAAACGGATGTAGAGGCAACCAGCTTTCTCATCGAACGATCCTCCTGCGGTTGCGATATGCCCTGGATGCGTGCGCGCCAACGAGGGTTCGCGACTCGGGTCGAGTTCGCGTGTGCGCCTGGCCTCGCCGATACCCTGCGTGCGCCGCATACTCCAACCCGTCGTCGAACGAACCCAGCCGGAATCGACACAACGTCCCGGGCAGCGCAGCGGTCGTCTATTCCGATGTGACACGCGCCGTGACTTCACCGCCAAGACCGGAAGGTTCCCCCCATCGCTACCGCCCACCACTGCACCAGCCGTCCTTCCGGATCGAAGCGGCTCCCCTGGCCGTCGAAGTAGTGGCTGATCTCGTGGCCGATGACGTCGCCGATCGCACCGCTATGGCGGCTTGTCCGCGCTCGCCCTCAGCCCGGCACCGTCGTAACGTACTTGCATCCTCGTGGACCCGGGACGTGCGCGTGGAACAAGTCATTCTTGTAGTTGACGATGAACCACAGATCCGCCGTGTCGTGAGGAGCGCGCTCGCGGCGGATGCGCGGGTAGTGGAGGCGGCGACCGGGCGTGAAGGCATCGACCTGGCCGCATCGTCACATCCGGCTCTCATAGTGCTCGATCTCGGGCTGCCTGACATGCCCGGCCTCGGAGTCTGTCGCGAGATTCGGAGCTGGTCCACCGCTCCGATAATCGTCCTCTCGGCGCGACACCAGGACGCGGAGAAAGTCGCGCTCCTCGACGCCGGCGCCGATGACTACATCACGAAACCGTTCAGCACGACGGAGTTTCAGGCCAGGGTGCGAGCGCAGCTCCGGCGCGCGGCGGTGACGACACAAGGCCGCACAGACCCGCTCGAGCTCGGCGATCTCACCATCGATCTTGTTCGGCGAACTGTGTCGCGCTCAGGAAAAGCCGTCCACCTGACGCCTACCGAATGGGAGCTGCTGCGCGCGTGGGAACGTCATGGACTCAAGAGAACTCGTCCTGTCGCGGGCGGAAACAGCGGCCATGAACGGCACTCCTTTCTTGAGGGTGATCCTGTTGGCCGCACTCCCTCGGTCGAGAACGTTCTCCACGCCATCCGGCACCCCGAGCCGCAGACCTCACGCGCAGCTCATCGCGGGTCTGTACAGCTGCATCGCATTGGTGCCGGTATTCCCGCCAATAGTGATTGCGCCGCCCGGCAGGAAGATCCGGCCGTCGATCACCGCGCTTCCCTTGAGGCCGTGGATCGCGATGGGGAGGTCCGGCAGCCTGGTCCAGCGGTCCGCGCCGGGATCATAGGCGTAGGCGGTGGGCGTCAGGAGTAGCACGTGGCCCGGCTCGCCCTCGCCCCCGAAGACGAACATGCAGCCGGCATGAGCCGCACCCGTGATCCCGCCAACCGGCGCCGGAAGCGGTGCGCCCCGGGTCCAGTTGACGGTCGCGGGGTCGTAGATCTCGACCACATCGGTCCGCTCGCCCATGGCGCCCGGCTGGAACCGGCCGCCGGCGACGATGACTCGCCCGTTCACCGCGGCCACAGCCAGGTGATTGCGCTGGGTCGGCAGATCCGGAAGTTCTTCCCACCGGTCGGTCGCCGGGTC
>CAYXRS010000148.1:0-7574 GCA_964467195.1 uncultured Gemmatimonadaceae bacterium
AAGCGCGACGATGTACCGGCAGACGGCGATCGCCCGTGTCGCGGCCGGGGTGGAGCGCATGGGCTGGGGAATGCGCGAGGGCACTCTCCGCTGGGATGCCCGGGTGCGTGGAACCCTCGTTGCCGCAATCGACGATCTGCGGCTGCTGGTGCGCGCGGTTCGTTCGTGGACCAATGCGGATGAGGCTCGCGCCGCCACAAGGAGTGATGAGCTCGATCAGCTGGTGCCGCCGCGGCCCACGCCGTCCGCCGCCGGTGTGGCTGACGGAGGTACGGCGTTCCTGTCTGCCACAGCGGCAAGACTTGCGGACGCGCTCGAACGGCTGGTCGCTTCACCGGACGATCGTGAAAGGTTGAGATCGGCGCTGGACCAGGTGCGCGCCGTGCGAGGCCTGGCCGTGCTGCGCGATACCGCTCCGCTCCCCGAGGTTTGCGATGCCGTAGAGCGGTCGGTCGATGCACTGGATGGAGGGGAAGGATCGAGTAAGCCCCGGCAGCTCGCGCTGCTCGGTGCCGCTGCGGCAGTGCTGCGCCGCGCTTCACACGAGCTTGGTACCGGCAGCACACCGTCATCCAGCACGCCGGAGGTGCAGCGTTTCGCGGCCGCCGCGTCCGCGCTGGCTGACGAACCCGCCTCTCCCCCGGTGGTGCCGATCTCGGAGCTCTTCTTCCCGGGCGAAGCCGGTGTCGTACGTGCCGCCAACAACCCACCAAGCACACCGCGCGCCAGACTTCGCCTGGAGCTGGTCAGTCAGGCCGAGCATCTGCGTCGCCTCCTCGCCGAAGCGCGCGGCGCCAGTGATCCTATTGGACTCGGACGCGTCCGCCGGGAGCTTCGCGCTGCAATTCGGCAGCTTGCATCATCCGCGCAGAGCTTCGGTGAAGCCCGGATCGCTGCGTCGCTGGCCTCGCAGGAGGAGCGGATCACCTCGCTCGAGCGGGACACTCTGGAGCGAATCGAGGAGATCGCACAGGCACTTTCGACGGCCAACGAACAACTCGATGGACTGGCCGCGCGGCTGGAGCAAATGACCGAGACCAGGGCGGCGTCGGCGCCGACAGCGACGACGTCGACGGCGACAGCGCCTGCGCCTTCGCCTTCGCCTGCGCCTTCGCGCAGCCAGGAGGAGCCGGCGCTTCGCCCCCGCTCGCCCACACCCACCGGCAGGGACCTGTACGCACTCCTGGAGCGCGGGATCGAGACCCTCGGCGGATTGCGCGACCGGCCCCTCTCGCCGCCGGTTCCGCTGTCATCGGAGGAGATCGTGCCCATCGAGTCGCTCCTGTATCGGGGAATCGCCGCGCTCCAGCGAGCACGCGAGCTCCGCGACGACGTCCGCGCCTCCGGGGGCACACCCACGCAGGACGTTCTCGACGAGCTGGTAGACCTCGTCGCTCTCGCCGCCGCAGAGTAGAGCTCCCGTGCGATTCGGCTGGCGCGACGCGCTCGGCCTGCTCCTCAGCGTCCTGCTGCTGTGGTGGGTGCTGCGCCGCGTTGAGCTGGCCGAGGTCTGGATGCATCTGCGCACCGCCAACATGCCGCTGCTGGCACTGGCAGCAGTGCTCGGCACGATGATCTTTCCGCTGCGCGCACGTCGCTGGCGTCCGATTCTCGACCCGATCGTGCCCAATCTGCCGTTTCGTCCGCTCTGGTACTCGACGGCGATCGGCATGATGGCGAACAATATCCTGCCGGCGCGCGTGGGAGAGCTCGCACGAGCGTTCTCCGTGAGCAGGATTACGCGGCGCGTAACATTCTCCGCAGCTTTCGCGTCGATCGCGGTGGATCGTGTGTTCGATGCACTGATCGTGCTTCTGCTGCTCGCCGTCGCGATACTCGACCCCGCGCTTCCATCGGAGCGGCTTGTCGGTGGCCGGCCGATAAGCAACTGGGTTGGCCTCGGGACGCTCGTCATGATCGGGGTCGTGGCGATGCTGTACGCCGTGGTGTTCTTCCCGAGGCGAATCATCAGCATCTTCGAACTGTTTGCGCGACAGATCGCCCCGCGATTCGAGGAACGCGGACGGAAGACTCTCGAGTCGTTTTTTTCCGGCCTGAGCGTCTTGCGCACGCCGGGACGATTCGCGTCGGTGCTTGGCTGGACCATCGCGCACTGGCTCCTGAACGCGTTCGCGTTCTGGGTTGCGTTCCAGGCGGTCGGCATCGATGCGCCGTTCAGTGCCGCACTGGTGCTTCAGGGAATCATCTCCATTGGCGTGGCCATTCCGAGCTCGCCGGGTTTCTTCGGAGTGTTCGAGGCGTTCGCCGTCGTCGGGCTGGGGTTGTACGGGATCCACGCTGCACTCGCCACGAGCTGGGCAATCGCCTTCCACATCGTGACGTTCATTCCGATCACTCTCATCGGGCTGTTCTACTTCTTCCATCTGGGATTCCACTTCCGCGATCTGCGGGAGGCCCCGGAGCGGCTGGAGTGAGTGAAGTCGCAGTGCGGGTTCGTGCCCAGGCCAAGCTGAACCTGGACCTGCGCGTACTCGCGCGAGAAGTGGACGGATACCATCAACTCGAAACGCTGTTCGCGCGGATTGCGCTCGCCGATGACATCGTGGTGCGCACCGGAGGGAGCAGGCGCCATCTGGAATGCACAGGTGCGGCGGCAGGACCGACGGAGGACAATCTGGCATGGCGCGCTGCCGTGGCCTTCGGAGAATGGAGCGGATGGCCGCGCGGTTTTACCATCGAGATCGAGAAGCGCATCCCGGTGGGCGGCGGGTTGGGCGGCGGGAGCGCCGACGCCGCGGCGGTATTGCGCGCTCTCAACACGATGTCACCTGCTCCGCTCGCTCACAGCGAGCTGCTCGAGCTGGCGTTCACCTTGGGATCCGACGTGCCCTATCTGGCTACCGACTTGCCGCTTGCCCTCGCCTGGGGGCGGGGTGAGCGGATGCTTTCCCTCTCCGGGCTCGAACCTCGCGGCGTCACGCTCCTCATCCCGCCATATGGCATTGCCACGCGCGACGCGTTCGGCTGGCTGTCGGACGAAGGGGAATCAGGGCGCTCGACCAAGCGCGCTCCCGTAATCGTCGCCCCCGAAGGACTCGTGCGATGGGACGTCCTCTCCCGGCGGTGCCAGAACGATCTCGAGCCCGCGGTGATGCACAGGTATCCGGAGCTGGCCGCTGTGCTCTCGAAGCTGCGTGCTGCCGCCGGCAGCAATATCACGCTCGCCGGAATGACCGGTTCCGGATCGACGCTGTTCGCGATCGGGCACGACGCACGGGCACCCGACGTCGAAGCACCGGCCGGTTGGCGCTTGGTCGGTACGACGACACCAGCGAGCGTTGTCCCTCCCGAGCACGTAATGTAGGTTGAAAGACCCACTGCCCCCTCGTCCAATGGCAGGACATCGGACTTTGGATCCGAGAATGGTGGTTCGAATCCACCGGGGGCAATGCGAGCGTTCGGGGGAGCGGCGCACCGCTGCTCAGGCATTCGGTCGTTTGGTGATGGTCGCGGCGAGTGCAGCGCATGGCAGCGAAAGACGGAGGACCACGGGCCCGGAGCAATCCGGGCCCGCTTTGCATCCGGACTCCGGAAGTTGCCGGTACCCTTCTCCGGCTGGCTCTGCTACATTCGGTCGCGCCGAGACCGAGCGGATGCGCGTCGTCACCGCAACTCGTTGACTTGCTTGACCCTCAGACCTATGTTTCAGGGCTGTAGCCATGGATGAGCTTGTCGTCCCGCGACGCGGATTCAAGCTGCTCGCCGGCACGGCCAACCGGGATCTCGCCGAAGAGATTGCGCGAGGTCTTGGCGTCGAGCTGGCGAAGGCCACCGTTTCGCGGTTCGCGGACGGTGAAATCTTCGTTCGCATCGACGAGAACATTCGCGGGCTGGACGTGTTCATCGTGCAGCCGACGAGCCCGCCGGCGGACAACATCATGGAGCTGCTGCTCCTGATCGATGCCGCTCGGCGGGCTTCGGCCGCACGGATCACCTGTGTGATGCCGTACTACGGCTATTCGCGGCAGGATCGCAAGGATCAGCCGAGGGTAGCGATTGGCGCCAAGCTGGTGGCAAATCTGATCGTCACGGCGGGAGCGGACAGGGTGTTGGGGATCGACTTCCACCAGCATCAGCTTCAGGGATTCTTCGATATCCCGGTGGATCATCTGTACGCCTCACCGGTGTTCATCTCGCACTACCGCAAGAAGCCGCTGCACGATTTGGTGGTGGTGGCACCTGATGTGGGGTCGGCCAAGATGGCGCGCGGGTTCGCGAAGCGGCTGAACGGCACCTTCGCGATCATCGACAAGCGTCGTCCGGCACCAAACGTGGCAGAAGTCCTGAACGTGGTGGGAGAGGTCGACGGCCGCGACTGTCTGATCGCCGATGACATGATCGACACGGCCGGCACGATGAGCGAGGCCGCGCATGTCCTGAAGGAGCTTGGCGCGCGCGAGATCTACGTCTGCGCCACGCATCCGCTGCTCTCCGGCCCCGCCGTCGAGCGGCTCAGCAAGGCGCCGATAACCGAGGTGGCTGTGACCGATACGATCGCCATCCCGCAGTCACGGCGCTTTCCACAGCTGCTGGTTCTGTCGGTGGGTGAGCTGCTGGCGAAGGCGATCCGGTTCACCCACTCGGATCAGTCGGTGAGTAGTTTGTTCGACTAGGTTTTCATCGCTGGCTCGTAACGTGGCCAGACAATGGCTTCCAGGGCCGGACCCTGAATCAAGCGAAGTCAGTTTTCTCATTGGAATCAGATCATGGCAACAGCAAATCTCACAGCTGCCGCCCGCACCGAGACAGGCAAGGGTGTGGCGCGCAAGCTTCGGCAGAGCAATCGCATCCCCGGCGTCATCTACGGACACCACCGGGAGCCCCAGCCACTCTCCGTTGACGGCCGTGAGTTGGAGCGACTGCTCGCTCACATCGTCCCCGGAGCCACCGTCATAGAGCTCGAAGTGGATGGATCGACCGCCCGTACGCTGATCCGCGAGATCCAGCGCCATCCGGTGAGACCGCAGATCCTCCACGTGGATTTCCAGGAGCTGGTGGCAGGCGAGAAGGTTTCGGTCGAGATCCCGCTCGTCCTGGTGGGTGTTCCTCACGGTGTCCGAAACGATGGTGGCGTTCTCGACCAGGTAATGCGCGAATTGAGCGTCGAGGTGGACCCGTCGGACATGCCCAGCCGCATCGAGGTCGATGTCAGCGGCCTCGGGCTCAACGAGTCGATTCACGTCAGTGAACTGCAGATTCCTGCGGGTGTGGATGTGATGGCCGAGCCCGAGGACACGGTCTGTGTGGTCGCGCCGCCGCGAGTGGTGGAAGAGACGGTGGAGCTGGTAGAGGAGCCGGAAGGCACCGAGCCCGAGCTCATCCGCAAGACCAAGGACGAAGAAGAGGAAGGAGAGGAGTAACCACGCCCGGCGTTGAAGGTGATTCTTGGCCTTGGGAACCCGGGCCCGGCATATGTGCGCACTCGCCACAACGTCGGCTGGTGGGTCGTCGACCACCTGGCCGACGTTTGGCGCATCGACGGTTGGCGGCGCGACGGCGAGGCGCTGGTAACGAGCGGACGCGTGGCTGAGACGCCCGTCCGACTGATGAAGCCGTTGACGTACATGAATCTGAGCGGGGCGGTGCTGCGCCCGCTGTTGAGACGGGAAGGGTGGTCGCCCGCCAATGACCTGCTGGTGGTGGTCGATGACGTGGCGCTCACGGTTGGACGCTACCGCCTGCGTGCGACGGGCAGCGCCGGGGGACACAACGGACTGAAGAGCATAGAAGAAACCATAGGCGGGCGTGACTATGCGCGCCTGCGCATCGGTATACGGCCGGTCGAACCCGAGCGGGAGGTGGGGGAACTGGCCGACTTTGTACTCTCGCCGTTCGGCAAGGCCGAAAGGGAGAGGGTGATGGACCTGATGCCGCGTCTCGCCGACGCGGCAGAAGTTTGGATTCGTGAGGGAATCGAACGAGCGATGAACGCGCACAACCGGGAGCTTGCCACCTGATGATCGACAGAATCGCATTCAACTCGCCCTGGATCGCCCTCCTGGGGTTGGTCGTTGCAGCCTTCACCTACGTTGCCATCCGGCGACAATCGGATGGCTCCGCGGTAATGCAGGACCTTGCCGCGCAGATCCACACAGGTGCGATGGCTTTCCTGCGGCGCGAGTACATGGTGCTCGTGCCCTTTCTCGTCATCGTGGCGGTACTGCTCTGGCAGGCCGTCGGTGGCCAGACGGCGATCGCCTACATTGCGGGTGGCGTTTGCTCGATCCTGGCCGGACTGGCGGGAATGGAAGCGGCAACGCGTGCGAACGTGCGCACCAGCGAGGCGGCGCGCGCGCACGGGCAGGGGCTGGCGCTCCGCACCGCGTTCAACGGCGGCGCCGTCATGGGATTGGCCGTGGCGAGCCTCGGACTGCTCGGAGTCGGAATCGTTTTCCGCTGGCTGGTGCCGGGAATCGCTACCGAGATTCAGTGGCGTGGGTTCTCGGAGGTAATCTCCGGGTTCGCCATGGGCGCCAGCTCGATAGCGCTGTTCGCGCGTGTCGGTGGCGGCATATACACCAAGGCGGCTGACGTAGGCGCCGACCTGGTAGGCAAGATCGAGGCAGGTATCCCCGAGGATGATCCACGCAACCCGGCAACGATCGCTGACAACGTCGGCGACAACGTGGGTGACGTAGCCGGCATGGGCGCCGACATCTTCGAGAGCTACGTGGGGGCGATGATCGCGGCGATCGCGATCTCAGCCACCACGCCGGCAATCACCAACAACTTCAATGCGATCTCGCTTCCGATCTCCTTCACGATGGCGGGGCTCCTGGCTTCGCTCGTCGGCATCGCGTCGATGCGAATTCTGGAGAAGGGGAACCCGGCGAACGCGCTGCGAATGACCACCTTCATCGCCGCCGGACTCTTCCTGGCGGCGGCGTACTTCCTCACGCGGGCGCTGCCGATCGAGCAGCTTCGCGCCGACGGCACCATGTATCCCGTAAGCGGACCATTCTGGGCGGTGGTCGCCGGCACGATCGCCGGCATCGCGATCGGCCTGGTGACCGAGTACTACACGTCCGCCGGCCCGGTCCGGCGTATCGCCCAGGCATCACTCACCGGACCGGCCACGAACATCATCGCTGGTCTCGCCGTGGGCATGCAGAGCGCCGTGATACCCGTCGGCATCATCGCCGGCACCATCTTCGTGGCTTTCACTCTTTCCGGCCTCTATGGCATCGCTATCGCCGCCGTCGGCATGCTGGCAACAGTTGGTGTCACGATGACCGTCGACGCCTACGGGCCGATCGCCGACAACGCCGGTGGGATTACGGAGATGTCACATCTTGGCCCCGACGTCCGAAAGATCACAGACGGGCTGGATGCACTCGGTAACACGACGGCCGCCATTGGTAAGGGGTTCGCGATCGGCTCGGCAGCGCTCACGGCACTGGCACTATTCAGTGCCTACGCGTCGGCCGTGGGGCTCGATGAAATCGGGCTCAATCTCGTGAACCCAATGGTGGTGATCGGCCTCTTCATTGGCGGCGCGATGCCGTTCTTCATCGGCGCCTACACCATGACCGCTGTCGGCCGCGCCGCGCAAG
>CAYXRS010000149.1:0-7501 GCA_964467195.1 uncultured Gemmatimonadaceae bacterium
ATGCAGGAAGTGGTCGAATCGAGCGGCCAGCGCCGCCATGTGTGGCGGCGAAGTTTTCAACTGCGTGCGGCGATGGCCTTGCCCCTCGCGCTCGCCGTCCTCCCTCTGGGCGGGTGTCTCGCCGCCCGTCACGGGCTCGCGAAGCTCGAGCGCAAGCCGCGAGAACAGGAGCTCACGGTCGAGCTTCCGCCGGTGGACCTTCCAGCCTACAGCACCCACCACAGTGCGCCGCAGCCGGAGCCGTTCTGGGTGACCGTACCAGTGGACGGCTGGCTGCACGGCTTCTCCCTGGAGATGGTCGATGACGGTGGGAACATCCTGCCGCTTCACCTGCTCCATCACGTGAAGCTGATGACGCCGGGGCAGCGCGAGCTGTTCGCGCCGATCATGATGCGGCTGGTTGGCGGAGGTTCGGAGACGCGTGCCGGCTACATCCCCCACTACCTTGGCTATCCGCTCCAGGCCGGCGATTCGCTGCTGGCCACCGCGATGCTGCACAACCCCGATGGGCGCGACTATGACGGCGTGCGCGTCCGCGTGCATCTCCGCTACACGCCGATGGTGGAAGCCGGTTCAGTGGTGCTGGTCGTCCCGTTCTTCATGCACGTGACGCCGCCCGACGCACACAGCGGCTACGATTTGCCGCCGGGCCGCTCCGAGCGCAGCTGGCAGGCGCGCCCCGCGGTGAAAGGACGAGTGCTGGCGCTTGGCGGCCACATTCATCGTTACGGCACAGAGCTGCGGCTGGAGCACGCGGCATCGGGGAAGGTGCTCTGGCGCGGTAAGGTGCGCACCGATTCGGCAGGACACGTTCTCTCCGTACAGCGAAACGTCTACCGGTGGAGTCGCGGCGTCCGCCTCGATCCCGCCGAAGTGTACCGGGTGACCGCGGTGTACGACAATCCTACCGGCGACACGCTGCGCGATGCCGGGATGGGCACGGTGGCGGGGATCTTCCGCCCCGCTGGCGCCTGGCCGGCGGTGAGCCGCAGCGACAGTCTTTATGCGAGAGATCGCGCGCGCGAGCTCGGCGCCAGCCACGGGCGTGGCCCGCACGTGCATCACTGAATTTCCTGTCGAGCGGCGAGCGCGCCGGCGCGCCGGGCACCACCGGCCGGGCTGACCCCTTGAAGCCCCTTGAAGCGGCTGGAACGGCTCCTGCTGATGCCGCTGGCGCCATGACCAAGCGCACGCCATCGCCGTGAGTGTCTGGGAAGCCGTTCGCTCCTCCAGATTCTTCAAGCTCCCCTATCCGCTCGACCGTGCCTTCGGCCGCCGTGGCCGGCGTGCTTCGCCCGGCTCGTTCGCGCCCGAGGCCGAGTCGCTGCTGGCGCGATTCCAGGACGGCGACCAGCCCGACCGTACCGCCTACGAAGCGCTGTTCCGCTACTTCGTGTACGGGTGGTGCACGTACCGGAGTGATGACTATTCGACTGCCGCTTACCCGGGCCTGCCCGGCGGGGCTGGCCGGTGGATTGACCAGATGGAGGGCTTCACCAGAACCATGCCGTTGTTCGGTGCCTACATCCATGGCGGCCGGCCGGCGTCGATCCCCCTCCATGATGGCACCATCGTGAACGTGGTCGAGCACTTCGCGCGGGGATTGAGAGCAGGTACCGACCCCCGCTCCCGCGGCTACTGGGGAAGGTTCAGACACAACAACTCCCGCACAGTGCAAGCGGCGGACATCGCGCTCGCCCTCTGGCTATTCCGTGGCACCATCTGGGAGGAGTTGAGTTCTGTGGAGCGTGACCGCGTAGCCGCATGGCTGGCGCAGGTACATCGCTACGACGTGCTCGACAACAACTGGCATCTGTTCGTCGTCCTCGTCCACGTGGTGCTGGAGGCACTCGGCTACGAGAGCCCCACGGCCTCTGCGCGAGCGCACTACGAGCGGTTCAAGTCCTTCTGCCTCGGCGACGGCTGGTTCGCCGACGGGCCCGGCGGCCGGGTGGACTACTACAATGCCTGGGGCATTCACTTCGCCCTCCACTGGATCCGCGCGATCGCTCCGAGCTGGGATGCCGAATTCCTCCGCGATACGGAGCGGCGGTTTCTGTCGAGCTATCGCTACCTGATTGGGCCGGACGGCGTGCCCGTCTTTGGCAGGAGCATCTGCTATCGCGTCGCCGTGGCCACTCCGCTGGTGCTGGGGCACGTCGAGCATGCCGATCTGGTGAGCGCGGACGAGGCACGTCACGCGCTCGATGTCACGTGGCGATACTACCTCCGAAACGGCGCGGTGCGACGAGGCACGATCACTCAGGGCTACTTTGGCGACGATCCACGCCTCCTGGACAACTACTCGGGACCGGCGAGCTGCCTCTGGTCGCTGCGCTCGCTGGTGGCGGCGTTCGTGCACCGTGACGATGGCCACTTCTGGCGCTCACGCGGCGCGCCGCTTCCCGTAGAACGCGACGGCTACTCGGTCATCGTTCCGGCAACGGGTTGGACGATTCATGGCTCTCATGCCGATCATGCGATAACCGTGGAGCTTGCCGGCGGCGTGGATGGCGAGCAACCGCTCGAGCCGTACGGAATCGGCCGGAAACTGGCTGGACTCGTGCGCGGTCCCTGCCGTCCGGCGAACACGGCGGCGAAATACGATCGCCGGTATTATCGGTCCGATCGCCCTCTCGGCTTGGAGAAACACTGATGCCGTGGCGCGCCAGGTCGGTCGGAACGGAGGTCTGCTGATGCCTGCGTTCTACATGGATTGGAAGAGCAGGCTGAAGCGGCCTTATTTTCGCGCGCGCAACCGGCTGCGGGTGCGGCGTCTGGCCGGGCTGATCGATCGCGAGAGCGCCGTGCGACATGTGCATGGGCCCGACGTCGTCAGTCTCGCCAGGGACGAAGTCATCGTCTTCTGCGTCGTGCGCAATGGTGAAGCATGGATGCCATCGTTTCTGCGGCATCATTTCGATCTGGGCGTGAAGCACATTGTCTTCGTGGACAATGGCTCCACGGATTCCACAGTGGAGCTGGCGAGTGCAGACGTGCGCGTAACCATCTTGAGCACCGGGCTTCAGTTCTCGCGGTGGCATCCGACCATCAAGCACTGGCTCGTTCATCGATTCGCCTACGGGCGGTGGAGTCTGACTCTGGACATCGACGAGCTGTTCGACTATCCGCATTCGCGATCTCTTCCGCTGCCGGGGCTGCTGGCCTACCTGGAGCACCATGGTTACAAAACGATGGCCGCACATGCGCTGGACATGTTTGCCGATGAGCCACTGAGCGAGTTGCGCGGGCGCGATCACGAGTGGCTGCCCGACGTCCACCGGTACTACGATCTGGATGGCATCAGTTGGCGGAAAGACCTTTACTGGCTTCCGAAGAAAGCGACGCCTCCGGGCGTCGCGGGCTGCATCGGCGGCATTCGCGAGTCGGTCTTCGGCAGCCGCTCACTCATGCAGACGAGGCACGCGCTGGTGCTCGTGAACGAAGGAGTGAAGTACAATGCCTGCGACTCACACTTCCATCTCAATGCACCCGTAGCGGATGTGACCGCGGTCCTGCTGCACTACAAGTTCGTCGGACGGCTGTTCGAGCAGGTGGAGGAGGCAATCCGCCTGCGCAACTATTCGGGCGGGTCCAAACACTACCGTCTTCTCGACCAGGTACTATCCCGCGATCCGGGGCTGCGGCTGCGGCGGAGTTCGGCGCGCGAGCTGACGAGTGTCGACAGCCTCGTTGAGCAGGGTTTTCTCACCGTCTCTCCTGCCTACGAAGCGTGGGTCAAGGCTCACGCCGAGGCCGCTCCGCCCCGGTGATCCCCTGGCGGCGCTGCCGCCATGGATTTGACGTCGCGACCTTGCTGTGGTCGCGCGCGGTGGCGTTGCGATACCCTGCGATCCACCGGTAGAGCGCGGTCCGTGG
Source organism: uncultured Gemmatimonadaceae bacterium (assembly GCA_964467195.1). Lineage (GTDB taxonomy): Bacteria > Gemmatimonadota > Gemmatimonadetes > Gemmatimonadales > Gemmatimonadaceae > CAYXRS01. Next base: position 3,880 of record CAYXRS010000149.1, read on the forward strand.
CCTCGAGCAGCGCGGCCACCAGCCGGTCCGCGCTGCGCGCCCATGAGAACTCGGCCGCGCGCTCCAGACCGCGTCGTCGCAGATCCGCGCGGAGCTCCGGCTCGGTCACCATCCGTCGCATGGCGGCTGCGATCTCCTCAACGGAATCGGGACGCACTATGAGAGCTGCGCCTTCCGTTACTTCCACACATGCCGGTGCGGTGGATGTGATCACGGGTGCGCCGCTGGCCATTGCCTCCACCAGCGGTATGCCGAAACTTTCGGAGAACGAAGGGAAGACGAGTGCAGTGCACATCGAGTACAGCGCCGGCATGTCGTCGAACTGTACGAAGCCTGGCAGCAGAACGGCGTCGGGGTCCAGGGGCAGGTCTTTCAGCTCCGCCAGGCGATCACGAATGCCCGGTCCCACGATTACCAGCGGCGGCGCATCGGGGAGTTCGCCACGCAGCTGCGCGTGCGCCCGGATCATTCCCGACACGTTCTTCCGGTCCCGAAGGCGGCGGCTTCGCTCATCGTACTGGGCGTATCCCTTGACGACGGCGAGAAAAAATTCGCCTTCCGGCAGGCCATAGCGCTGGCGAACCTCTGCCAGTCGGTCGGTGTCGGTCACCTGGCGGAAGGTCGGACCGGGAGCGGCCAGGACAGTGCGCATCTTCTCCCGCGGAGTGCCGATCAGCTTCGCGAGCTCACTGGCAAGCGTATCCGAGTTGGTCAGGACCAGCCGCGCCTGCCGGCAGTAGAGGGGAATCATCAACCTGCTGTACCACCGATTGATGAAGTCGTGCTGCTCTGGCATTGTCCAGTATTCCGCAGCGCGCTGCTGGCATACCGTGGGGCAGGGAGCTATGAGCGGAATTGTGAACTTGTGGTGGAAGAGGACATCCAGCTTCTCTCTCCGCGCCGCCAGGGGAACAGATACCTGATCCCAGAACAGCCGAGTCCTCCCGGGAATCACACGCTCTCGCACGTTTGGAACGCCGGCCCAGCGACCAGCCTGATCGCCGGAATCGTAGAACAGGATGTACTCGTTCACGCGGTCGCGCTCGAACAGCGCATCGAGCAGACAGCGAATGTAGACGCCAGCGCCGTCCCGCTCACCTACTCCGCGAAGCATGACGCCAATGCGCAGCGGGCGTTCGGCTTCGGCCGTGGGGGGGGCCGATTGAGTCTTCGGAGCTGAATCTATTGGCCGCCGCGAGCGGCGAGGACGCATTGTGAACTTCATGCGGCGCGAGAATTACCCGGTCAGAGAAAACTGGCGCCACGCCGGCGGTGTGGCGGTCTTTGAGGTGCTGCCGAGCAGCTTCAGCTCCAAGGGAGGTCAGTCTTGCAGATCGCGTTCCAAAGCTGACGCGGCTGGGCGGCGCGTGCTCCACGCTGCGGGAGCGTCATGAGCGAAATTTGGCATCAATCTGGCCTCCACGCTGCTGATCGGCGACAGCGGCGTTGTCAGAGCTTCTGGGGAGCGCGGGAATGTCGCCGGTTTGAACGCTCTCGGCCTCACTTGTGTACCTTGCAGTCTGGGACGGGATAACCACAGTGATATCAGCAGTTTACGCCGGTGTCCCTGCTTTCTCGATGGCGGCACTGGCCTCTGTCCTGGACCTTTCAGTCGTTCCACTCAACGCCAACGGCGACGGCAATGATCCCCGGTGTAGTTGAGCAGACAGACGGTCTCGCCAGCTGGTTGGCGGAAGTTCGCGGCAGGGTCGAACGCATCGCGAGCGACGTGGAGAACGAAATTGGCGGGCCGGAAAGCCATCCACCCAGCGGCATCCCGATCAGCCCAATGCTGGGTGCGATTCTGGAGCGCATCATCCGGGAGTTCGACGTGCATCGAGTGCTCGAGTTCGGTGCCGGAAAGTCCTCGGTTCGATTCGCAGCTGCCCTGGAGCGCCAGGGCGGGGGGATGCTGGTGTCGGTAGAGCAGGATCCTGCCTGGTGCGCGGAACAGTGGGCAGCGGTCGTTGCCATGCCGCGGGTACATTCGCGGATGCTGGTGGACACGCCGAAGTGGTGCATGGATCGCAGTGGTGCGTACATGGGATTCCGGTCCGCAGCATCAGCGCTGCGGACTGAGGCGCCGTTCGACCTCATTCTTGTGGATGCACCTCAGAGCTACTACGGCCGGGATGGGCCGCTTCACATCGCGGCGCAACTGGTACGGCGCGGATCCTTCATTGTGCTGGATGATGTGCACCGCATGACCGAGAGAGCGACCCTGTCGCGCATTCTGAACTCGTATTCCGGATTGTATTTCTGCTGGAGAGACGCGCGCGCAGATGGCAGCCGCGCCGCGATGCTGGTGTCAGATGGCTCAACGGCGCCGCGGTTCAGGATAGCCACTTACGTCTCCGGGTGCATGTGGTCGCTCTGGCTGGCACTTCGCCGCGGCAGTCGCCGACTGCGTGGCATGAGGTACTGAGAAGCGATTTTTTCGGCACGCATGTGTAGGGCAATCAGCGCGGGCGGCAGCACGATCCCGTTCATGAGCGCGCGCCCGCCTGAGGACCGCGTGGGCATGTCGCCGATCGCGCTTCGCCGGGCCCGGTCTGAGCACGAACGGAGAGCTGGCTCCAGAAGGGCCGGACACACAAAGCCCCGCAGCGGCCGAAGCCGCAACGGGGGAGGCGCCGATCTTCGGGAAGTGAGCCTGGGTAGAGTTGAACTACCGACCTCACGCTTGTCAGGCGAAACCAGGGAATCGGAAATCCGGCGTTGAGCCACTTTTCATAGGGGGAAACCGCGCGATTCGCCGTCGCTCAGTTCTCGATATGCCGGAACTTGCCGGGGTAATTTGGCACCAAATCTGGCACCACAGCTCCAGGCGACTGGCCGCAGCATGACAACGTCTTTGCTCTCGTTTACCTCGCCGGGCCGGATGGACGAGAGAAAGTACGCTGCCGCATAGTCACGCGGCGTATCTCGTTGGCGCAGAAGGCCGCGCAAGCCTCGGCTGAGCAGCGCCGGCGTGCGGCGGGGGGAGGGCGACTGACGAATACGGCCCGAAGCCGCTGCCCCGCTAGCACGAAGGCAGGAAGGACGTGCGGTGCCACGCCAGGGCGCGTCCGGCTTCTGCCCCAGCCACCGAACCCCGCACAGCGGAAAAGGTCGCCAGGCCGCGCCCGAAAGGCGGCATGGTGCGCCAAATGGCCGCACAGGGCAAACATCCCTGCCCCTCCCCTCTGTGCCGATGCGTTCGGAATCACGGCTGGGATTCGGGCCGAGCGTGAGACAATGGTGTTCGACTGGTGCGCGAGTGGGCGGGTGCCGGCCGCATTCGGGCTGGCGGGAGGCTACACCTCGGAGCGACTGAGCCGGGAGGAGCTGGTGGAGCTCCACCGGGTGTCGATCGTTCAAGCGGTCAGGGGTGCCCAGTGAGGCGCCTGTAACGGCCCGACACTTTGGCACATGCGGGACCTTGCTCGACCGCTGATCAGACATATGTTAGGGGCGGCACAACTCTCTGCTTGGTGGTCAGCGGAGCACAACGGTACAGGCATGCCGGAGCGCTGGGGTGCAGACGAGAAGGAAGGCCTCGATGAGGTCGTCCCGGCGCTTTATGAGCAACTGCACGCGCTCGCCCATCAGCGACTGAGGGGAGCGCCCGGCGAGCGATCGC
>CAYXRS010000150.1:0-7379 GCA_964467195.1 uncultured Gemmatimonadaceae bacterium
TCGAGCTCGAGATTCAGCGCATTAGGGGCAATGTCTGCCGCATGCGCGGTATGGGTTACGTGGATGGCGAGGTGGTGGCGGAGGCGGACATGGCGGCGATGGTGCGCGATCGATGACCGCCCGGATTCACCCCACCGCTGTGATCGCACCGGACGCTCTGATCGGCGACGGCGTCGAGATCGGTGCCTTCACGATGGTGGGTGAGGACTGCGTCATCGGCGATGGTTGCGTGATCTCTCCTCGCGCCACGCTCGAGCGTCACGTCCGCCTGGCAGCGAACGTGCGGATCGGCGTGGGTGTCGTGCTCGGCGGTGATCCGCAGGATCTCAAGTTCCAGGGTGGGGTGACCACCGTGGAGGTTGGGGAAAACACCATCATCCGCGACTACTCGACGATCAATCGTGGCACCGGCTACTCCAAGCGAACCACAGTTGGTGCCAACGCGTTCATCATGAGCTACGTGCATCTGGGGCATGACTGCCAGGTGGGCGACGGAGTGGTCCTGTCCAACGGGGTGCAGCTCGCCGGTCACGTGACGATCGATTCGCGCGCGATCATCTCCGGTCTCACCGCCGTTCACCAGTTCGTGCGTATCGGCACCTATGCATTCGTGGGTGGATGCTCGCGCGTGGCGAAGGACATTCCACCGTACCTCAAGGCCGTGGGCAATCCCGTCAAGCTGTACGGACTGAATAGTGTGGGGCTCCAGCGCAACAACTTCGATCCGGGTGTCGTGCGCGAGCTGAAGCGAGCCTACAGGCTTTTCTTTCGTTCGGAGCTGAACGTTTCGCAGGCGCTCGCTCGCGCCCAGGTCGAGCTGGAGCCGCACCCCGAAGTGCAGCATTTTCTCGAGTTCGTGGACAACAGCCAGCGGGGGGTAGTGATCTGAGTAACCGCATCCGCATGGGCGTGGTTGGCGTCGGCAGCTTGGGCTACCATCACGTCCGAATCCTCCGCGATGTCGAGGGTGTGGAGCTCGTGGGCTTCTACGAGGCCCGTGCCGATCGCGCCGCGGAGGTCGGCGCCGAGCTGGGTGTGCGAGCCTTCGACTCCCGGGATTCGCTCTTCGACGCCGTCGATGCGATCACCGTCGTCGTGCCGACGGCGGTTCACCACGAAGTGTCGAGTGCCGCTCTGAAGCGCGGACTTCACCTCCTGGTGGAGAAACCGCTCACCGCCACCCTCGCAGAGGCCGACGACCTGCTCGACGTCGCTGCCAGAGCCGGCGTAGTTTTGCAGACTGGACATGTGGAGCGGTTCAATCGCGCCATTCGAGCGGCGATGCCTCACGTGAACGAGCCGCGGTTCATCGAAAGCGACCGACTCGCTCCATTCAACCCGCGCGGGTCGGATGTCGCCGTTGTACTCGACCTGATGATCCATGACATCGACCTCGTGCTGACGCTTGTTGGAAGCCGCGTTACGGAGGTCGCTGCCGCTGGAGTAGGCGTGCTCACCCCATCGGTGGATATCGCCAATGCCAGGCTGTCCTTCGAGGGCGGTGCGGTCGCGAACATCACCGCCAGCCGGGTGTCACGCGAGCGAATGCGTAAGATCCGGATCTTCCAGCGGAACGGATACCTGTCGCTCGATCTGGCGCAGGGCCAGGGGGAGTTCTATCGGCTCCGCGCCGATGTGGACCTCGCCAGCCTCGCGTCCGCGCCGCAGGAGCTGGCGGCGTTCGTTGAGCGGGTGCCGCTAGAGGCGCCGGCGGGAGAGCCCCTCCGCCTGGAGCTCGAGAGCTTCGCGTTCGCGGTAACCGGTCGCGGTCCCGTGGTGGTGACGGGCGACGACGGACGCGAGGCGCTGGATGTCGCTCTGCGCATCGTCCAGGACATAGAGGCTCGCCTGCCAGCGCTCACCGGGCCGGGCGGTGCGTGAGGTATTGTTCGTCGCTGGAGAGACCTCCGGCGACTTGCACGCCGCGGGCGTCGCGGCCGAGCTGCGTGCAAAGCATCCCGAGCTGCGTCTCGTTGGTGTGGGGGGCGAGCGAATGCGCACGCAGGGGGTGCAACTCCTTGAGCACACCGACCGTCTCGCCGTCATAGGCGCCGTTGAGGTGCTGTCGACCATTCCACGACACTGGCGGTTGCTCCGTCGCATCCGGACTCGCCTGCGCGGCGGCCGCGTCGCGCTCGTGATACTCGTCGACTATCCCGGATTCAACTTGCGTGTGGCACGAGCAGCGCGCGCCGCCGGCGTTCCCGTTCTCTACTACATCACGCCCCAGGTCTGGGCGTGGGGATCACGTCGGCTCGGCACCATGGCGCGCGTGGTCACTCGCGCGGCTGTCATTCTTCCGTTCGAGGAGGCGCTGCTGCGCAAGCATGGGATAGATGCCACCTTCGTCGGACACCCACTGCTCGATCACGCACATGACCTGCCATCGCGCGACGAAGCACGACGCCAGCTGGGACTGCCGACTGATGTACCTCTGCTGGCACTCTTTCCGGGGAGCCGTGCGAGCGAGATCCGCCGGCACCTCGACCCGTTCGTGGCCGCTGCACGGGAGGCGGAGCAGCGTCGCCCGGGCCTGCGTGTGATCGTGAGTCAGGCTCCAGGCGTCCACATTGATCCTTCGCGGTGCCCTTACCCGCTGGTGAGCGCACCATCGTACACAATCTGGCGCGCGGCTACCGCGGCATTCGCCAAGAGCGGAACCTCCACCCTGGAGGCGGCGGTGGCGGGGTGTCCACTCGCGATCGCCTACCGCACTAGCAAGTGGACCTATGCGCTGGCGCGGCGCGTGGTGAAAATACCGCACATCGGACTCGTGAACGTCGTAGCGGAGCGCGAGGTGGCTCCGGAGTTCGTGCAGGAAGCGCTGCTCCCCATCGAGGTTGGCGCGCTGCTCGCTGAACTGCTCGATGAGAACAGTCAGCGCCGCCGTCGAATGCTCGAGGATCTTGCCGCCGTTCGCGCTCGCCTCGGAAGCGCCGGCGCCTCCAGGATGGTGGGAGACATTGCCGCGGAGATGATCGCGTGAGTCGCACGCGCGAGTGGCGACGGCGCAGCAGGATCGTACTCATATCCCTGCTGGGTGGCGGCCTGCTCAGGCTGCTAGCCCTCAGTTGGCGGATACGCGTCGTGCATCCGGAGTACGAGCGGCTGGCGAGAGCCAACGGGAGCCCAGTGATCTTTGCGTTCTGGCACGGGCGGATGCTGCCGCTCCTCTGGTGGCATCGCGCGCAGGGCGTAAACGTAGTCATTAGCGAGCACGGCGACGGAGAGATCATCGCCCGGGTGGCCGCGGGGCTGGGTTACAAGACCGTGCGCGGTTCCTCCTCCAGGAGCGCCGAGCGCGCGCTTCTCGGTGCCAGTCGAGCCGCGAGTGAGGGAGAGGACGTCGCATTCACTCCGGATGGGCCGCGCGGTCCAGCGGAGTTCGTGGCACCTGGTGCGCTCGTCGTCTCGCAGCGCAGCGGGGTTCCGATCCTGCCACTGGCCGCTGGGGCGTCGCGAGCCTGGCGCCTGCGCAGCTGGGACCGATTTCTGATTCCGAAGCCGTTCGCGCGAGTGACTGTCAGCTATGGTGCGCCGCTAAACGTGTCCGCACCAACGCCGCGTGAGGCGATTGGCTTGGCCGACGAGCTCGCACGTCGAATTCGCGACGCAACGAGCCTGGCCGATGCCTGATCTGTTTTCCATCCATCGTCTCTGGTGGAGCGAAACCGTTGGTGCGCGCCTGGCGCGGGCGGCGCTGCTGCCCCTCGAGGCAGGGTACGGCGCCGTGGTATTGGCCCGGAGCACCCTGTACGACCTTGGGTTGCTTGCCGGCCACGCGTCACGCATCCCCGCCATCAGCGTTGGCAACCTGACGGTTGGTGGAACCGGGAAAACACCAGTGGCCGCTTGGCTGGCCGCTCGGCTCCTGGCCATCGGGCAGCTGCCGGCTGTGGTGCTCCGTGGCTACGGCAGCGATGAGCCGCTGGTGCACCACCAGCTGAACCCCTCCGTTCCGGTGATCGTTTCCGCAGACCGTGTTCTCGGAATCGCCGAGGCGGCGGCGGACGGGGCCACGGTTGCCGTGCTGGACGATGCTTTTCAGCACCGGCGGGCGCGCCGCGATGCCGACATCGTGCTCGTGAGCGCCGATCGCTGGACAGCGCGCCGTCGTCTCATCCCGGCTGGACCGTTTCGCGAACCGGTCCGTGCCCTGCGCCGAGCGTCGCTCGTCATCGTTACCCGAAAGGCCGCGTCAGCCGAAAGCGCGCGACTGGTACGTGGCGAGCTCGAGCGGACCTGTCCCGGAGTACCGGTGACCATCGCGCACCTGCGACTGGGTGAGCTATGCATCGTTGGCGAAACCAAGTGTGAGCCGCTCGCCGTCCTCGGTAGCGCGCCGGTACTTGCGGTGGCTGCGGTGGCCGACCCGCGGGCGTTCATTCGCCAGCTTTCTGCCTTAGGAGCCGATGTACGTTTCAGCATCTTTCCTGACCACCACGCCTTCACCCTGGCCGAGGCCGAGGATCTGGCGCGTTCGCTCGAGCCCGGGGAGCGCGCCATCTGCACCCTGAAGGATGCTGTCAAGTTGGCCGGTCTGTGGCCTCGCGATGCTGGACCGTTGTGGTATGTTTCTCAGCAGGTCTCGCTCGAGGAGAATGAAGCGATGGTTGATGATCTCCTCTCTGCCGTCCTGCAAGAGCAGAAGACCTGATCCCGATCCGCCGGCGGAGGTGCCGGCGACCAACTATGCCGACCGACCTCAGACTTCCGACGCACAGGATAGTGCGGCCCGACAAGGACCGCTTTCTGACTGAGGACAATCCATTCGAGGAAATGATGTCGCGCTTCGATCGAGCGGCCGAGTTGCTCGATCTGGAGCCTGGACTCTATACCATCCTGCGCCATCCCGAGAAGCAGATCATCGTCTCGATTCCGGTTCTGATGGATACAGGGGACATCGAGGTCTTCACGGGATTTCGCGTTCTGCACAACACATCCCGCGGACCCGCCAAGGGTGGCATTCGGTTCGACGAGCAAGTCACTCTGGATGAGGTGAAGGCGCTCGCCGCCTGGATGACGTGGAAGTGCGCCGTGGTGAACATCCCATTCGGCGGTTCGAAGGGCGGAGTGATCTGTGATCCGCTGAAACTGAGCGTGGGAGAGCTGGAGCGACTGACGCGCCGTTACACCGCTGGCATCATCAGTACACTTGGTCCGGATTCCGACGTTCCGGCACCCGATGTGAACACGAATGAGCGCGTGATGGCGTGGGTGATGGATACGTACTCGATGCACGTGCGGCATACCGTCACCGCCGTGGTCACCGGAAAACCGGTGGAGATGGGTGGCTCGATGGGACGGCGCGAGGCGACCGGCCGCGGCTGCATGATCGTCACCAAGGAGGCGCTCCGTCACCTCGGGATGCGCATTGAAGGGACCACCGTGGCGATCCAGGGCTTCGGCAATGTCGGTTCCGTCGCCGCCACCCTCCTTCAGCGCGAGGGATGCCGGATCGTTGCGATCGGCGACCGCTCGGGAGCGCTGCACAACAGGAGCGGGATCGACATCGAAGCCGCAATCGCGCACGTGAAGCAGCACAAGACCCTCGAGGGATTCGCCGGTGGTGATCGAGTCACCAACGAGGAGCTGATCACGATCGACGCCGACGTGCTGCTCCCGGCTGCGCTCGAGAACGTCATAACCCGCAAGAACGCGCACGACGTGCGCGCCAGGATCATCTGCGAGGGAGCAAACGGTCCGACGACCGCTCCGGCGGATACGATTCTTGAGGAGAAAGGAGTATTCGTCGTTCCCGACATCCTGGCCAACGCCGGCGGCGTAACAGTGTCCTACTTCGAGTGGGTGCAGGATCGCGGGGGTTACTTCTGGCCGGAGGATGTGGTTAACGAGCGGCTCCTGCAGATCATGGTGACGTCCTTTCAGGATGTGCTGGAGCTCTCGAAGAGACACAAGGTCAACATGCGCACGGCCGCGTACATGCTGGCGATCAGCCGCGTGGCTACCGTGCACCGGCTGCGTGGCATCTACGCGTGAAACGTTCGCTGGTCGCCCGCGCGCGGTCCGCAGACGCGCGCTGGTGCGGGAGGTCCTCGGATGCGCGTCCTGATTGTATCAGTGGGTCGCCCGCGCAGTCTGGCTGCACCGATCTCCGAGTACGAGGCGCGCGCGGCGCGATACTGGCCGCTGGAGACACGCGAAATACGGGAGGTGGGCGCACGCGGCCTCTCGGCGGAACAAGTTCGGGACAGGGAAGGGGAGCGGCTGCTTGCAGCCATCGGGGACGCCCGGGTGGTGGCGTGCGACGAGCGCGGAGAGCTGCTCTCCTCGGCGCAGTTCGCCAAGTGGCTTTCGGAAGAGCGGGATCGCGCCGGTGGCGATGTCGCCTTCCTTCTGGGAGGGGCCTTCGGATTGTCGGCGGCGGTGAGGGATCGAGCGCAGCGATTGCTCGCTTTCGCTCGGTGGACGTTGCCGCACGAACTGGCGCGTCTGGTGCTGGCCGAGCAGTTGTATCGCGCTGGCACCATCGTTCGGGGCGAGCCCTACCACAAGTGAGCCAGCGCGCCGGCACCGGTCCGCGGGATCGAGGAGCCGCTCCATGAACGATTGGTTCGAGGAGTGGTTTGGTGAAGAGTATCTCGCGCTCTATCCGCACCGCGATCAGGAGGAGGCCGAGCTAATGGCCAAGCTGATAGCACGCGAGGTGGACATCGCCCTGGGTGCGACCGCACTCGACCTCGCTTGCGGCGCCGGCCGACACATTGGTCCGCTCTCCGACCGCTGGTGGACCGTGGGACTCGATCTGTCACCCGCGCTGCTCCGTGTGGCCCGCTCCGAGCACCGCACCGTTCCACTGGCACGAGCAGACATGCGTTGGCTGCCATTTGGCGACGGATCCTTCGCTCTGGTGGCCAATCTGTTCACGAGCTTCGGGTACTTCCGTCAGGATGCGCAGCATGAGCAGGTGATCGCCGAGATCGGCCGCGTGCTCGCGCCAGGCGGCTGGCTCGTACTCGACTACCTCAATGCGCCCTACCTGCGCAAAACGCTGATCTCCCAGGATGAACGGCGTGTTGGCTCACGATTGGTGGAGCAACGCAGGCACATCAGCGATGACGGCCGGTTCGTCTACAAGAGCATCACGTTGGCGGACGAGGGACGAACCTTCTCGGAGCGTGTTCGCCTGTTCGAGGTGGAAGAGCTTCGTGACATGCTCGTTCGCTGCGGGCTTGCCTTGCGCACGCTGGCGGGAGACTACAACGGCGGACCGTGGGGCGATGATGCGCCGCGGCTCATTCTGTTCGCGAGGCGCGGGTGAGCGAGCTCGTCGTGCTGACGACGCCGCTTGGCGGCTCGCCGCTGGCGCGACTGGCAGAGGATGGCGCGGCCCCATCATGGTACGCGCTCGCTCCTCG
>CAYXRS010000151.1:0-7359 GCA_964467195.1 uncultured Gemmatimonadaceae bacterium
TGCTCGCGATGCTCGCCGGCCCGCCGTAATCGAATCGCGTCACCCAGAGCGCACATCCCTCATGCCCGGGCGCCGGGCGCAAGGGCGCTGGGCGCGGTGCGGGCTCCCGTGCCGGTGGAGCCGGCGCGGGCGGAACTGGTGGCAGCGGCTCGGCAACGGTGTCAGCCGCAGCCGGGGGAGGCACCGGTGATGGCGGGGGCACACTAGGCGATGGCGGCACGCACGCCGCAGCGGCGACGGCGAGCAGCAGACTGCAGCTACGGAATTTCTGACGCATCGATGCGATCACCTGCCTGGAGTAGCGAGGTGGGGAAGATGTCCATCAGCGTGTCCGCGTGGAGATCGTGACCGCCGTCGAACGAGAGCCGTTCGAACTTCACTCCCGCCGCACGCAACCGATTCACCTCCAGCTCCACTTCGCCGGCCGGGGCGAGGTCATCCGATGAACCGGCAACGACGAACACTCTCGCCTGATGCAGCATGTCATGCAGGCGCCGCGGCTCGAGCTCAGGCGGAAGCCTGCCAGCCCAGATGACGACCGACCGCGCACGGACGGCACCGGTCGCCAGCCATCGAGCCATGGTCGCAGTACCCTGCGAGAAGCCGAGAAGCGACACGTTCGGCTCCCTGCCGCCGAGCGATTCCACCACCTGTGCGTGAAGCGCACCCAGATAGCGCCGCTGATCGTCGATCTCGGCGTCGCGATCCTCACGCGTCATCCACGTTGCACCGACGCGCGGATCACTGGTGGCTGCGCCGTCGCGAAGGTAGAACCGCGACAACCCTTCGGGTGCAATCACCAGGCGACCCGTTCCGGCGATTGGCGCGAGCCGCGCGGCAAATCGCCTGGCGAGCTGGCCGTACCCGTGGAATGCGTACACGATTTCGTGCACGCCGGCATCCTCCGCGCCCAGGGTGTAGTAGCGCGCCGTGCGCTGAGTGAGGAGATGATGCTCGTGGAGCATGTGGTAATGTAATTGGAAGCCGGTAGCCGGGCGCCGGTGCCGCGCGATGGTGGCCGGGCGATGCCGCGACGGTGGCCCAGTGCCGGTGCCGCGCGATAGATGAGCATGTTAGGTTGCGCGTCGCACGAAACGACGGGCGTCCCTGCGATGACGAACCCCGAATCCTGCTCTCCGAGCTCCGGCTGCAATGTCCTTCCGCCCCAACCTCGCCGACTTTCGCGCGATGGCCGCCCTGGCGCTGCCGGTCGTCGTCGTGCAGGTCGGCCTCATGACAATGGGAGTCGTGGACACGATAATGGTCGGGCACGTCTCGGCAGCGGACCTCGCGGCTGTTGCGCTCGGAAATCTCTACTACTTCGGCGTCACGATCTTCGGCATCGGCGTGCTGATGGGTCTCGATCCGATTGTGGCGCAGGGGGTGGGCGCCGGCGATGACGTCGCCGTCGCGCGCGCGGTGCAGCGCGGTTTCGTCCTCGCCATCTCCTTGTCGGTCGCCGCCGCGGCGCTCCTTGCCCCCGCACACCCGATCCTCTCGCTGCTGCGACAGCCCAGCGATGTAGTCCCAGTCGCGGCCGGCTATGCGGTCGCAACCATTCCGGGCATCCTTCCATTCCTGGCCTTCGTGGTTCTGCGACAAAGCCTGCAGGCCATGAAGCGGCTGCGGCCGATCGTGATCACCATTCTCTTGGCCAACGTCGCCAATGTCTTCTTCAACTGGGTGCTGATCTTCGGCAATCTCGGCATGCCTGCACTCGGCGCGGTTGGCTCCGGGTGGGCGTCCAGCATCAGCAGATGGTTGATGGCGCTATGGCTGCTGGCGCTTGGCTGGCGCTGGCTTCGGCCGTATCTGCGGCCATTCCGGCGTGAGGCTCTCCTCGCCGCTCCGCTGATACGCATGGTGCGCCTGGGTGCGCCCATTGGCTTCCACTTTCAACTCGAGTACGGCGCCTTCGCGGCAGTGGGCCTGCTGATGGGGCTGCTGGGAACGGTCCAGATGGCTGGTCACCAGATCGCTCTCAACCTGGCCTCACTCACGTTCATGGTACCGATGGGTGTCTCCGCGGCCGCGGCGGTGCTCGTGGGACAGGCGGTGGGGCGCGGTGATCCCTCGGGGGCGAGGCGCGCCGCCGGAGCGGCAGTGCTCTTCGGAAGCGCGTTCATGTGCCTGAGCGCTCTGGTCTTTCTTCTCATCCCCGCGCGGCTGGCCGGCGTCTACACCAATCAGGTGGAGGTGTTGCTGATCGCCGCCACGCTGATTCCTATCGCCGGATTCTTCCAGGTGTTCGACGGGGTACAGGCCGTGGCAACAGGCGTGCTTCGTGGCGTGGGCGACACACGCGCTCCAATGCTCGTCAACCTCGTTGGCTTCTGGCTGATCGGGATGCCGATCAGTATCTATCTCGGCTTCCGCACTCCCGCGGGTCCGCGCGGGCTCTGGTGGGGGCTGGTCGTGGGCCTGGCGGCCGTCGCGACCTTCCTTCTCCTCAGAGTTCGCACTCGTTTCGGCCGCGAATTGCGCCGCGTAGTGATGGACGAGGAGGTGGGAGTGGTGGGGTGAGGATGGTCTGGGCCGCCAGGCTCCGGGTCGACTTCGCCATTCCCACGCGAGGTTGACGACGATCGGCCCTGGTCCGGCTTTCCGCCTACCCCCGCGTAGCCAGCCCCCTCAGTATCTGCCACACCGTCAGCGCGGCCAGACGGGCGGTCTGACCGTCGCGATCGAGGGGCGGACTCAGCTCAACCACGTCGGCAGACTTCACCGCGTGGGTAACGCCTGCCAGATACGCGGCGAGCAGCCAGAGACTGGGCAGCATCCCACCCGCGGCGGGTGCGCTGACTCCTGGCGCGTGTGCCTGGTCCACCGCATCCAGATCGAACGAGACGAGTGCGTCCCGGGTCCGGCCGCTGTAGATCGTTCGCACACGCTCTTCGTCCAGCAAGTCGTTCCACCAGACGGCGCCACCAAGCGACTCCACCCATTCCGCATGCGCGTCGGCCACGACATGAGGGAGCAGCCCTCCAACCGTATAGCCACGGCAGCGGCCCGAGCCATGCTCGAGCGCCTGCCGGAAGGGCGAACCGGAGTGACCTAAACCATCGTGGGTCTCCCGTACGTCGGGGTGCGCATCCCAGTTCAACAGTGCAATGTCACGCTCGGCATTCACATAGCCCAGGAAGTGGCCAAAGGTGGTTTCGTGGCCGCCGCCGAGCACGATGACGAATGTGCCGCTGGCGATGTGGGGCGCCAGCACGGCCGCCAGCGCTTCCTGATCGCGCTCCACATCACCCGTTACCGGCACGTCTCCCAAGTCGCTCGTCCGCTCCGCGAGGTGGACGAAACGCTCGGCCGCGCGCGCATCCGGGGTGAACCGGTAGAGCCAGTGGCGAATCGCCTCCGGCCCCTCCGCCGCACCTGGCCGCCCCCCATTCCGTCGCACACCCGCGTCCGAGGGAAAGCCTACCAGCACGGCCTTCGCCCCCTCGCCACCGGAGAGCGCCCGGCCGAGCAACTCCCCCACTCGGACATCGTCTGGCGAGGCTTTGGAGATCGTTGTCGAAGGTGCCCGCAGCGTAGCCATGTTGGTACAGGGTTAGCGCGTTGAGATCGGAACTCGCTGCCTGACGACCGTTGTCTGCTCGATCGCGCCGGAAGATCGTTGTCTGCTCGATAGCGCCGGGAATGGAAGATACCTTTGCCGGAAAGGTTGCACAGCTCTCCCTCCGCGAAAGAACCTTGGCCGGACAATCGTTACTCATCTACGGGTCCTACGGGTACAGCGGGGCGCTCATCGCGCGCCGGGCACTGGACCGCGGATTGAACCCCATTCTGGCTGGTCGCGACAACGACGCCCTGCTGCGCCAGAATGCGGAGTTGGGAGGCGGGCTCGAGCACCGCACCGTTGCTCTCGACGACGAGCATGAGCTCGCCGAAATGCTCACCGGTGTCGGTGTGGTGCTGCATTGCGCCGGACCGTTCCGCCATACTTCGCGCCCCATGGCGGATGCGTGCCTTCGGTCTGGCGTTCACTATTTGGACATCACCGCCGAGATCGCGGTGTTCGAGTCGCTTGCTGCGCGCGATGCGGAAGCATGTGCCGCCGGCGTGATGCTGCTTCCCGGTGTGGGCTTCGATGTCGTGCCCAGCGACTGCCTGGCGGTCCATCTGGCTCAACGGCTTCCCGGAAGCACCCATCTCACGCTCGCCTTCCAGGGCGTTGGCCGTGTGTCGCGAGGGACCAGAACCACCGTTGCCGAGAGCGTATCTGGCGGCTCCATGGTGCGGCGAGAGGGTAAGCTGCTGGCAGTTCCCCTGGGGAGCGGCACAAGACAGATCGATTTTGGGCGCGGACCGCGGCTGGCGGTATCGCATCCATGGGGTGACCTGGCCACGGCATACCGGAGCACTGGGATTCCAAATATAGAAGTTTATCGCGCGGCGTCCGCAGCAGAGCTGCGGCTGCTGCGCGTCGTTCGCGTGCTCAGCCCTCTGTTGGGTACGCGGCCGGCGCGGCAGCTGCTCCGCTGGGCGGTTCGACGCGGTCCAGCGGGGCCTGACGAAACGGCGCGCCGCACCGGCTTCGCGAGATTCTGGGGAGAGACCAAGCGTCCCGATGGCGCCCGCGCATCAGCGCTCCTGCACACGCCGGAAGCCTACACGCTCACCGCGCGCACGGCGATCGCGTGTGCGGAGCGTGCGCTGCAGGGTGAGGTGCACACCGGATTTGCGACGCCCGCCCTGGCATACGGCGCTGACCTGGTGCTCTCGGTGGAGGACGTGCGGCGCGAGGACGTGGACTGAAAATCGGCGCACCGACTGTTCCGCCCGCCCGTGTGCGGAGCTATTCTAGGAGATGGAAACTCCACGGAGCGAAAAGGTGCAGAGCACGCGACGCCGCCTGACCATCGGGATCTTCATCGCGGTCTTTCTGGCGCTGATCGCCGTCCCCGCGTTGATCCAGTTTGCCACCGATTGGTTCTGGTACCAGGAGATCGGGCACGAGGTGATTTTCACGCGTGAACGCATCACCAGAGTGCTGCTCTTCACCGGCGTAGGGTTGGCCGTGTTCGGATTTCTCTACGCCAACCTGCGGGTGGCGCAGCGCGGTGTGGTTCCCGATCCGCTCGTGGTGCGGATCAATCCCGACGCGCCACCAGTGGACTTCACGCACGCGTTGCGACGCCTGTCGCTTCCCCTGGCCGCTTTCCTCGCATTCCTGTTCGCCGGAGCGGCGTCGGCGTCGTGGCTGTCGGTGCTGCGCGCGCTCAACGCGTCGACCTTCGGCATTGTCGATCCCGTTTTCGGCCGCGATGTGGGCTACTACGTTTTCACGCTTCCACTCGTATCGGGCATACTTGCCATGCTGATCGCCGCCACGGTGCTGGCGATTCTGATGGTGGTACCGATCTACTGGATGCGCGGGGATCTGATACTGCCTCCGCGCCGCACGCGCGTGGAGCCATCCGCCGGGTTCCACCTTGCCGCGCTTGTGGCGGCGTTCTTCCTGCTCACCGGACTGAACGTGTGGTTCGTCCGCACCGCCGACCTTCTGTATTCCACCACCGGACCGCTTCTGGGTGCGAGCTACTCCGATCTCGCGGCCCGGCTGCCGGCGCTGCGAGTGGCGGCGATCGTGGCGCTGCTCAGCGCCGCGTGGGTGATTCTTGGCGCGGTGCGTCAGAAGCTCGTATGGCACATCGCCATCGCCGCCGGCGCTTACGCCGCGGTGTCGATCATCGGCGGTGCGCTGATTCCCGCCGGGCTCCAGCGGCTCGTGGTGGCACCCAACGAGATCGCGAGAGAGACGCCGCAGATCGCCTCTCACATCGACGCCACCCGGCACGCGTGGGGGCTGGCCAACGTGCAGGTGCGCGACCTCACCGCCAGCGACATCCTGACGGCGGAAGACATCGCCAACAACAGCGCGATCATCGACAACGTGCGGCTCTGGGATCGCGAGCCCCTCCTTCAGACGCTTGGCCAGCTTCAGGAGATCCGCACCTACTACGACTTCAAGTCCGTTCACGATGACCGGTACTGGATCAACGGCGAGTACCGGCAGGTGCTGCTTGCGCCTCGCGAGCTGAATCCCGCATCGCTTCCGCAGCGAACGTTCATCAACGAGCACCTCGTGTTCACCCACGGGATGGGAGTTGCGCTGGCTCCCGTCAATCAGGTGACACCCGAGGGGCTTCCGGTTCTCTTCGTGAAGGATCTCCCGCCCGTCACCACCGTCGACCTTCCGGTGACTCGTCCGCAGATCTATTACGGCGAGCTGACGACTAATTTCGTGTTCGTCAACACACGCGTGAACGAGTTCGACTATCCTGCGGCGGAAGGTCCCGTCTTCAGTCGCTACGAGGGGACCGGCGGCGTGCCGATAAACAACATCGCCCGCAAGGCGCTGATGGCCGCCCGCTTCCAATCCATGAAGATTCTGCTCTCGGACGACATCACATCCGAGAGCCGCGTGCTGTACAACAGAAACATCCGCGACCGCGCGCAGCAGGCGCTCCCCTTCCTGTTGTTCGACGCCGATCCCTACATCATGATCGATGACGAGGGGGCTCTGCACTGGATTCTGGATGCCTATACCCGCAGCAGCCGTTATCCGTACTCCGAGCGGTTGAGCGACGGCACGAATTACATGCGGAACAGCGTGAAGGTCACCATTGACGCCTACAATGGCTCGGTGCGCGGCTACATCGCCGATGCGGATGACCCGCTCGCCCGGACGTACGCCCGCATTTTCCCGGGCATTCTTCATCCGATCGAGCAAATGCCTGCCGGGCTGCGAGCTCACATCCGCTACCCCGAAGACCTGTACCGGTACCAGACGGCGCTTTACCGCATCTACCACATGGACGAACCGGAGCTGTTCTATCACCGGGAGGACCAGTGGCAGATTCCGGTAATGGACCGCCGCGGCGCGCGCGATCTCTTCATGCGGCGCATCATCATGCGACTGCCGGGGGAGGAGCGCGAGGAGTTCATCTTCATGACTCCTTACACTCCGCGCGAACGCGACAACCTCGCGGCGTGGATGGTGGCGCGCAGCGATGGCGAGCGGTATGGCGAGCTGCTCGTCTATCGCTTCCCCAAGCAGAGCCTGGTCTATGGCCCGCGCCAAGTGGTGAACCGGATCAATCAGGACACCGAGATCGCCCGGCAAATCTCGCTCTGGGACCAGCGCGGCTCCGAGGTCATCCGCGGCGAGCTGCTCGTAATACCACTGGGGGAGGCGCTGATCTACGTGCAGCCGCTCTACCTGCGTGCCGAGGGCGGGCGGATTCCCGAGCTCAAGCGCGTGATGGTCGCGTATCAGAACAGCGTGGTGATGGAGGAGACTCTCGAGGAAGCGCTCGAGGTATTGTTCGGAGAGTCGGCGCCGCGTCC
>CAYXRS010000152.1:0-7350 GCA_964467195.1 uncultured Gemmatimonadaceae bacterium
TACCTCGGCATCCTGATCGCCATCGAGACCATGCCGCCGCTGCTCATGGCCGGCGTGCGCTTCCTGATCGCGGGCGCGATGCTGTACGGCTTCTCCCTGGCCCGCGGTGCCGCGGTGCCAGCTCGACGGCAGTGGGGCGCGGCCGCTATCGTCGGTGCGGCGCTGCTGCTTGGCGGAAATGGTGCGGTGGCATGGGCGGAGCAGTCCGTCCCCACGGGCGTCGTCTCGCTGGTCGTGGCCACGGTACCGGTGTGGATGGTTCTGCTGGAGTGGGCGCGGCGCGGCGGCACACGCCCCGGAGCGATCGTGTTCGCCGGGCTGGCGCTGGGACTGCTCGGAATCGGCCTGCTAATGGGACCCGAGGTGTTCACAGGTACGGGAGATGGCGGCGTGCCGGTGAGCGGAGTACTGGTCGTGCTTGGCGGCTCGCTGGCATGGGCCGCCGGTTCCATCTATGCCCGCGGCGCCGACCTGCCGCGGGAACCGCTGCTCACCACGGGGATGCAGATGCTGGCCGGTGGAGCGCTGCTGGTGCTTGCCGGACTGCTCACGGGTGAAGCGGCACGCGTCGACATCGCCGCCATCTCGATGCGGTCGCTGGCCGGCCTGCTCTATCTGATCCTTTTCGGGTCGCTGATCGGCTACACGTCGTACATCTGGCTGCTGCGCGTGTCGACACCGGCGCGGGTGTCCACCTACGCGTACGTGAATCCGGTCGTCGCCGTGTTCCTTGGCTGGGCGTTCGCCGGCGAGGCGATTACCATGCGAGTGCTGGTGGCTGCAGCCGTGATCGTAGGCGCGGTAGCGATCATCGTCACCGGGCAGGCCCGGCAGCGGCGCGCCGAAGCCACGCGAGAGCGACGCGCCGCGGCGTCGTGCCCCAGGGCCGCGTGAGGTGACCAGTGACGCCGATGCGGACGCCGCTGCCGTGACGCGCCGCGACGACATCAGTGTGGTGGGCGGGGGCGATCTTTCGGCAGCGCAATTCGGCGAGCACGCGCGAGCGACGCTGGAATGGATCGAGCGCTACCTCGCCAGGGTCGAGCAGTATCCGGTGCTGTCGCGTGTGCATCCCGGTGATCTGCGCGCGGCGCTCCCCGCGTCGCCGCCATCCGAAGGAGAGCCGCTGGACCGTATTCTGGCTGACTTCGACAGGCTGATCATCCCCGCCGTGACGCACTGGAATCATCCGGGATTCATGGGGTACTTCGCCGTGTCCGGTTCGGCCCCCGGCATTCTGGGCGAGATGCTGGCTGCGGCGCTCAACGTGAACGGGATGCTCTGGCGTACATCGCCGGCCGCCACGGAGCTGGAGGAAGTGTCGCTGGCGTGGCTGCGGCAGATGCTAGGCCTCTCCGACGAGTGGTGGGGGATCATCACCGACACCGCTTCCATCTCCACCATGCTCGCCCTGGCCGCAGCGAGGGAGGCACCCGCGGAGCTTCGCGTCAGGGAGCTGGGACTGGCCGGGCGCGCCGACGTGCCCGTGCTTCGCGTGTATGCCTCGGAGGAATCGCATTCATCGGTGGAGAAGGCGTTGATCGCGCTCGGCCTGGGGACCGCCAACCTGGTGCGCATACCTACCGACGATGCGTTTCGAATGGAGGTGGATGCACTCGGAGCGGCCATCGCCCGCGACCGTGCCGAGGGCATGCGCCCCCTCGCCGCGGTGGCGACGATAGGCACCACCAGCACGACGAGCGTGGACCCCGTGGCGCGCATTGCGGAGGTCTGCCGAGCCGAGGAGGTGTGGCTGCACGTGGACGCCGCCTATGGGGGAGCGGCGGCGGTCGCGCCGGAGCTGCGCTGGGTGATGGATGGAGCTGGCGCTGCCGACTCGCTGGTGGTGAACCCGCACAAGTGGCTGTTCACGCCCATCGACTGCTCGGCTCTGTACACGCGCCACCCCGAGGTGCTGCGGCGCGCCTTCTCGCTCGTGCCCGAGTACCTCACGACGAGTGGCGCGGGCCCGGATGGGCAGGACGATGCCGTCAATCTCATGGATTACGGCGTACAGCTCGGCCGGCGCTTTCGCGCGCTCAAGCTATGGATGGTGATTCGCGCCTTCGGCAGCCGCGGACTGGCAGCGCGGATCCGAAAGCACGTGGAGCTGGCACAGGAGTTCGCGCGGTGGGTTGCCGCCGAACCCGGCTGGTGCGTGATGGCGCCGCATCCGCTGTCGGTGGTGTGCTTTCGTTTCGAGCCCGAGGGCGCGACGCCGGAGGAGGCAGATGAGATCAATGCCCGGCTACTGGAAAAGGTGAACGCGTCGGGGGAGATTTTCCTGTCTCACACCAGGCTCCGCGGCCGTTACGTTCTCCGCCTTGCGATAGGCAACCTTCGCACGGAACGCCAGCACGTAGATCGGGCCTGGGAACTGTTGAAAAGGGGTCAGAGCACTTGAAGGACTCGGCCGTCTCCGGGAGGCGGCTTCCCGACTTACTGGCGGCGCGAGCCCGCAACGCGTCGGACGTACGGCTGGCGGTCAACACGGCCGGCGGACTGATAGCCGGTGGCGTGCTGGCCGCCACACGCCCGCCGCTGTGGGCGGCGCTGCTTCCGGCGGCGGTGTGCTTCCTCGCCTACGGGACGTGGGGGATCACCGATCGTGTTCTGCGCGAGGGAGGCCACGCCCCCACCGCGGCAAAGGCGTTGCGCGCGCTCAGGGGGGCGGCAGCCGCCATCGGATTTGGCGCCGGCATCGTGTTTCTGTTAGCGGTACTTGCCCTTGCACTGGGGCAGTGGATCAGCTAGCCAGTGACGGGACGGTACGCCCGCAGCTTTCCGTTCCGTTTCCGAATACGGGGGACTGAAACCCCGACAGGACGGTACGCGCGCAGCTTTCCCATCGCGCCGGCCTCGGCGTCGTCCTCGCATTCCGCCTGGCCCCCAGCGGCACGCTCCTCGCTGCGAGCCGTCCTCATCACTCCCGCGAGGACCCGATGGCTCGATGTGAGGTTTGCGGCAACGACTACTATCTCGCCTTCCAGGTCGTGGCCGCCGGTTCGACGCATACGTTCGATTCGTTCGAGTGCGCCATTCACAAGCTGGCACCGGTTTGCGCGCATTGCGGCTGCAAAGTGATCGGCCACGGTATCGAGGCGAACAACACGTTCTATTGCTGCGCGCACTGCGCGCACGAGCAGGGCGCCACGAGAGTACGCGACAACGAGGCGCACGCGCGACCGGACTAGCCACGCTGGCGCAGGTCCATGGACCGGCGCCTCGCGCGGCCGTCTACAAACTTACTGCGGCTTGTTGATGATCTCCGGATCGCTGGTTACAGGCCCGGCTGCCGTCTGGAGATCCACGCGGTAGGTGTACGTACCCGCCTGCGCGTCGGAATCGGCAACGGTGAGCCTGTGAGGTTGAATCGACTCGACGGCGAACTGATCACTCGGCGGATCGATGTGGATGCCGGTGAAGGTGAAGTCGCTGCTGTTGTCCGCCTTCCTGAACACGATCTTCCCTTTCTTTTTCATGACGACGTCGCCCTCGTCCGGGCTGAACCACACCTTGGGATCGTGATCGGCCTTGTAGTGCACCTTGATCGTCTTCTCATAGTCTGACATGGCTCTGTCCTCAGGTGAGCCTCTTGCCGCAGCGGCGGAGTGCCGCTGCGCGCTTACCGCCGCGGGCCGGCGGTCGTGAGCTCCGTGGCGAACCGCGTGAACGCCGGCTCGCGGTAACCGGACTGCTGTAGTTGCGCAACAAGGGTCCTCGCCTCATTGGCGCGGCCGACTCCCACCAAGGCGCGCGCGCGAGCGTCGAGAGCGCGCAGCTCGTCCCCAGGCATGCTCGTGTCGAGCAATTCCAGCGCTGAATTCCAGGCGGCACGAGCCGCGGCAGCAGCGCCCTCGCGCGCGTGCAGCTCCGCGCTCAACAGCCGAACGTAGGCAAGGTCGACACGAACGCGCTGCTCGGCGTTGGGGTTCGCGGCAAGCGGGCCCAGGAGCGACTCGGCAGCGGCCGCGCTGGTCGACGCTGCTCGACGGTCGCCCGAACCGGCCATTGCCCGTGCAATTTCCAGTTCCGCGACGCCCAGCCTCTCGCGCAGATCCGCGTTGGTGGAGTCCCGTCCGACCAGCGCGCGCAGGATCCTCCGGCCCGCGCGAAGCAGCTCCAGTCCATCCGCGGCCTGCCCTAGCTGAATCCTGGTGCGGCCCGCACCCAACGAGCTGACTGCCACACTGCGCGCCCACTCCGCGTTGGTCGAATCGGCCGCGTACAGACTGATGGCGACTCGTCGCGCGGCCTCGTAGCCGGCGGCGGCCGCGGAGGGCCGTCCCCGCAGTTCATCAATTCGCGCAGCGTACATGCGCGCAGGTACCAGGAATTGGCGCCACATCATGTTGGCGCTGTCACGCGCCACCAGCCGCTCCTTGATGGCGACATCGGCACGGTAGTGTAACTCGGCGCTGTCGAGATGACCGAGTCGCTCGTGCGCCCGGCCCACCGTATTGCGCGAGTGCGCGAGGGAAAGCAGCCATTCCATGTTCGACGTATCCAGAAGCACGAGACGCTCTTTCACCTCGAGCGTGTAGCGGAAGTATTCGAGTGCAGCCGTCAGGTTTCCCTGCGCCTCGCGCACCGAGCCGATGTTGGTGTGCGCGTATCCCAACTCGAGCTGCCAGTCGGGGTTGGTGGGATCCCGTTCGACGAGTCGCCGCGATATCTCCAGATACGGCTCGAACTCCGCCAGAGCCTCGTCGAGCTCGCCGCGCATGTAGTGAGTGTAGCCGATCCAGAAATGCGCCTCGCCCAGCCATTTTTGCCATTCGCTCACCGTGTCGCGAGCGGCAAGCTCTCGCGCCAGTTGCTCCGACTCGCGAAAGGCTGAAACGGCCAGATTGAGATCGCCCTGCGTCATCCTCACCTGGCCTATCTGGCTCAGCGTCTGTGATCGCCTGAGCAACTCGCGCTCGCTGAGTTCGTTGGAGGGCACCGCAGCGAAGTACGCGAGTGCGCGCATGCCGACGGTGTCGAGAATCTCCAAACGGCCGATCGGTTCGAGCTTCCTGCGCAGGTCGCCCACCATGAAGCTGATCAATCCTTCAGCCTGCTCGCGACGCTGGTCGGCGATGTTTCGCGCGCGGTCGATTCGCCCCGCCTGCACGGTCGTGATGACTGTCGTGCCGACGAGGAACAGTGTTATCGCCGTGGCCAGAGCGGTGGAAGTTGGATTTCGCCTGGCGAACTTAGCCGCCCGGTATCCGAAACTGGGCGCGCGAGCAGTGATCGGCTCGAGACGAAGGTAACGATCTATGTCCTGCGCCAGTTCCAGCGCAGTCTGATATCGCCGCTCCCGCTCCGGGGCGACAGCCTTGAGGACGATTGCATCGAGGTCGCCCTTGAGCTCGCGCGCGAGCGTCCTGGGCTCGGTTCGACGCCGAGCAGCGACATCGCCGCGTGAAACCCGATCGCTCACGCGACTGCTCGGCAACTCAGTGACGGCGTTCCCGGATACCAGCCGGGCTATGAACGGGATCAGTCCTATCTTCCCCGGATCCGCAGGCAGACTGCTGGTGAGCAGCTCGTACAGCATGACACCCAGCGAGTAGACGTCGGTCCGGGTGTCGACATCCACGCGCGTTCCTTCCGCCTGTTCAGGACTCATGTAGCCCGGAGTGCCCATCACGAGCCCCAGCTCGGTCACCAGCGTTTCGCTCGAGAGCCGCCGGTTGACCGCCTTGGCGATACCGAAGTCGATGACCTTCGGAAGCGGCGCGCCATCCGCGCCCTCGGGTTCGGCGACAAGCACATTGGATGGCTTGAGATCGCGGTGGATGACTCCTTTCTGGTGGGCGTGTTGCACCGCGTGACATACGTGGAGGAACAGCTCGAGCCGCTGGCGCGTCGGCAGGCGTCTGGTATCGCAGTACTCGCCGATCGGTACGCCGTCCACGTACTCCATGGCCACGTACGACATTCCGTCGGAGGTGGTCCCGGCGTCGTATACGCTGGCGATGCTGGGGTGCTCCATCACCGCGAGCGCCTGTCGTTCCGCCTCGAATCGCCTTACGACATCGGCGGCGCCTGATCCGCCGCGGATGACCTTGAGCGCGATGCGCCGCTGAATTGGCGCCGTCTGCTCCGCGGCATAGACCACGCCCATGCCACCTTCGCCCAGCACCGCGGTGATGCGGTATGGTCCGATGGTCGGGGGAAAGGCCGGTCGATCCGCGGAAGAGGACGAGGACAAAGAATGCCTCGGACGATTGGAGTTGCCGGCTGGCGCTACCGGCCCGCCGATTATAGCCGCCGCTACACCGTGCTGCCAGAAGGAGACACCCTACGGGCAGCCAGCAATACAGGCGGCGGGGGTCGACCGGCGTGCATCAGAATGCGCCGGGCTGGCCACCCCCTCCACCGACAGCTGCCGCGGGCGTCCTGAAGGCGGCGTGCTCGTCGGCGTTGCCGTCGTCATGACTGCCTGCGCAGGACCCCCGGGGGGCTACCCTCCCCTCGCGCTCTCGCCCCACCGATGCCATGCTTGAGCCCAGGCACGGAGGCACTGATGACGACCACGCCTGTGACCGACCTGCGCCGGGATAAGCCGCTTCCCGAACAGATCGACGTATTCGGGATCACGCACCCGGGCAACGTCCGTCCGGTAAACGAGGATCACTTCCTCGTCGCCAGCTTTCACCGGGCGATGCGCGTGCATGCATCGAGCATGCCGGCGGATGCTTTCCCCTCTCTTGCCACCTATTCGCGCGGCTATGTGTTCCTCGTAGCGGATGGCGTCGGACGAAGTTCACGCGGCGGCGAGGGGAGCGAGAGCGCCATTCGCTCGGTTGCCCAGTACATCCTCAACATGGCCGAGCTGTGCCTGCAGACCGAACCATCGCGAGCGGATGAGCTGGCGAGCCGTCTGCACGCGGCGGTGACGCATGCACACGAGTCGCTCGTTGCCCTGGCGGAGCCGGGGCGCTCCGGTGCGGCGGCGACCACGTTCACGATGTGGATCGCGATGTGGCCCCGCGCGTTCGTGGTCCATGCGGGCGACAGCCGCTGCTATCGCCTTCGCGCCGGTGAGCTGGAGCGGTTGACGGTGGATCACACTATGGCACAGGCGCTGATCGATGCCGGCGCCGTGAAAGCGGAATCGCCAGAGGCCGAGCGGCTGTCCAACGTGCTGCTGAGCGCGCTCGGCGCCTCGGACATGCACCTGCACGTGCTGGCCACGGACTGCCAGCGCGCCGACGTCACGCTGCTCTGCACCGACGGACTCACGCGTCACATTCGCGACGCCGAGATCCGGGATCGGCTGCTCGAGGGCGGTAGCTCGGAGCAGATCTGCCGGGACCTTGTGGACAAGGCGCTCGCACGCGGCGGGCACGACAACGT
>CAYXRS010000153.1:0-7275 GCA_964467195.1 uncultured Gemmatimonadaceae bacterium
AGTACTTCGTTCGTGTTCATGTTGTGCGACGTGCCGGCTCCGGCCTGATATACGTCCACCACGAACTGCTCGCGATGCTGTCCCTCCAGCACCTCATCCGCGGCGCGGACAATGGCGTCGGCAAGCCGCGCGTCGAGGCGGCCGGTTTCGCGATGCGTAAGAGCGGCTGCCTTCTTGATCCAGACTGTGGCGGTCACGAACACGGGGAGGGCGCTGATACCGCTGATCGGGAAGTTCTGTCGCGCGCGCATGGTTTGCACGCCGTACAGCGCCTCTTCCGGTACTGGTAGCTCGCCAAGCGGATCCTTTTCTGTTCGATAGCCTTCAGCCATGATCGGTATCCTCTTTCGCGTCCTGCGGTGGGTTGGAGAGTTCGACCGCTTGTTACGGCGCCAGCGGAATCGGTCGATCCAGCTGCGCATACAGCACGAGCAGGTTCCCGTCCATCTGCGTCGACTCATTCCGCCAGCGGCGGCCGGCGGCCGAGCGAGTGCCCGACGTCGCCACAAGCCAGCCATCGAGCAGGTCCGCTGGAATGGTAATCGATCCAGCGTCGGGAGCGTGGCACACGATCTCCTCGTTGGGTGTCGCGCCAACGGTGGCGTATCGCAACGCTATGCGTATCCGTGTTGTGGGATCGCCAGGCGGAGCCCACTGGACCACGAGCGGCTCGCCGGCTTCCGGAATGCCGATCTCGCCGAACGTGAGAGGCGGCACCGCTGCTATGCTTCCGGTGGTCGCCGGAAAGCCAGCGGCGGCACCGGGGATGATCGCTTCCACATTCTGGCCCGCCGAAACGATCAGCTGCTCATCCTCCACGCGCTCGTACCGCATGCGCGCCGGTTCGGCGGTCGGACGAAGCCGCATGGTGGTCGCCCCGACGCGCATGACGATGCTGTCCCCGGCAGCGATGCGAGTGAAGCCCGGCTGTGGCGACGGCGTGGTGGCAACGGGCCCCCTGGCGCACGACACACCCACATCGCGGCTATCAGGAAGCGGAGCACGTTCGGCCCGGAAGAAGAAGCCCAACGCGTCGGCCTCGAACGCAGTGCCCTGCTCCGACTGCACCACCGTCACGATGCCGTATTGAAGGGAGTCGAGCACCGGCCTGGTATCACAGGATACCAGGGCTGCAATCAGCAGCACCGCCGCAACGACAGAGTGGCCGCCAGGGCCAGGATGATCATCGCGCTCGGGACGACGCAAGAGAAGCCATACGAGCACCACCGCCGCAACGAGCGTCACGCCGAGCGCCCCCACCGAGTAGCCGTGAAGTCGCCCGAAATCCTCGCGCAGGTGATGGCCCACGGGCAGAACGTCGAGGGTGCCGCCGATCTCGGCGCGCAGTGCGGCAATGCGGCCACCAATTACGACCTGACCGACCAGCGAGCCGATCACCATGAGCGCGGCAGCCATTCGCGCTGCCATCGGCGAGCGCGTCATCGCAGCTCCTCCGCTGAAAAGAAAAGCCAGCGCAAGGAGGCCGCCGATGGCCCCACCTATGAAGAGCGCGGGCAGGGTTTCACCCACCAGTGCGCCGGCAAGGGCGCGCGAAGGCAGCACCCGGAAGGCTGCCGGTGCGACCAGCGCCGAGAAGAAGATCACGGCGCCAAGCCACGCGGCGAGCATCACCAGTAGCGCCCCTCGCGCACTGTCGGCTCGTGGGCTCACCCTCACGTCGTCGGGGACCGGCGTCTCACCGCGCACCGACTATGCGGAGCGCACCTGTGAGGAACGGGTTCTCGGCGCGCTCCCGCACGATCGTGCTGGGGACACCATGGCCCGGATAGATCACCGTTTCGGGAGGGAGAGCGGCAATGCGCTCGAGCGAACGGGCCAGGTCAGCGCCGCTGGACATCGGTAGATCGGTGCGACCCACAGAGCCGGCAAAGAGACAGTCGCCCACGAATGCCACGCCGTGACCGTGAATCACAACATGCCCCGGAGCATGACCCGGCGTGTGCATGACCTCGAATCGCAGCGATCCCAGCTCCAGCACCTGCCCCTCCGTGAATCTGGCCTCCGGCGGAGGCGGCTGCTCGATACGCAGGCCGAAAATCTCCGCCTGCCGCGACGCGGCCTCGTACACGGGCAGATCCAGAGGATGCAAGTGCACGGGCACCGGCAGCTCACGCTTCAGCTCGGCGATGCCAGCCACGTGGTCGAGGTGGGCATGCGTGAGCCAGATTGCTTCGAGCCGCATCCCTGTATCGTGCACGAGCCTGGCAAGGCGCGCTCCCTCATCGCCACAGTCGATGAGTGCGGCGACGCCCTCCGTCTCGTCCACCACGAGATACGTGTTCGCCTGAAAGGGCCCAACGGGGAACGCGGAGATCTTCACAAGTACGCCTCCGCGTAGCAGGGCTCACGCTCGGTAGTGGTCATTTGGCCGACTCGGGGCTCGCCTCCACTGGAGCCTCGGCTGTTTCCAGAATGGGCGACTCGCCAAGTCCACGGTGGGCAAGCCAGCGCTCAGCTTCCAGCGCGGCCATACAGCCGGTGCCGGCGGCGGTGACCGCCTGACGATAGTAGTCATCCATCACGTCTCCCGCTGCGAACACCCCGTCCACGCTCGTAGCTGTGCGCCATGGCATGGTGCGAATGTATCCGCTGGGAGTGAGCTCAACCTGTCCCGCGAGAAAACCCGTGTTGGGCACATGTCCAATCGCCACGAAAAGACCGCCGACCTCGAGATCCGATCGGTCGCCGCTCTTCGTATCCTCCAGCCGGACTCCGCTGATCTCCTCGTAGCCGAGCACCTCTACAACGCGGCTGTTCCAGTTGACACGAATCCTCGGATTCGCGAGGACTCGATCGGCCATCACCTTGGATGCGCGGAACTGATCGCGCCGGTGCACGATGATGACCTCGCTCGCGAACTTGGTCAGATACAAGCTCTCTTCCATCGCGGTGTCACCGCCACCGACGACGGCAACGCGCTTTCCGCGAAAGTGTGGAAGCGCTCCGTCGCACACGGCACACGCACTCACGCCGCCGCCGGTCTGCGCAAGCCGCTCTTCGTTCGGGACGCCGAGCCACTTGGCGTACGCGCCCGTTGCGACGATCACCGTAAGCGCCTCGCATGCGTCGCTGTAGCTCGGCTTCAGTCGGAATGGCTGTCGCCCGAGCTGAAGCTCATCCACGGTTTCGGAGACGACGCGCACGCCGA
Source organism: uncultured Gemmatimonadaceae bacterium (assembly GCA_964467195.1). Classification (GTDB taxonomy): domain Bacteria; phylum Gemmatimonadota; class Gemmatimonadetes; order Gemmatimonadales; family Gemmatimonadaceae; genus CAYXRS01. The sequence goes on from CAYXRS010000153.1 coordinate 3,170, forward strand.
ACCGCAGCGCCTGCCTGCGCATGCGATCCATCAGTTCCGGGCCGGTGATCCCATCCGGAAAGCCGGGGTAGTTCTCGACCTCGGTGGTGGTCATCAGCTGCCCGCCGGGAAGCATGGTGCCTACGGGCTCGCCCTCGTAGACGACCGGCTGCAAGTTGGCGCGGGCAGCGTATATGGCGGCGGTCCAGGCAGCCGGGCCGGAACCGATAATGACAACGTTCTCGGGCATGGGCGAGCGTTGATTAGGTGTGGTATGTCCCGCGTCAGCTGTCGCCGAGCATCGGCGTCGAGAATCGTCGCATCTGAGTTGCCCGGCTTCGGGCGTCCAGCATCCACGACGCGCTCAAAGATACCAATCCCCCACCCCGCCCCGTAATTCCCTCAGCGAACATGGCGCCCGCCGTCCACGATCAGCGTCTCACCGGTGACGTAGCCGGCGCGAAGCAGGTACAGGACCCCCCGCGACACATCCTCCGGCGAGCCATGACGCCGCAAGGGCGTGGTGCGCTCGAGGTGGGCAGCGTCGTCGGGATCCCAGTCGTCCGGGAGCAGGACCGTACCTGGCGCGATCGCATTGACCCGGATGTCAGGGGCGAGAACCCGTGCGAGGGTCCGCGTCATGTGCAGCACGCCAGCCTTGGAAATGCCGTGCGGTATGTAGCCGCTCCAGCTCTCCAGTCCGGCGAGGTCCGCGATGTTTATGATGACGCCACGCTCCAGCGCATCGCTCTGATCACCGCCGCGTTCGTCGCGCGACGGTTTTGCGCCAGCTCGCATCGCGCGCGACGCCTCCACGGCACAGAAGAACGGGGCCCGAAGGTTGAGCGCGAATATCTCATCCCAAATCTCAGGGGACACGTCGTCGAGCGGTGTGCGCGTCATTACGGCCGCGGAGTTTACGAGGATGTGGAATGCACCGAAGCGCTTTTGGACCGCCGGTATGAGTGAGGCGGGAGCACCGGGCAGCCGCAGGTCGGCCTGGAAGGCGTCGGCTTCTCCGCCAGCCGCCCGGATCTCGTCAACCGTTCGTATCGCCCCGTCGTCGCTGGCGTGGAAGTGCACCGCCGTCCGAGCTCCTGCGGCACCCAGCGCAAGCGCGATTGCACGTCCGACGCGGCGGCCGCCGCCGGTGACCAGCGCCACACGGCCGGCTGGGTCCACTCAATCCCCTCCAGACAGCGCGCGCAACAGATCGGACGGCGGCGGTGCGCCGCGCGCCGCGAACGCGACGGTACCATCACGCCGAACGGCGATGACGGTACGCTGAATGCCCCTGCCGTCATCCTTCAATGCACCGTACGCGGCGGCGATGGCACGGTCGGAGTCGCTCAGCAGCGGAAAACCGAATCCCATCTTGCCAGCATAGCGGGCATGGCTGGCCACGCTGGCGGGGTTGACGCCCACCGGCTGTACTCCAGCATCCTCGAAGCTGCTCATCTCATCGCGCACGGCGGAGAGTTGGCGGTTTCAGCCAGGGGTATTGTTCCCGGGATAGAAGAAGAGCACCACGTGCCGGTGAGCTAGCAGCTCGCCCAGCGACAATGTTCTGCCGTCGTTGGCCGGTGCGGAAAAGTCGGGCGCCGCCGATCCGACAGCGGGAAGTGCCGACCGGCTCACGCCGCTCTTGCCTCCACTCGCGCGTCCTGGATATCGAGCCATTCTCCCGGCACGAACATCGACCCCATGAAGCGTGGACCTTCCCTTGCGCCGTGCCAGTCGGACCCACCGCTCGGCACCAGACCGAGGTGATCAGCCAGCACTTTCAGCCGTGCCAGATCCTCCGAGGAGTGGCCTGGGTGCCGTACTTCCACTCCATCGAGTCCTTCGCCGCGCATCTGTTCCAGGCGTCGCCTATTGGCCGCGGCACCAGGATGGGCCCACACCGCAAGACCACCAGCCTGGTGGACGAGCGCTATGGCATCGCGGACGCTGATCTTGGCTTTCTCCACATGTGCCGGCCTGCCATTTCCCAGGTACCGGTCGAACGCTTCACGCGTGTCGCGCGCCCACCCTCCGTCGACAATCGCGCGCGCCAGGTGAGGACGGCCGATCGCTCCGCCCGAAGCAGCAGATAGCACGGCCTCGAGGGAAACGGCGACGCCCAGCGCGTTGAGTTTTGCTACCATCGCCTCGGCGCGCTGCAGCCGGCGCTTGCGGAAATCCGCCAGCGCGAGCTCCAGCGATTCCGTGCGCGACAGGTGCAGCCCCAGCACGTGCACCTCCTCGCGGCCGTCCATCGCACTCAACTCGACACCGGGAATGACGCGGATGCCGAGCCGAGCACCGGCCGCCGCCGCTTCGGGCAGTCCTGCCAGCGTATCGTGATCGGTGAGGGCGATGGCCGAGAGGCCGACGGAGCGGGCCGTCTCCACGACCAAGTCGGGAGAGCAGGTGCCGTCGGAGGCGAGGGAGTGCATGTGCAGATCCACGAGCCGTCCGGGAACGCGTGCACCCTGCTGCGCCCTCACGGTAAGTAGCCCGCCTCGGGTGATGTCGCCGAAGGCTGAGACATCCCGAAAAGCCTTTCCAGATCCGTGTCGGTCATCTCCGCAAGCGACTCCTCCCGCCACCGCGAGCCCTGCGGCGAATAACGTGTGACGCGCACCTCGCGAGGCTCGGGTTGGCGCCTGACGAATACAAGCGCGAACTCATCCCGGTCGTACTGGGTGACTCGGCCGGCGGGCTGCACCTCCCACCGCTCACCATTGATTGTGATCGCACGTACGGGCATCACGTCAGCTCCGTTTCGCGATAGACGCGGCCTGCATCGACGTGGCGCTCCGGCGACGCCTCGATCGCCTCGATGAGTGCCTTCTCCTCTCCGGCCTCGACGAACTCGATGAATCTGCCCGGGAGCTGGATATCCTCGAAAACCCAGTAGCGACAGCCCGCCTGCGTGTAATGGTCACGGCGAGTGCGAAGCCGTTCGAGAAAGCGCTTCCGCTCACCAGATGGTACCGTCGTCCGCTGCATCGTCAATATACGTGGCACTAATCAGACCCCCGTGTCCGGAAAGCCTTCGATTCCCTTCTTGACTTGCGACATGAACTGATCGGCCACAGCCCCATCGATCATTCGATGGTCGAACGACAGCGAAAAATAGGAGAGAGTCCGGATTGCAATCGTGTCTTCGCCATCGGCTCCAGTGAGCACCTTCGGTCGTTTCTCGATCGCGCCAATGCCCAGAATCGCCACCTGCGGCTGCATGATGATCGGCGTGCCCATCAGCGATCCGAAGACACCTGGATTTGTGATGGTGAACGTTCCGCCTTGCACCTCGTCGGGCTGGAGCTTCTTGGACCGGGCGCGCAACGCCAGATCATTGAGGGCGCGAGTCAGTCCGACCAGAGAAAGCTCATCGGCATGCTTGATGACGGGCACAATGAGCCCCCAGTCGAGCGCCACGGCAACGCCGATGTTGAACTGCTTGCGGTAGATGACGTTGGCACCCGCCACCACGGAGTTCAGAATCGGCCAGCTCTTCAAGGCGTCCACCACCGCCTTGATTATGAAGGGCATGTACGTGAGCTTCTGTCCGCTCGCCGCCTCGAACTCGGCTCGCTTGGCGGACCGGATGCGTGCAACCCGCGTGAAGTCGATCTCCATGAAGGAGGTGACGTGCGCCGACGTGCGTCGCGAGACGACCATGCGTTCGCTGATCTTGGAGCGCATCGCCGACATCGGCTCGACCACATCGCCCGGCCACGATTCGGGCAGGGGCGCCTGCGCCTCCGTACCAGCTGGCGCGTACATGGACGGCCCCGTCGCCGGGCGCTGGTGCGCGCCGGACTCGATGAACGCCATGATGTCCCGCTTGGTGACGCGACCGGCCACGCCGGAGCCCTCCATGGCCGCGATCTCGATGCCGTGCTCGGCAGCTATCTTGCGCACGAGCGGAGACGACCTGGTGCGGACACGCTCCTCGAAGGACACTCGGCCACCGTCACCGCCGCCTGCCGCACGATGGGACGGGCCGCTGGTGGCGGTGGCGGTCGCGGAAGCGGCGGACTTCGGTGGCTCGGCGGCGGCGCCCGTCGGTGCCGGAGGGGTGGACGGCTGCGGCGCGGAAGCCGATGGCTGCGACGCGGCGGCAGCAGGCGCTGGCT
>CAYXRS010000154.1:0-7245 GCA_964467195.1 uncultured Gemmatimonadaceae bacterium
TTTTGGGACCGCTGGTGGTGGTGTACTGAACGGCGACGTCGACCTCGAACAGATCAGGTTTCACCTGTGTGACGCGCCACTGCTCCGTGACGCCTCGGCCGGTGTCGGCGGAGCCGTTGGCGATGTTGCCGCACGGCGTGCTGCGCAGGATCTCGAAGCGCGACTGTGCGACGTTGGCCGCGAGTGTGAGCTGAGCGCCGCCGCCGATGAGCCGTGCGACTACGGCTGCCGTGGAGGCAAGGCCGAGCACACCGACCACCATGATCACGATGGCGATGATGATCTCGATGATCGTGAATCCCTTGCGCGCCCGGCGGCGCGGTGCGCCCTGTAGCCGCCTGAATGAAGTTCTCATAGCGTGCACCCCGAGCTCATGACCTGGCCGCGGCCCATCATGCAGACCGAGTCCCTGCTTTCGCCGCGGTACATACGAATAACGCTCGGATTGTCGGTCAGGCCGTAAGCGAAGCCACGCGCGTTGTAGCGCACCGTCGCGACGCCCTCGAGCCGGACACCGTATTCGTCAGCGAGGTTCTTCCACGCCATCACGTTCATGGTAGGTGCGCCGGGAACGTCGAGCGTGACGCGGATGCTGTTCCCGCTGCGCTCGAAGGTCGTGGACGCACCATTCTGGATTGCGAGCGCTCGGGCCATCGCGAGATGCGACGCCACGTCATGCCTGGCCGAGCGCACGCTAATCCCCTCGAAGATCCGTCCGGTCTTCGGCAGCGCGATCGCAGCGACGATCCCGATGATCGCCACTATCGTCAGCAGCTCCGTGACCGTGAACCCACGCCTGTTTGCTCTCATGGTCTTCATGTCCTCTGGTTGTCGAACGGGGGCATGCCAATGCGTGCCCCGTGCCGTCTTGCATGCCGTTGTCGTTCAAGTAGTTAGCGCTCATGGCAGGTTCCTGCGGTACGCAAACAGTTGCGAACCTGCAACTTTTTTCAGTGGGTTCGGTGAGTTGAATGAGTGATTTTTCTTGACAGCAGAGTCTGGTGTTTCTTTGACGCAGCGTTTGTCTTTTTGCCGCAGAGGCGCAGAGGCACCGAGGCGCCTCGAGGTGGAGTTCTGACGCCAACGGACAGGTCACCATCGTCAGAACAAATTCCTTTGCCTGGCCGGAGCGCGACTACCCCTCTGCGCCTCTGCGGCAAAAACCCGCGAAGGGCAGCCCCCGGAGCTCCTCTTTGATGACGCCGGAGCGCCGTCGGCCGTTTCTAGCTGAGGCCGTACTCGCGGAGCTTGTAGAGTAGCGCCCGGTGCGAGAGATCGAGCAACTCCGCGGCACGCGTTCGGTTGCCTCGCGTCCGCTCGAGGGCGCGCTGAATCAGCAACCGCTCGAGGGCCGCGGTCCGCCGCTTCACCGACAGGTCCTCGTCCGGTTCAACGATGCTCGCTCGCGAGATCACTGTTTCGGGGAGGTGCTCCGGCTCGATGGCGGCGCCTGTCGTGAGAACCAGCGCCCGCTCGATCGCGTTCTCGAGCTCGCGCACGTTGCCGGGCCATGAGTAGGCGGTCAGCAGACGCATCGCCTCCGACGAGATCAGCGACCCGCTCACCCCCAGCCGGCGCCCGTGCAGCTCCACGAAGTGCCTGGCCAGCTCGGGAACATCCTCCACGCGCTCGCGCAACGGTGGCACGTGGACGGACACGACATTGAGTCGGTAGTACAGATCGCTGCGAAAGCGACCGGTGCCGATGTCGGCGAGGAGGTCGCGATTGGTTGCCGCTATCACGCGCACCTGCACCGATCGTGAGCTGTTCGCCCCCACCCGACGAACCTCTCCTTCCTGGAGCACGCGAAGCAGCTTGACCTGAAGCGACACGGGCAGTTCGCCGATCTCATCGAGCATCAACGTGCCGCCATCCGCCTCCTCGAACAGTCCGGGCTTGTCGGCAGTGGCGCCGGTGAACGCTCCCCTGGTATGCCCGAACAGCTCGCTCTCCAGGAGCGCTTCGGGGATGGCGCCGCAGTTCACGGCCACGAACGGTTTGCCCGCCCTGGGGCTGGCGCGGTGAATCAGCCGCGCAACCAGCTCCTTGCCGGTTCCGCTTTCGCCCGTCACGACAACCGTGGACGGATGCGGCGCGACCTTGCGAGCTGCGTTCACCACTGCCACCATGACGGCGCTCCGCGCGACGATGCCTTCGCTGGCCTTCGTGGCCGAGAGCTCATCCTCGAGTGCCAGGACACGCTCCCGCAAATTCTCGCGCTCCTCCGCCTTGCGAACGACCAGTGCCACCTCGTCGGCTCTGAACGGCTTCGGGATGTAGTCGTACGCGCCGATCCTCATTGCCTCAATGGCCGTGTCGGAATCGCCGTAGGCGCTCATCGCGATCACAAGAGCTCTTCCTCCGGCGGCCTCATGTCGGCGAATCAACTCCAGGCCGTCGAGACGAGGCATCCGCAGGTCGGTAAGGATGAGGTCCACCTGCTCCTTGGCGAGCCGAGACAGCGCGTCCTCGCCGTCGGAAGCCGTGATGATGGAGTGTCCCTCGTCGGCCAGTATCACCGACAGCGTCTGACGGAGCGCCGGCTCATCATCCACTACCAGGATGCGCACTCGCTCAGCCCTCGCCGTCGCGGGGCCGGTCACTCTCCTGCACGGCGAAGAGCAGCACGAAAGCCGCGCCGCCCTCGCGGGCCGGACGCACCCACACGGCTCCTCCCATGTTTTCCACTATGCGCGAGACGATCGCCAGGCCGAGGCCCGTGCCGCGCCCAGGATCCTTGGTGGTGAAGAAGGGATCGAAGATCCGCTCCGAGTCGGTGGGCGGAATGCCGGGCCCGCTGTCGGCTACTACTACTTGCAGCACCTCTCGCGGCTCCCCGGAGTGGTTGAGCCAGGCGCGCAACCGGGCGTTGGGCTCGCGTGAGATCGTCAGCTCCGAGGGATCGCCGGCGCGGCGGAGCCCTTCCCCCCGCGCGAATTCCTCGAATGGCACGTGTTGGGCGACCACCGATGCGCGGCCCGTCCCATCCATCGCATCCACGGCATTGAGCAGAAGGTTGACTAACACCTGCTCCAGCTCGTGGCGGTCTCCCGACAGCGTGGGGAGGGAGCGCGGAAACGAGAGCTGCACGTCGACGGCACGCAGCGCTCCCTGGTCGCCCAGCATGTTGACCACGCGGCGCACGCAGCCGCCCAGGTCGATGGCGGTCAACGCGCGCTGCCGCGGGCGGGCGTAGTCGAGCATGCCGCGAATGATCCGGTCGATCCGCTGCGCTTCGCGCTCCAGGCCGTCGATGGCGTCGCGCAGCGCCGGCGCATCGGGACTCGCCTTCCGAAGCAGGTGCGTGTAGCCGGTGATTGCACCCAGCGGGTTTCCGATCTCGTGCGCGACACCTGCCGCCAGACGGCCGACGCCGGCCATCTTCTCCATGCGAGCAACGTGCGCCTGCTCCTCGAGCAGTCGGACCGTCATGTGGTTGATCGCCCCGGCCAGCTTCACGAACTCGGAGCTGTTGCCCGGGGGCACGCGCCGCGCGAGGTCCCCCGCGGCGATCGCCTGCGCCGCACGCACCACCTCCTCCAGCGGCTTCACCACCAGCGACCCCAGCTTGGACGCACCGAAGATCACGAATACAGCGACGTCGGCCAGGATCAGCAGACTGATGTAGAGCGCGCCGTTGGGGTTCGCAACGAGATCATCGAAGAGCAGCACGTTGATGACCGCAATCATCAGGGCTGCCGTGCCGATCACGGCGAGGCTCAGTAACATCTCGACGCGCAGGGATACCGGACGGTTGAGCCGCTCGCGGATGGTAATCCTCGCCGCCGCACGACTCGCAGAGGGCACCGTGACACTACTGCCGATCGTGCGCTCCGCACGGGGCGAGTTCGACCGCCTGCCTCCAATGTCGTGCCCTGCCGCGAATCCGCTCATTCCTCCACTCCGTATCGAGAGAGCTTCCTGTACAGTGTCGACGGATCGATGGCCAGCGCCTCCGCGGCGCGGCTCTTGTTGCCGCCCATCGATTGCAGCACCCAGAGGATGTAGGCGCGCTCCACCGCCTCGAGCGTCGGGTTGGCCGGCACGCGCTCCGCCACGAGCGGTTCCGGGCGTCGCTCCGTGAGGCGCTCGGGGAGCGTGGCGGCATCGATCACATTCCCGGCATTGAGGATCACGGCGCGCTCCAATGCGTTCTCCAGCTCTCTTACGTTTCCCGGCCACGGGTAGCACATCATCGTTTCCAGCGCCTGCTCCGACAGACGCTTGGGCTCTTCTCCCCTCTGGGCGGCCGCACGGTGCAGGAATGCGTCGGCCAGCAGCGGAATGTCGTCGGTTCGTTCACGCAGTGGCGGCAGATGCAGCGCGAAGACGTTGAGCCTGTAGAAGAGGTCGCTGCGAAAGCTGCCACGCTTGATCTCCTCCTCCAGGTCGCGGTTGGTCGCTGCGATCACTCGCGTGTCGGTCGGAATCGCCTCCGTAGCGCCAACGGGAATGATCTCGCGCTGCTGGAGCACGCGGAGTAGCTTCACCTGCGTGGATGGCGTGGTCTCGCCGATCTCGTCCAGAAAGAAGCTGCCCTTGGCCGCGGCGGCGAACAGTCCCACCTTGTCGCGCACCGCGCCGGTGAACGAACCCTTCACGTGGCCGAAGAGCTCGCTTTCCAGCAGGCTCTCGGGCAGCGCTCCGCAGTTCAGCGAAAAGAACGCGCCTTCGGAGCGGCCCGAACGCTCGTGAACGTAGCGCGCCACGACCTCTTTACCCGTACCCGACTCGCCCTGAATGAGGACCGTGGATTCCGTGGGTGCAACGGTTTCCGCCAGGCGAAGTACATTCAGCCACGACTTGCTGCGACCAACTGGCTGAAAACCGCTTCCACGATCGCGGCGGCGAATCTCCTGCTTGAGCGATCGGTTCTCCACTCTAAGCTGCCGGTGCTCGACCGCGCGGCGCAGGATCGCAATCAGGTCGTCGTTGCTGAACGGCTTCTGGATGTAATGGTATGCGCCCTGGTTCACCGCCTGGATGGCCGACCTGAGATCTGCCTGCGCCGTCATCAACAGCACCGGCACATCGGGGTCGTTCGTGTGCGCTGCCGCCAGGATGTCGAGTCCCCCAACTCCCGGCATGCGCACATCGGTCAGCACGATGTCGGGGGCCATCACCGCCAGCTGGTCGATTCCCTGCTTTCCGCCGTGCGCGGTGTGCGGAGTGAAGCCCGCATTCCGCAACAGAATCTCCAGCGTCTCCAGAATGCCGCTCTCGTCGTCCACGATGAGAACGCTGGGCCCGCCGCTCGCCCCATTCGCGCCAGAGCTCATGCGGCCGCGGCCGCCGGCATCGCCGCCGGAAGAAGGACCGTGAATCGGGTTCCTGCCGATGAGCTGTCGACGAACACCAGCCCCCGATGCGCTTCGATTGCGCGGTGTACCACCGGAAGGCCGAGACCACTCCCTCCCGCCTTGGTGGTGAAGAACGGATCGAACATGCGCTCCCGGACATCGGTTGGAATCCCCGTCCCCTGATCGGACACGGCGAGTGTGATGGCATCGCCACCCATCGTGATTCCACGCGGAAGGTGGGCGGGCCCGACGCGCCCGACCTCCACACGCACCTCGCCACCGTTGGGCGAGGCCTGTACGGCGTTCAGCACCATGTTGAACACCGCTCGGTGAAGCAGGTCCTCATCGCCTTCCACCAGCAGCGCTCCACCGCCGACGGCTTGAGCAGGCGCCACCTCGCATCGGATACGCACGTGCTCGCGCCTGTCCGGGTGCGCGGCCGCCAGGCCGACGGCCGACCGCGCCACCGCCCCGAGATCGACCAGCACCACGCGCGTGACGCGCACCCGGGCGAAATCGAGGAAGTCGGAGAGCAGTCGCGACAACCGATCGGACTCTCGCACGATCAGCGAGGCGAGCGTGCGCTCGTCGCCGGTCGCGCGCGGCGACTGGCCAAGCTGTTCCACCGCGCTTCGGATGGACGCCAGCGGATTCTTGATCTCGTGCGCCAGCGACGCGCTCAGCTCGGTCACTGCCTCGAGCCTCTCGGCGCGCAGCCTGAGCTCCTCCAACCGCTTGTTGTCGCTGATGTCCTGAAAGATCACGGTAGTCACGTTACCCACTCCACCAGACGCCGGATCAACCTGCGTGATCGTGGTGGAAAGTCCGATCGGAAAGCTGCGCCCGTCGCGTGTGAGCGTGGCTTCGCCCCTGGTCGTGCGAATGCCGTCCGCAACGGCGTGCCGAAGCGCCTCCGCCAGACCGGGGGCGACCGGTTCGAGCAGCGAGAACGCCGACCGGCCCAGCACACCGTCGGCATCGAAGCCGAGCATGGCTCCAGCCGCGAGGTTGGCGTGAAGCAGCCGGCCGCGGGAGTCAACGGTGATGATGCCGCTGCGTATGTTGCGCAGCACGTCCTCGGCGTGAAGCCGCGTTTGCTCGAGCTGTGCCTCCAGCTCCTCGGTGTTGGCCCCCGCTTCGCGCAGCCGTGCACCAAGGTAACCGGTGCCGATTGCCGCAATGGCGAAGACGACCAGCTGAAGGATCACGCCAATGTCCACATCGGTCGTCCGGCTCCAGAGCACGTCGGCGTAATAGAGCACGTTGCCGAGCGTCGCGACCAGCAGCCCGCCACTTGACGGCAGGAGCAGCGAGGCGCTGGCAATGACGAGGATGTAGAGCGCGGCGAACTGCGAGTTGGCGCCACCGGTGAGATGCACCACCGTGGTGACGAGCGCGAGGTCGAAGACGTGCTGGAGGTAGCAGAAGCTCCGGGACGCGGGGCGGCGGCGCAATGCCGTCCACCATGCCGATCCGGCGGTGAAGGCGAGAGCGCCGATCAGGGCGAGCGATGCGACGAGCGTATGCACCGCATCGGCCTCCCGCCACGCAAGGACCGCCGCCATGAAGATGGCCGCGGCCAGCGAGATTCGGCCGATGTAGATCCAGCGAAGAATGCTTTGTGGTTGATACATCCACGTGCGATGAAAGAGCGCAGCGCGCGTCTGCCTCGCTGCTGCGCACCAACGGCTTGGCGTCTGCGTTCGGCTGCGCTATATCTGGACGAGCAGTGGAGGCAACGGGTTACGGCGCTGGAGCGGAAAGGATGGTGCAGCAGTGAGTGATGGTCTGGTGGTGCGGCGCGGGCTGGTGATCCCACATTCCGAACTGCGTTTCCGGGCGACCCGGGCGGGCGGGCCGGGCGGACAGCACGTAAACACCTCGGCCACGCGGGTCGAGCTGACGTGGTGCGTGCGGGATAGCGCCGCGCTGAACGAATCGCAGC
>CAYXRS010000155.1:0-7060 GCA_964467195.1 uncultured Gemmatimonadaceae bacterium
GACCAGACCCCCAGAGGACGGGCGTCCCATCCTGGCGAAGCGCCAGACCATTGATGGAGCCGCCCGCGATGGCCTTGAACTTCCCGACAGGGGCACCGGAAACCTGCCCCGACGTGTCGTCTCCCCAAACCATAAGATGGTTCATCTCGCGCTCCTTGTGGGGTCGGCTCGATCTCCCGGTTAGCGGGCACCTCATCATCTCGGACGGCGCGGTTCCTCAGAGACCCTGTAGGTTTGATCACGGCTGGCGAATGCCGGGCGTGTGCCCTCTAGCACGTCGAGAACGTGCTTGTTTACTGCGGGGTTCTCCAGTGCCCCAGCTTCGTATGACAAACGATAGCCATCGCTCTTATCCATCTCGCAGTACACAACCTGTTCCGCGCCAGCAACGACAGCGATGTTCGGGTTATGGGTGACCAGAATCACTTGACGACGTCTACGAGCCTCCTTAATGAAAGGGACGAGCACTTTGAAGACGCTCTGGTTGTCGAGATTCTCCTCAGGTTGATCTATTAGCAGGGGGCATTCGCTCCTGTCGACCAGCAAGTAGAAGACAAGAAGCAGGGCGCCCTTTTCCCCCGGCGACAAATTGCTGAGGGGTCTCCCGCCCATCGTCAAGTGGTGTCGGTACTGAATGTAGCCGAGCTGATAGATGAAGTCGTAGAGAGAGGCGGGCGAGCTCCCGGGCCTAACCTGTTCCGAAGGCTCTCTCGCCTTTCGCTCTTCGCTTGGTCGCAAGTCGTAGTGCAAGGCTTCATGCAGTCGGTTCAGGAATGCGGCGACCGAATCCCAGTCACCGAAGTCCGTGTCCTTCTGCAGTTCGTGGGCCCGCCCAAAGGCCTGCTCTGCCCCGTAGAACGATCCACGTTTGTTGTTGGCGATGTGTGAGAACAGCCCGCCGACGAAGTCTTCTGCCTCAAGCGAGGCGGAAAACTCGACCTTGAAGGTTTCGTCAGCGGGCGGATGTGCGTCGATGAACTTCTGCACTGGTCTATAGAGCTCGTGGAGCAGATCGATATTCCCGGACATCTTCTCGAAGAGAGTTCTAGACTTCGCACGTCTCTCCGATTCGAGCGTGGCCAGCAGCTCGGGAGCCTCGCAGTCGAGTCGGGCCAGGTGGGTCTTCAGGTATCGTATGGAGTCGCGAGCCTCTGGGGAGCCGACTATCTCCCGGATAGACTGCCTGAACTCTGAGTGTGCTTTCCTGGCCGCTTGGTATATCTGCATCGGAGCAGATAGCGCCTCTTCAGCCGCCTTTAATTCGGCTCGTGCATTGACGAGTCGCGATGCCAGGCTGTCCTCCTGTCCTTCATCCAGCTGCACTCGCAGGTCGGCGAGATCCCACACGAATCCACGTTCCTTTTCTCGAACGGCATCCCGATTGATGTCGATAGAAACGATCTGGTCGAAAGGGATGCCCAACTTGGCGAAGTCGTCAGAGTGTTCCGAAGACAGACGGGAGACGTCTCTGTCAATCTTGTCGAGAAGAGCAAGTACGCGACGCGTGGCTTCCACTGCTGAGCGCGCAGATGCGGCCCGGCTCTCGGACTGCGCTCTTTCCTCTGATAGCTGCTCCACTGTGCCTCGCAGCTCACGAATTCGGGCATCCAGCTGCGGATCACTGGACTCTGGCTTGGGCGGAAGCGAAGGCCTCTTGCTCCACATCCCGCGCAATTCGTCGAGCTTCTGAGCGAGAAGGCTCTCCACGCGTCTCCGACGTGCTGGTGACAGCTCCAACTCGAGATCGGCAATCCGGGCGTTCAGTACTATGATTTCGGCTCGGATGTCCGCTGCTTCCTGTTCAGTCGCTTCCATCCGATAGCTGACAAGTTGGGAAAGTGAGTCAAGTCCGAGGCGCTCTTCCTCAGGGACATGGGAGAAGACAACACGCTCGATCTCAGCTTCGAACTGCGCCTGTTCCTCGTTGCAGATTCGGTCGATGAAATGCTGGGGAAGATGCCTGACCCGATACGGCAGCGAGGCGTCGTACGAGTTGCTGAGCGGAACCGGGCTCTCCTGTCCAATGTTGTGCCATTCGAGCGCGACCTCGAAACTGCTGGCAAGGTTCCTGGACGCTGTCTGGAACGGCTTCAGGAAGGACATCTCGGAGGAAGGCCGGGGAGCGTTGCCGGCGAGGGCGATTGAGTCGAGAAGCGCGCTCTTCCCCATGCCACGGTTGCCGATGACGGCAACGAGCTCGGGATTGAGAGGAATATCCACGTCTTCGAACCACTTGCCCGGAGGGTTCGCGCCCTCACGCTTACCTATCGTGACGCGACGGATGTACTTTGCTGGTTTGCGTTCAATCTCGCTGAGCAGTGGTGGGCGTGGCCCAACATACACCCGTTCCGGCTAGTCCTTGGCGGCGAGAATCAGACCATCGAGGGTCGTGTCGCCTTTCACCCATGTCATGCAGTTGCCAAGCCGGTCTTTGTCGCCAGCGTCGTCGGCGTAGGCATGCGCGTCGCTACAGTCGAAGAGGCTACCGTTGACACCCTCTGTTCTTAGACGACTCCTTCCGCGCTCGAACGCAGCCATGTCTTCTGCGGCAGTAAACACTATGTCTACCGAATTGATGGCGTTCTTCTTTTCCGCAATGGAATGGTCGGTCCAGCGATACTGATCCCACTCAGCCTTACCCATCGCCGTAACGTAGAGGCCACGTAGGTACGAATTCTCGAGGAGGTCTGTGAGCTTGGCTTCGTCGAAGTTGAGGTTGTTGAAGCCGAGAACGAAGTCGGTCTCGTCTATGTCGCCGGCTCTCTCCTCAGGCATATCTTCTCGGATGAGACGGCCCAAGTCCGACAGACTGGCCCGGGTGACTTTGGCCCTCCACTGCTTTGCGACCGTTGCATGTTCAGCCGAGACGTTGAGGCTCGACTGGAGTTGGAGGAGAAACTGCCGTTCGATAACGTCCGGATCGAGGCGCTCTGAGAAGATGATGTGGTAGTTCAGTCGCAACAACTTGTCGTGGCCGGCGAACTTCGAAAGCCGAAACTCGATCACAGGAAGGAGGGCCTCTATGTTGGCGAGTCTACCCTGCGCCTTCGCTTCGCGAAGTCTGCGGTAGCCCTCAATGAACACGTAGTCGTTAATCCCAAGGACCGCGAACTCCTGCGGCAGAGCCTCGAGTTCACTGATGAAGCGCTCCCACACCTCATCAGAATCGCCACCATAACCCTGAACGACCGACGCCGGCGTGTGGACATGCAGATCCCATTTCCGCCACGTCGATCCGATCGGATGGTTTCCCACGTCTGTCCCCAAGTGTTCCGCTAACGCCCCGCTCAGCCGCGGGCCCAGTGGCGAGCATTTTGCTTTTCCTCTTTGCAAAATGCTTGACACTGAGGCCGGTCCGCTGCAACCAAATTAGGGCTCGCTTGACCAGTGACCGGCAGCTTGAAGTTCCTGCTTCAACATTTCTTGCTCTTTCTGAACGAGGACCTGCAATTCTTCCGTTCCTTCCGTTTGTTCAATAACTTGCTGCGCCAGCTCTTCGGGGGTTGCGTTCTGGAGATCGAGCCTCGATACATCGAGAGCAACATCTACGGCGCCTACGCCCTCTTGGAAATCAGCCAACTGCAGATATGCGATCCTTAGATGGCTCTTTTGAATCGGATCCTTTGTCGCGCCGAGGGCAAACATAATCGCTTCCTTTAGCATTGATTTCGAGACGGGAAGTCGAGACTTGTCCGCTACGGTACCTGGCGGTGGAGCAGAATTCACCAAGACTGCGCCATATGCGCGAATGATCGCCTCTGCTTCAGCCGCGTTCATGTGTTCGGAGCTCGACACACGTGATTCTCTGAGAATTCGCTCGACCCGCTCTT
The DNA here is from genome assembly GCA_964467195.1 of uncultured Gemmatimonadaceae bacterium. Lineage (GTDB taxonomy): Bacteria > Gemmatimonadota > Gemmatimonadetes > Gemmatimonadales > Gemmatimonadaceae > CAYXRS01. Next base: position 3,831 of record CAYXRS010000155.1, read on the forward strand.
GGCGAGCTTGCGTGGGCGAATGGGCTTCTGAAACGAGCTCTGCCTCAAAGGCAACCCGCTGCTGGTTCTCGCGAAATCCACCAGCAAGCGACTTCGCGGTGACAGAGATGGCAGTGCTCCAAAAGAACCAACTCCAAGCACCATCGAGAAAGATCACCGCGACGAGGAAATAGCCGGCAGCGAGTCCAGCAACGATCCACACCCAACCGAGGAGTCCCGATATCAGTTCGAGGATCGCGAGTTTCCATTTCGTCTGCATACGTGGCGGCCGTTCCGCGAGCCCTAACGAGCCTGTAGAAAAACCCGGTCGTGAAGGCGCGAGTTCCGCCTGATCGTCGGGGCGTTGCTCATGGCCAGCCTGCTGCGCCTCCTTGACCTGGATGTCACAGAGCATGGCATCTTTGCGGTGTAAATTGGCCCGCCCATCTCCACACTACCCGAACTGCGCGCCATACCGATGGATCTTCAACAGGTTGTGGACCATGCAGTACAACTTCCACTGCCCGTCCACCTTTGGTCGCCCGCGCAACGTGAATCGATCCAGGCCGATTTTGCTCAAGCGGCCGAACACCGGCTCTACGGTGCCGACGCGTCGGTGATAGATCGCCTTGCCCAGCGCCGAGTCGATCCTGCGTTTCATCAACTGCGTGAACGTCTCGCGGTTGTGGCGCGTTGCTCCACTGAAAAACGCGACCTGACGAGACGGCGTACGGTCTGGGTGTCGCAGGCACCGGCTGCGCAACTCATAGTCCTTGCACGCAGACTTCGGCGCACGGAACTTCACCGCCGCGAAACCGTTGACGAATACATTGCTGCCGTTGCGGTAGAGCGACTGGCCGGCGGGGCAGATGCACGTGCCATTGACCGGGTCATACCGAAAGTCCTTGTTGCTGAACGACTGCCGGCTGCCCGTCAATTGTCGACGCTCCTCCCGATGGCGGGCCTTGTACTTGTCCACCGCCTGGAAGCGAGGGTCCCGCTTGCGCATCAGATTGTCGGCCACGTAGCCGTCTATTCGGTGGCTGGACAGGTACTCCAGGTTCCGCTCTGTGTGAAAGCCGGCGTCGGCGGTCAGCTGCGCCTTCCCCCAGACATTGGCCTCGCCCATCGCCCGGAAGTTCTCTGCCGTCAACGCCACCATCGCTGGAGCAGCGCGTGCTCCTGGGCCTCGCCGTAGACCTCGGCGTGCACCACGATCTGATAACTGTCATCCACCGCGGACACGCCATCATAACCCTGGATCACACCGTGGCTGGTTTTCATCTTCGCGCTGTCGTTGTCGGTGACGTTGCTCTTGCGGGGCTTGCCGCTCTTGCCCGGCTTGTCATCGTGGTCGTCCAGCCACGCCTTGAGCTTCTTCACCTGGCGCTTCAGCGTCTCGATGTACTGGCGCTCCTGCTCGGCGACCTCCGCATTGACCTCCCTGCCATCACGCTCCCGGTGCGCCTGCAGCATCCGTCGTATCGCACGTTCCAGCTTCAGCTTCTTCGCCGTGAGCTCGGCCTTCGTGCCGCTCCAGGCCTTGCTCGCGTTGCTCGGCATCTTGCAGCCGTCGATTGCGAACATGTCCCGCCCGATCAGCCCCTGGGCATCGCAGATCAGCAGGACGTTACGGAACAGCGTGACAATCTCCCCCTCCATCCGGCTGATGAAGTCGGTGATCGTCGTGAAATGCGGCTGTGTGTCCGCAGACAGCGCCATGAAGATCACGTTCTCGCGGCAACAGCGCTCGATCTGCCGGCTGGAGTTGATGCCCCGCGAGTAGGCGTAGAGGACAATCTTCAGCAGCAGCGCCGGATCGTATGCCGGGCGCCCGGTGTCGTCGTTGCAGTACCGTTGGTCAAAGACCGACAGGTCCAGCTCGTGATCAATGAGATAGCTAAGCGTGTGCTCGAAGGTCCCCGGGAGAATCTGTTCCCGAAACGAGATCGGGATCATCTTGCCCTGCTCGTAGCAGTAGTCCTTGTAACGCGCCATGCGCAACCTCGAATGGGTTAAGCGGTCTGGGGGCGGTTGGATAGTCTGTGGGCCCGGAAATTATAGACGGAAAAGGATATTCCTACAGCCTCAACGCTCCGGTTCAGTCGGCGGCCGCGAGCGCAGCGAGTGGCCGGTCCGCAGGAAGCGTTTGTTAGCAATCACTTGTAAGCGCCGAGAAGCTCGTCAATAACGGGATCCATCTTTGACTTTGTGCTGGCCCACTTGTTTAGTGCGAGCCCGCCCTTCCCTTTGAGGTGGTATTCCGCATAAGCGACCTGACGACCCCCGCGTTCGATGCGAAGTTCAGCATGCGACAAGTATGGTGAGAAATCCCATGACCTAAGGGCCGTGTAAGTAAGCAGATACTCGCAACGTTCAGGAGCGCTGCCAGCGATAACTTCGGTTGAAATGCCGTGACGATCAAAGCCGTCGCGCACAATTGTAACGAAGTCTTGAACAGCAACCTTTGGGTTATCCTGAATACAGACATGCTTCAATTCTGCGGCCTTGTCTAGGGGTCTGACGGTTACCGCTGTGCAGCCGGACAAGAGGAAGGCAACTACCAAAGAAACTCTCAACGTACTCACAAGGTATCTCCTCATTGCAATCGCCAATTAGCCGGCCGAAGCGCGGCATTATCTTGCGGCGAAGATGTCGCGTATCACCGTGTACTGCCCCGTACGAACCGAATTGCATTGACCACCGGTTTGCGAATACCACGCAGCTTCGGGGTGGAGTTATCCGTCGGACCAAATCTCGCCTCAAATCCCAATCGGACGTTTCCGCGGAAACGCGTCGCCTCGCTCTGGCCCACCCATCTCCCTCCCGGCCAACACCGCAACGCACTTCAGCACGCTTCTGCCACCTCACCTTCTCAAAATTCTCCGGATGCGCCCAGTCCTCCGGAGTGTTCCACTCCCGCTCCGGATTGTAGCGGTCAATGTCATAGAGCCACACGACGCGTCCGTCGTCGACCTGCTCGTACGGCGCAAGCGCAAGGGCCAGCAACGCCTCCCGGTCGAGACACGACTGGACCGAATCCACAAGCAGCACAAACCGGTTGGTATGCAGGTTCTTGAGCCGACCCAGCACTGCCTCGGCATACTTCGCCTCCAGGCTCTCCATCAGATCCGCCACGACCGCGAAGTCAAACCTTCCGAGCGCATCGAGCCCAGCCGGCGCGTCCGCGACCTTCAAGCGGGTCACTTCTGTATCAGTGTCCGGAAGCGGCAAATCATCGCAGATGAGCA
>CAYXRS010000156.1:0-6987 GCA_964467195.1 uncultured Gemmatimonadaceae bacterium
AGCTCCAGCTGGACGAGGGCAACAGCGACGGCGCCGTCCGCTACCTCGCGCGCGCCCGCGAGCGCTATCGCGCTGCGGGCGCCACCGGCGAGGCCGCCGAGGTAGGGGCGGAGATGGACCGGCTGATGCCTGCGGGACCGGCAGCCGGAGAGTGAGCGGCGCGCAATCGCGTTACAATCAAGCGTTGCGGCTGAGCTCTCAGTTGGACGGCTCGCAGTTGATCATCCACGGGATGTCATAGCGGTCCACCACCATCCCGAAGCGCTCGGCCCAGAAGGTCTTTCCGAACGGCATCGTCACATTGCCGCCTTCCGACAGCTCGTTGAAGATGCGCTCGGCTTCGCCAACGTCGCCGATCGTGATCGACACGGCCAGCCCCTGAGGCTTGGAGTAGTACTCCGGCGGACTGTCGGAGGCCATCAGCTTTGCGTCGCCTATCTCCAGGCAGGCGTGCAGGATGAGATCGAGACGCGACTCCGGCACCTCGTTCTCGATGGGTGAGCCGCGGTGCGGCATCATGGCCGTGATCGTTCCGCCGAAGCAGCGCGCGTAGAACTCGTACGCCTCGCGACACTGGCCGTTGAACATGAGATACGGCAGGAACTCGGTGATGCGGGCCTGCGTGGCGGTGCCGCCCGATGCCCTGGACGTGTCTGCTCGTTGGGGTGCCATGTCTCTCTCCTGGTCGGTGCGTGGTCGGAGGGCGCCGCAAGGCGTGTTCCCCGACCTGATACGTGTTCGGGTTCGACCAGGTAGTCGATCGCGGCGCGGCCGGATCGACAGTCAGATGTCTGCCTCGCCGCTTATTCGCGTGACGGTGCCTCCACCTATCCACACGTTACCGTCGGCGTCCTGCTCGATGCGAACCCGCCCTCGCCGCCCCAATCGCGTTCCCTGGCCAACGACGTAGGGTGCGGTGGCGCGACCGGAGCCAAGCAGCCACTCCGCGAGCGAAGCGTTGAGGCTGCCCGTAACGGGATCCTCCCGCATGGCGCCCTGCTCATCGCTGAAGATCGCGCGCACCTCGAAGGCGCACTCCGATCCGCCCGGGTAAGGACCGACGACGCCGATGTCGAGGCTCCCGTGGCCCGAGTAGCCGCTGAAGTCCGGCTCCAGCGCGAGAACCGCCTCCGCGCTGTCGAGCAGCACGCCTACCCACCCCGGTCCGTTGTCCACCCACTGCGCATCGACGATCTCGCTGCGGCCAATGCCCAGCACCTTCGCCAGCTCTCCCACCAGCTTTTCATCCACCGCTCCCGATCGCAGCAGCGGCGGAGCCGCGAACGCGAGATCGTGTCCATTGCGACGAATCCGCACCAGGCCGGCGCCGCACTCCTGAACTATCAGGTCGCGCCGCAGCGGTGCGCCGCCCGAGCTCAACCATGCGTGACAGCTGCCGAGCGTGGGATGTCCGGCGAACGGCAGCTCTCGCGCGAGCGTGAAGATGCGCACACGGTAGTCCGCCTCCGGCGACGCCGGCGGCAGGAGGAACGTCGTCTCGGAAAGATTCATCCAGCGGGTGAACTGCTGCATCTCATCCGTGGTGAGTCCGTCTCCGTCCAGCACCACCGCCAGCGGATTGCCGGAGAACGCACCAGAGGCGAACACGTCCACCTGCTGGAAGAGTCGCCGCATTCGCTATCTCTCCTTGCGGTACATGTGCAGCGACAGTGGCGCGAAGATGGCGACGATGACCGCCGAGGCCACGAACACCCACAGCACGTCGCCGAACGTCACCCCGCCGTGCATCAGCCCGCGCGACGCGGTGACGAGATGCGTGACGGGGTTGAACGAGACCGCCGTCTGAAGCCAGCCAGGCATAGTGGCCGGGTCCACGAAGATGTTGCTGGCGAAGGTGAGCGGAAAGAGAAAGAGGAAGCTTGTCGTCATCACCGACTCGGGCGTCTTCACCATCATCCCTACCACGATCCAGATCCAGGAGAGGGCGAACGCGAACACCAGCACCAGCGCCACGGCCAGGATCACGCCCAGCACACCCGCTTCGGGGCGAAAGCCCAGGATGACGCCCAGCGCGATGACCATGAGCGCCGCCACCGAGTAGCGCGCCACATCGCCCAGCAGCGCACCGACTATGGGCGCAGGCTGCCAGATGGGGAGCGACTTGAACCGGTCGAACAGACCCTTGGTGATGTCGGTGTTGAGACCGACGCCGGTGTAAACGGTAATGAACACGATCGCCTGCACCAGGATACCGGGGAGCAGGAACTGAATGTACTGCCGCGGCGTCCCGGCAAGCGCGCCGCCGAAGAGAAAGGTGAACATCAGCGTCATCATGAGCGGGAACACCGTCACGTCGAACAGCTGAAAGGGCACGTGCTTGATCTTGAGCATCGCGCGCCAGCCGAGCGTGATCGATGCCGAGAGCGCGCTGGCGGCCGACGGCCGGCGCGTCCTGGAGAGCACCTGGTGAAGCGAGCCATCGGCGATGAAAGGAGTACTGGCACTCATGCGCTTACCTCCACCTTCTGCTCCTCGGCCGGCCGGCCGGTGAGCGCGAAGAAGACTTCGTCCAGACTTGGTTGACCCAGCGAGACTTCGGCGACGCCCACGCCGGCGTTGGACAGCGCCGCCAACGCGCCGGCGACCAGCGCCTCGCTCTCCACCTGCGCCGAGAGCGTGTACGGGTCGGCGCCGTTGTGGACACCGGCGCCGAGTGCGCCCCTGAGCAGCGCTTCCGCCTCCTCACGCTGATCGGCGCTGCGGATGCGGATGTGGAGCGAGTTCCCGCCCACCGATGCCTTCAGCTCGCGGCTCGTGCCTTCGGCGATCAGCTTGCCGTGATCGATCACGGCCAGCCGGTCGGCGAGACGGTCGGCTTCCTCCAGGTACTGCGTGGTGAGCAGCACGGTGGTGCCCTCGGCCGCGATGGCGCGCACGATGTCCCACACCTGGTTGCGGCTGCGCGGGTCGAGCCCGGTGGTCGGCTCATCCAGGAAGAGCAGCTCCGGCGTCACGACCAGGCTGGCGGCGATGTCGAGACGGCGGCGCATGCCGCCCGAGTAGGTGCGCACCAGGCGGCTGGCGGCGTCATCCAGCCCGAACGCCTCCAGCAGCTCGCCGGCGCGCACTCTTGCGGCGCGCCAGGGAAAGCCGAGAAGACGTCCGACGAGCACGAGGTTCTCGTGCCCCGTGAGATCCTCATCGATGGACGCGAACTGACCGGTGAGGCTCACCTTGGCGCGCACCGCCGCGGCGTCGCGCTCAACGTCGTGGCCGAGCACGCGGGCCGAACCGCCGTCCGGACGGAGCAGAGTGGCGAACACGCGAATGGTCGTCGTCTTCCCCGCCCCATTGGGACCGAGCAGTCCGTAAACGGAGCCGCGACTTACCGACAGGTCGATGCCGTCCACCGCGCGCGTTTTTCCGAATGTCTTGACGAGCCCGGAGGCTTCGATGGCGACTGACATGGCTGGACTGTCTGTGGTTCCTTCGAGACTGACGACCGACACAATCTAAGGACCCTTATAACTAATCCGTTCAGGGCGTCATCTGGTTCCGGCCAACGGGCGGCGCGAGAGCTGGACCGGCGCGGGGTCCTCGTACTCGTCGTGCCTACGCACCCAATCCATGATCTGCCTCTCGTTACGCCCTCTGGGCGTCATGTCGAGGTAGATGAAGGCTCCGATGACCTCCTCGAAGCCGCGTGCGTAGCTGGAATAGGTGTGAAAGATGTCGCCGTTCTCGTCCTTGTAGAAGACGCTGACGCCGTGCAACTCGTCGTAGCCGTCGACCATGTCGTAGTTGTAGTAGACCTTGCCGCTGGCCAGCTCCTCCCTGGTGAACGACACGTGGAAGTCGTAGTTGAAGTCGCTGCCGTAGGAAGACACCCACTTCCCAGTCCATCCCATTCGGCTGCCGTAAGCCTCGAGCTTGGCGAGCGGCGCCCGCGAAACACGCACGAAGGCGACGTCGTGATGCTCCAGGTGCACGATCGCGCCCTCGCTGTGGTCGGCGGCAAGCGAGCAGCTCGGGCAGCCGGCGTCCCAGTCGGGGTGGAACATGAAGTGGGTAATGATGAGCTGGCTTCGTCCACCGAACAGATCGGCGAGCGTCTGCGGCCCCTCGGGCGTGTCGAACACGTACTCCTTCTCGACCTTCACCCACGGCAGCCTGCGCCGCTCGGCGCTCACGATGTCGCGCAGCCGCGTGAGTGCCTTCTCGTTCCTGAGATGCGCCTTGCGTGCCTCGATCCACTCTTCGCGCGATACGACTCTGGGGTGTTCGACAGTGCTGTCGGTCATGATGATCGCTCCCGGCCGTCCTCTGGCCCATGGTTTTCATTCCGGGGCGCGCCCGGGCTCGCAGTCGCCTGTGGCGCGCTGGTCGTAATTGAGTCGTCAACTCGTTGCGCGCTCGCGCCGCGCCGCGAAGATGGCTTCCCTTCCGAGTGAATGACTTTCGTCCCGACGCGGTGCTTCACCGCGAGAGCGGCGAGTCCGCCCGTGGATGATACCGCTCCGATTACCACCGCGGCGGCTGCCATGCAAGCAGGACACATGGTTCCTCCCTGGATTCCCGCTACATGGTCGTCCCGAGTGGCCCGGATTCGACACCTCCGGTTTCAAGGGGACGGGCTCCTTGAAAACGCAGCGACGAAGGTCGATGAGCACTCCGGGTTCTCTGTTTTCAAGGAGCCCGTCCCCTTGATCGCGTCAAGCGAGGGACTCTCCTCCCATCAGCACGGCCATTATCGCCTTCTGCGCGTGCAGGCGGTTCTCGGCCTCGTCCCACACGCGACTCTGCGGGCCGTCGATCACCTCGGCGGCAACCTCCTCGCCGCGATGCGCGGGGAGACAGTGCAGGAAGATCGCGTCGGGAGCGGCGCGCTTCATGAGCGCGCTGTCGACGGTGTAGCCGGCGAAGGCGCGCTCGCGCCTCGCCTGCTCCTCCTCCTGCCCCATTGACGCCCACACGTCTGTGTTCACCACCGACGCGCCCTCGGCAGCTTCATGCGGATCACGCGCGATGAGCACCTCGGTTTCGGTGCGCGCGCGCTCGAGAATGGCGGGGTCGGGATCGTAGCCCTCCGGGCAGGCGATGGCGAGCGTGAAGCCGAGTCGGTAGGCGGCGTTGAGCCACGAGTTCGCCATGTTGTTGCCGTCGCCTATCCAGGCGATTCTCTTCCCTTCCCAGCCGCCGATGTGCTGGCGCACGGTGAGCAGGTCGGCGACCACCTGGCAGGGGTGCAGCAGATCGGTGAGCCCGTTGATCACGGGCACGGTGGCATGCTCGGCGAGCTCGACGATCTCGTCGTGCGAGAAGGTGCGAATCATGATCCCGTCCACATAGCGCGAGAGCACGCGCGCGGTGTCGGATATCGGCTCGCCGCGCCCAAGCTGGATGTCGCGCGGCGAGAGGAAGAGCGCATGCCCGCCAAGCTGCCACGCCCCCACCTCGAAGGAGACGCGCGTGCGCGTGGACGCCTTCATGAAGATCATGCCGAGCGACTTGCCAGCGAGCGGTTTCTTCTGGTACGCGCCGCGACGCATGGCGTCGGCCAGATCGAAGAGACGGATCAGCTCGGCGCGGGAGAATTCGGGGATCTCCAGGAAGTCGCGATGCATGGGACTCAGGGGGATGGTGGGGGTCGGAGTTCGGGTTCGGATTTCGTGTTCTGAAAGTAGCCCGCAGTGATGGGCTCCGTGTAGTCGGGCTTTTCCTGCATGCACAGGGAAAGCCGTTGACGGGGCCTCCGTGACGAGTAGGGTTGACGCTGCTCCCGGCCGGCGCCAAGCTAATCTGTTCGCCCGTGCCGGCCCACCGCCGGTTCGAACCACGAACAATCAGCAGGGAGGGCAGACACCGGTCGTTCACAGCCTCTGGATCGTCCCGGTCCAGAACGCAGCTTCGCTCGGCGCATTATGGGTCGCGTGCGCTGAGCCGTCCGATTCACCGCTTGCATGGAGGAATCATGTCGAGCACAGGATGGACACCGAGCCCCAAGTCGCGCCAACTCCGCCTCATTGTCGCCGCCCTGATGCTGCCCGTCTCCGCCGCGGTGGCGCAGCAGCCTCCGGCTCCCGCCGAGCAGATGCAGGAGTTGCGCGCCTCCGCGCTGGAGTGGTCACCGCTCGAGCTACCAGGTTTCGCACCAGGACTCCAGCTTGCCGTTCTGAACGGCAACCCCGAGGCCTCGGAGCTGTATACGATCCGTCTCCGTTTTCCGGCGGGCTACAGCTTCCCCGCGCACTGGCACCCAATGCTGGAGAATCTTACCGTCGTATCCGGAAGGTTCTTCCTCGCCATGGGCGACCGCACAGACAAGTCCAAGCTCAGGCAGTACGACCCCGGAGACTTTCTGGCCATTCCCGCGCGCATGGCACACTTCGGCCGCGTGGAAGGCGAGACGGTGATTCAGCTTCACGGAATGGGGCCATTCGACGTAACTGTAGTCGAAACGATTTCCACCAGCCGTTGACCTCACGCTGGTTTCGTCGCGGAGACTGCCCAGATGGGCCAGAAGGGTCGAGCGATGCTCGACCCTTCTGTCGTGTGCGCACAACAAGGTGGAACAGTCGACCAGCTCGGCTCTGGAGAGGTCTGGATCGCGAGGGAAGTCGCGGTAGTTGGAAGTTGGCATGCACAGGGAGAACGCGGGGAACCCAGCGCGTGCGCCGCGTGCTCCCTCTGAAAGCAGTTAACGGACCATCCGCGTCACCAGGAATGTCCGCCAAGAGCGGAACACCTACAGGATGTACCTGCGCAGATCCTCGTCCTCCACGATCGCCTTGAGCCTGTCGCGCACCATGTCGGCGTCAACGGGTATCGGCGCCTTGCCGCGGTCGGGAAGCTCGTAGAGCATCTCCTCCAACAGCGTGGACATGACGGTGTGCAGCCGTCGTGCACCGATGTTCTCCATACGCTCGTTGGCGGAGGTGGCGATGCGCGCGATCTCCCGAATCGCCTCGGGGGTGAACGTCAGCTCCACCTGCTCGGCGCCGATGATGGCGGAGTACTGCTTGGTGA
>CAYXRS010000157.1:0-6984 GCA_964467195.1 uncultured Gemmatimonadaceae bacterium
CGCGCCAGAGGTGCAGCGTCCCGGCCGCGTCGACCGCGGCGAGGAACCGCCCATCCGGACTCAGCGCCACAGAGCGCACAGGCGCTCCTACCTCGATTCGGTAGACGATCCGGCGCGCGGAAACGTCGAAGAAGACGATGTTCCCGTCACCGCCTCCCACGACCAGCCAGGGTTGATGCACGGCCCAGGTGAGCGTCGCGCGACCCTGAGTCGGTTCCCATCTGGCCACGACATCCCCGCTTGCCACATCCCACACCAGCACGCGGTGGCCGTCGGCGGCCACCCGCGCTCCGTCCGGGCTGAACGTTACGCGATGTATCCCGCCTCGCGACTCGGCGAGCTCGCGGACCCGCACGCCGGTGCGCGCGTCCCACAGCTCCACCCGTGAGGCCCCCTGTCGCCAGGCGTTGTTGTGGTCGTCTCCGGCCCCGGGGGGTTGGGCAGCAAACGCGGCCGCGATCAGATCGCCGCCGGGGGACAGGTCGACGAACCAGGGTGCCTGCTCCACGGCGAAGGCTGTGGGACCCGAGTCGAATCGCCAGACAACCATCCGCTGCTGATCGCCGAGGCCACCACTGACCACGAGCTCCGGTCCGCCGCCCCATGCGATATCGAACCAGCCGCTGGTGTGTTCCAGCTCCGAATGGTCCGCCAGCTCCAAAGCCCGAGAGAGGAGCCCGCTCCCCCGCGGAACGTTCTCCTCCACCGGGGCCAGACGGAGCGCGAATGTCCCGGCGAGCAGGGCCATCATCTGGCCGTCGGCTGAGAAGCGGAGCCGCCGCGCCTTGCCGTTCCAGAAGTACGTCTCTTCGAGCGACGCCAGATCGATGACGGCAATACCCTCATCGGCGTCGCGCTGGAAGACCCACCCGCCATCGTCGGCGTACCGCAGTACCGCGAGGTAGCGGCCGTCAGGGCTCATCTCCACCTGTCCAGCGGACGCCAGGCGAGTGGCGACGTTCACACGCCGGTAACCGGACGCATCTACGGAACCGGCCGGTTCGCGCGGGGTGGCGACCTCCTGCGCCCCGGCAGCGCCGCCGCCGAATGAACGCGCGGCGATTGCCAGGGTGAGGAGCACGGGGGCGGTCAACGGCATGGTCATCTCCGCGGTGAGAAGGCCTGCAGACCGCGCGGCAGGTGGACCCCTGCGTGCAACTGGCTCCAGTTGCGCTTGCGCGGATCCCATCGCTCGTGTGAAGCGGCAGCAGGGCCAGGACGCCGAGGCCGCGTGCCGCCCCCAGGCAACTACTCAAACGTTGGGTGGGATGTGACAAAGAGCGGGCGAGCGCTGGAACGCTGGCGGGCCGCCGGGTCGGCAGGCACAATCGCGATGACCATTCCCCCCCTCGCCGTTCCAATAGGGAAGGCGCGACCCGGGTCGGTCAGAAGGGCCCCCGCGCTGATCGACTTGGTGGCGTTCTGGAAGCCCCCCACCACGAACTCGGTCAGGTTGAGTTGCGCCACTGAAGCGAGGTGCTTGTCTGTCAGCGACCCGTTGAGCAGCATTCCAGTGGACGTCGAAGATGCCTTCGGGTCCAGCTTGAACGGTGCAGTCTCGCCGTGCGCTACGACTTTGCCTTTCGATAGCCGTACGAAGACGATCACGACGTCCATTGACACCCTTACGTCAGACTGCACGGCCAGGCCCGACTTCGTCACGTGAGCGAGGTTGTTCTTCTTCTCCATGGCCAGCCGACTCCCCTCCTCGGTCGGACGCGTATGCCAACTTACTGAAGTGACTTGCGCCGGCGACGCGGCTGGCAGCGACCCGATCGCCAGTGGCAGGACCGCGAGGGGCAGAAGCTTACGCGTCCACATGATTGTGTCCCTCAAGTGTGGGGAACGGCTTTCACCCTTCCCGGTTTTCACGGCTCGTCTAACCATCAAGCCGCACCAGCTCCACGCGGCGGTTCTGCTGCTTGCCTTCGGCCGTGCCGTTGTCGGCTACCGGGCGGGATTCGCCAAAGCCGGCTGACTTTAGTCGGTCCGGCGCAAGGCCGTAGCGCTCCTCGAGGAAGACCTTCACCGCTGCGGCCCGGCGCTCCGAGAGAGCCTGGTTGTACGCTTCGTCGCCGTCGCTGTCGGTGTGCCCCTCGATCGCGATGCGCAGATCGCCGTGCTGCTGAAGCATGGTCCCGATTTCCTGGAGCGTCGGGGTGGACTCGGGCCGAATCCGGTCGCTGTTGGTGGCGAACAGGATGCCATGGGTGGCAACCCGGCCGTCGCGTTCCAGGCGATCGTACAGGTCGAGCCCACCGCCGGCGATCCGGATCGGGCCGATCAGGATGGGGTGGGTTTCCCAGGCGGAGCCGACGGCGATGAAGAGAGAGTCGGAGCGGGGAAAGATCGCGTTGGGCACGTTGGCCACTCTGCGCTCACCCAGATACACCTTCATATGGTTGCCATCAGCCATGATCCGCACCGGCGCGACGCCGTCCCGCACGACGGAAGCGTCCACCTGGGCCATCGCCATGGGCCCGACATTCGAGGACGGCCGCACACCGGTGCGTGTCAACTGCGTGGACACGACGGATCCGCGGTAATTTCGGGCCGGCCCATGGTAGGCGCGGCCGGTCATCACGTTGACATACGAGTTGCCGTGCACGAGATGGACTGCGTACTCGATGGTGAAGCGCTCCGGAAGGGTTCTCGGCAACGGGATCGCGAGAAGTCCCGGCGACGTGGCGCGGAGGTAGCGGCCGCCTTCCCAGTCCACGATCTCCCAGCTGCCCTGGACCAGCTCGAAACGGCGGGGGAAGTCGCCGACCCGGTCGCGACTGAAGTCCTCGAACAGGAGGATCTCGTCACCGGGCTGGAAATCGTAGTTGGCCCAGGCACCCTCGCCTGGTTTGGGCATGACGCCGTCCCGGTCGGCTATCCGGGCCGCCTGCCCAGGGTCGGTCACGGCCTGACCCTCCTCGTCCATCAGGACTTGGCCGGCGTCGTCCGTCAGAACCGGCTCCTCGCCGCCGGCTCTGGCGTTCTCGATACATTCGAGGTCGTCGAAGACGCACTTGACCTTGTCACGAACCACGCGCGCGACCTGTCGCTGAGTCTCTTCCTCTGCCGTGGACTTGACGGTTTCCCTGATGCGTCTGAGGATCTGGCCATCCGCCGATTCGGGGACAGCCAGCAGAGCGCCGAGGGCGAAAGCGACGCCGCCCGCGAGCCGTGCGACGAGTGGGTTCCAGGACATCACTGACCTCCTGTTGCGTGCCGGCAGCCGGCAGGCTGCTGGTTACCACTGAACGCAATCCGCACCCGACTCCCGCCACGCCGTTACTCCTCTGCCGCGCAACCGAACCTTCCCTCTCATGGACCGCGAGGTCGAACTGCGCGTCTGCCAGCTGTGGCGGCGCGGTACCATTTAGGCCCGCCGGCCAGCGTGGCGGGAAACCGCCGCCCAATCCGTTCTCCGTCCTGCGAGCCGTTCTCCTCCGAAGGAAAACCCTGGAGACCGCATGACCATCTGCCACACGAGCTGGATGATTCTCGGCTCGGCACTCGCGGCCGGATTCATCGCATGCAGCGGTGGCGGGGAAGAGGCGAGGCCACGGTCCACGGACGGTGGCGCAGCGGACTCGGGGCCGACGGGAACGCTCACCCTGGGCGAACGGACCTTCACCTTCCAGGTCTCGCAATGCGATCTCGGCGAGGTGCAGACGGCTTCCTCGACCCTGCGTGGCACCGGGCGCACCGGAGACGGCACGCGCATGAACGTGAGTGTCGATCGAAGCGGTGATCAGACTGCCTTTCACAGCGTGAGCCTGAACTACGGCCGGCGGATGGACGGCACCGGTTTCAGCGCCCAGGCGATCCGCACCCGAATGCAAGGGATCGGCTGGTCACCGGACCCGTCGGGAACGATTCCGTCCGGTCCCCTGATCCTGATCGAGGGCCGGACTGTACGGGCGGAGGGAACCTTCGACGTCGACGACGCCGGCACCGAATCTCGCGTGCTCGGACAGTTCGAGGCGACCTGTCCTCCCTGAGCAACTCGCCCGATACCGCCAGGCCCGGGCATCCGCCCGCGCTCGATCAACCACCATCGACGAGGACAGAAACGTGAAAAGCACAGGGAGCATCCTCCTGACGGTCGTAACGGCGGGATTCGTCATTCCCGGTCTCTCGCACGGCCAGGCTCCGGCGCTGGACATAGGGATAACCGCCGGTGTCAACGTAGCGGACTGGGGCGGTGAAGACGCGGCCTCCGCTAGTCGCACCGACTTGTTCGCAGGCGTGTCGCTCGTGTATCCGCTGACCGGAACGGTCGCCATTCAACCGGAGATCGCGTACTCGCGCAAGGGTGCGGATGAGGAAGGCGGAGATGGGGAGCACAAGATGGGGTACATCGACGTGCCTGTCCTGCTGAAGATCATGCCGGGGACGACGGGCCGTATCCGGCCGGCGCTGTTTGCCGGTCCAATGATCGCCTTCAACGTGAGCTGCGATTCAGACGGCGGCGATTGCAAGGAGTTCACGAAGTCGGTGGACTTCGCGCTCGTGGGCGGAGCAGGCATCGATGTCGGGGCGCTTGGCTTTTTCGCCCGCTATCAGTTCGGCCTCTCGGACATCGCGGACACAACCGGTGCGACGCCTGACATCAAGAATCGGGTGATTCAGATAGGCGGCCGCTGGTCATTCCGGGGTGCGAGGTAGCCACGCGGGCGGCACGCGCACAGGCCGCGGCGGAAGGGCTTCCCGACAGCCACAACGCAATTCATGGGTACGCCGGCAGTGCATGTGGCGGATTCGTGGGCGCGGCTGCGTTCAAGGGTGTGGTGTGCCGTGGCAGGCAGTGAGCGGCGGAGTGATGCCGCGGAGGCCGCACCTCCGGCGATGACCGATGTTGCGATCCGTTGCGGAGGGGGTAGCTTGGCGGAAACGGCCTCCCTCCTCCCCTGCGGAGAGCCACATTCGGATGGACACTTCACCGGGGCAGGTTACACAGCTCCTCGCGCGCTGGAGCGACGGCGACGATGCGGCGTTCGCATCGCTCGTCACGCTCGTGTACGATGACCTTCGCGCCATCGCGCACCGGAGGCTGCTCGCGTCGCAGGGTCACGAGACGCTGGCCACCACCGCGCTGGTCAACGAGGTCTACCTGCGTCTGGTGGGCCATACCGGCGGCCGCTGGGAGGGACGCGCCCAGTTCTTTGCATTCGCCGCGCGCGCCATGCGCCACATTCTCGTGGATCACGCCCGGCGCGCGCACGCCGAGAAGCGCGGCGGTGACACGGTGCGGATTGCGCTCGCGGAGACAGCGGTCCCGGGACAGGATGGAGCCGGCGACGTGCTCGGCGTGGATGAAGCAGTGGAGCGGCTGGCGGAGCGCAATCCGCGCATGGCGCGGGTGGTGGAGCTGCGCTTCTTCGCCGGGCTGAACGTGACCGAGACCGCCGAAGTGCTGCGCACGTCGGTGCGCACGGTGGAGCGCGAATGGACTCGGGCGAAGGCGTACCTGCTCGATGTGCTCGACGCCCGCTCGCGCGCCGAAGAGACCGCCGATAATGTCAACTGACGAGATCATCTGGTCCAGGTGGGACGAGGTCGACGCGCTGCTGTCGCGGGCGCTCGAGCGGCCGGCAGCCTTGCGCACCGCATACGTGGATGAACAGGCGGGCGACGACAGGGCACTTCGCGACGCCGTGCTCAGGCTCCTCGACCGGCTCGCCACTGATGGGGACCGCGTGACAGCGCCGTCCGGTTCGCTGGTGGAAGGTGCATTCGGTGAGGCACACGGCGGCCGCGCCGCACCCGATATCGATCTACCCGCGGGGACCGCGATCGGACGCTACGTGGTTCTGCGCCGCCACGCGCGGGGCGGAATGGCCACGGTATATGAAGCAGAGCGTGCCGATGGTGCATACACGCAGCGAGTGGCGCTGAAGGTGCTGCGGCGCGGATTGGACACCGAGGACCTGATAAGCCGCTTCCTCACCGAGCGGCAGATTCTGTCGTCGCTGTCCCACCGGAACATTGCGCGTCTGCTCGACGGCGGCTCTACACCGGAAGGGCGTCCCTTCCTCGTGATGGAACTCGTCGAGGGCGAACCGATAACGAAGTTCGCCGACGACCGACAGCTCGGCGTGCAGGCGCGTCTGGCGCTTTTTCTTCAGGTGGCCGACGCCGTTCACGCCGCGCACAGGCAACTCGTCGTCCATCGCGACATAAAGCCATCGAACATTCTCGTCGAGGGCGGCGGGCAGGTGAAGCTGCTCGACTTCGGCATCGCCAAGTTGCTGGCGGAGGGGAGCGACGCGCGGCACACGCAGGCCGGATCGCGGGCCATGACGCCCGACTATGCCAGCCCGGAACAGATTCGCGGTGGCACCATCACGACCGCGACCGATGTCTATCAGCTCGGCCTGCTGTTGCGCGAGCTGCTCACCGGCGTTCGTCGTCTTCCCGGCGATCCTGAGCACGGGGATGCACCGGTTCGGGCGAGTCGTCTCGCAGCGCGGCCGGTAGAAGGCGCCGCCGCGCCGGAGCAGCGCGCTGGAGCGCGCGGCACTACCGCCGCTCGACTGTCACGAGTCCTCGCCGGCGATCTCGACACGATCATCGCCAAGGCGCTGCGACGGGAACCGGAGGAGCGCTACTCATCGGCGGACAAGATGGCGTCCGACGTGCGCCGGCATCTGCGCGGCCTGCCAATCACTGCACACCCTGAATCGCGCCGGTATCGGCTGATGAAGTTCGTGCTGCGGAATCAATGGGGTGTGGCAGCGGCGGGTGTGGTCGCGATGGCCCTTATCGGATACGCGTTCACCATCACCGTGCACAGCCAGCGCGTGGCGGCAGAGCGCGACCGTGCCGAACGGGAGACGCTCAAGGCCGAGCAAGTCACCCAGTTCCTCGTGCAGCTCTTCCAAAGCGCCGATCCCGACGAGAGCGGCGGAGATCGGATCACGGCGCGTGAACTGCTCGACCGCGGCGCGGCGCAGGTCGAGCGCGAGCTGGGAGGCGAGCCCGCGGTGC
>CAYXRS010000158.1:0-6982 GCA_964467195.1 uncultured Gemmatimonadaceae bacterium
ACCGTTGGCGCGGTGGAACTCGTACAGTTGATCTGCGTCGCCGACGACGAAGTAGACCGCGCCCGTCTCCTGGCTGGGAGTCGGCGTGCCTTTCCCCAGGAAGATCTGGACCTTGCCGAGGTTGACACCGGCGAAGGTCGGCGGCTCGCCCCACGTGAATCCCTGTTGGAATCCGAGCTTCGTGGTGTAGAAGTCGATGGCCGCCGGAATGTCCCTGACGGCAAGGCCGGCGTGCAGTTGTTCACATTCGATGAATGGCAGTGTCGAGTTGGCCAAGGGAGTCCTCCTTTTGCCTCGTGGTTCGGCCGTCGAATAGTCTTACAAGTGAGTGGACCGAGCCTCGGTGTCAATCTCGGCGACCAGCAGATCCTCGCTCAACTGATGAGCCGATCGGACCACCCTCCCGCGCGGATCGACGATCCCGGACGATCCATACGACACCAGTTCATCATTGCATCCGGCGACGTCGGCGCGAACGACCCACATGCTGTTCTCGACCGCCCTGGCAACGTCCGCGTCCCTGGCTTCAGCCACGATCCCTGGGTGAGCCCTTGGCTGTGGGAGTCCGTTGTTCGTCGGCACGAACAGGACCGTTGCTCCTTGAGCGGCCATACGCCGCGCTGGCTCATCGTAGTTCGAGTCGTTGCAGAGAACGATGCCGAAAGTCAGATCGCCAACCCGGAAGACCGGAACGCTGGAGCCCGCCGAATATACCGAGCGATTGATGGCCGGATGCAGCTTGCGATAGATGCCCGTCACTACTCCTCGTTCATAGACCGCCGCCGAATTGTACAGGCGACCTCCATCCGCGAGTTCCGTGAAACCGAGGATGATCGTGACGCGGTCGCTGGCAAGCGGCGCGAGCAGGGAAACAAGCTGGTCTCCCGCCGCGATGGCGAACTCCATTCGGTCTTCGGCATTGTACGCCAGTCCGCCGAGAATCGCCTCCGGACAACAGAGAATTGAGGCGCCCTCCGCTTCACACCATTCCACTCGCTCCCGTATCAGGTCGAGCGCATCCATCGAACCGGCGGGGAGCAACGGGGCCTGCCACGCGGCGACTCTCACGTCACCCACCGTACTCTTCCAACACTGCCAGCACCGCCGGGCGTTCCATCTTCTCCGCCCACGCACGCGGACGGGCCCACGGCTCGGCGTCCGATTCCACCGGGTCCGCGCCGCGCTCCAGCAGCGCCCTCGCGACTCCCACTCGACCCCAACGACAAGCCCAACCGAGAGGCGTGCTCCCCAAGATGTCGTCGCGCACGTCCGCTCTCGCCCCGGCGTCGAGCAACGCCACCGCAAACGTCGCCGCTTCATCTTCGGTCACGTAATCCCCCATCGCCGCGACCTCGTGCAACGCCGCCCGGTTGAAACCTCCGCTCAGGTTCGGGTCGCATCGGTCCAGAATGAGGCGGAAGCACGGCAGATACGTTCCCCGGTCGAACTCCTTGTCTCCCGCATAAAGCCATGGAATGTGGTGCCAGAAACTGAGCGGTTCCGTCAGGTGCCGGAACCATCGCGGATCGTCGCGCGGCCAGTCGATCCGCTCCAGCGCCATGCGCACGATCTCGGGATCGCCACCCATCGCGCCGAAGCGCAGCAGTTCCTCCGCCAGCTTGCCGGGCGGAGCGATCCCCTCCGGCAGCACTTCCCGAGCTTCGTCCTCTAACATCTGCCGTGCCAGGTCGCTCTGCCGGTAGATCGCCGCGATGTCCGCGCTCACCACGCCGCCGTGACGGCGCAGCAGTTCGACCATCTCCCACTGCTTGTGACTATACGCGCTGTACACCGCCGAGCCGCTCGAATCGACGTGCACGTTCGGACTCGCTCCGCGCTCGATCAGCGTCTCGGCCATCTCGCGGCTGCCGAGCGCGGCGCAGTACCACAGCGGATACCCTTGCGAGTCCGCGACCCAGTCGCCTTCACCGGACGACACGCTCTCATCCGGGTCGAAGCCAAAGTCCAGCAGCAAACGCAGCACCTCCGGACGGTTGTGCCGCACCGCGACCGTCAGCAGTCCGCCGCCGCTCCAACGGACCGGGTTCGCGAGCGTCCCTTCCGCGTGCTTCGCCCGCAGCCACTCGATGTCGCCCGATGCAACGGCCGCGCGGGCGGCTTCGTCGCCGAACACCTCTGCATCCTGGGCATCCTTCGTTTCCTCGACGGGCCGCTTCCGCTCCTCGTCTTCGATGATCGCGACGATCTCCTCGTAGCCGCGCTCCTTCGCCAGCGTCCACGCCGACGTCGCGTCGCGATGCGGGTGAATGCCTTGCCGCGCGTCCGCACCGTGTTGCATCAAGAGCCGTACCATCTCCGGCGAACGCTGCATCACCGCGTAGTGAATGGGCCGATGCTCGTCGCCATACGACATGGTCAGGTCGGCGATCTCCGGCCGCGCCTGGAGCATCGTCCGCACTTGGCCGAGGTCGCCCGCGCGGATCGCATCGGCCAGCCGCCGGACCGTTACTCCGTCCACATACGCCTTGAGTTTGGGCCAGCTATCAAAGCCGTAGCTTCTGGCGATCACCAGCAGCGCGTCGTGCAGCGCGAAGTTCGACTTGTCCGCCGCGCGGTAGTGCGCGTTGACCTCGGCCACTGCCGCCGCTTCTCCGGCTAGGAATCCTCGGAGCAGCTCTTTGGCCTGGCGCTTCAGTTGTTCGAGATCCGGATGCTCCCGCATCCGGCGGGTGGGCAAGCTCTGTTTCACGCGAGACTCCTTTCCTTTGCGCCCGGTGTCCGCTCGCTCGGGCAGAAAAGAGTTCGTCGAAGACTGGATTCGGGAAACAACTCTCTCAGGGGGACGCAGTCCTTTCCGCGGACACGGCGGCGCCCTGAAACGCGCCTCGACAATCATAGCACCGGCGCGCGGGCGGTTCTGTTGCGCACCCGAAACGAACCCCGGCCTCGGTAGAATCTCAGCAGTGGCACGGGGACCGGGTATGACTGGCGACGGTGCTGTGAAGGTGGTCCAACTCGATCTCAAGTCGGCGGATCTCACTTGCGCTATCAGTCCGGATTGCACTCGCGCCGTGACAGGCGTTGTGGGCAAGTCCGTTCGGCTGTGGGATCTCGAAACCGGACGATGCCTCCGTCAGTTCGAAGGGCACACGAAGCACGTCTGGGGCCTGGCATGGAGCAGCGATCAGCGGCGGATTCTCTCCGGCGCCTGGGACAACACCGCGCGGCTTTGGGACGCGGGCACGGGAGAATGCATTTCCGTGCTCGAAGGACACGAAGGATTCGTCCGCGCACTGGCGTTCAGTGCCGATCACCGGCGCGCGATCACGGCGGCGGGCGACAACACGGTGAGAGTGTGGGACCTGGAGACGGCGCAATGCCTGAGGGTATTAGCCGGCCACACGGACGACGCCTACTGCGCACTGCTGGCGTCCCACAATCGCCGGGCTGTTTCCGGCTCCCGCGACGGGACGGTTCGGGTGTGGGATGTCGAAACCGGGCGCTGCCTCAGGCTGATCGAGGCGCACTCCTATCATGTGCAGTGCCTTGCATGGAGCGCCGATCAACGCCGGGTGCTCTCGTGCTCGCGGCGCATCCGGCTATGGGATGTCGAGACAGGACGCTGCCTGCGCGTCTTCGAGGGTCACACCGACACGGTCCGCAACATTGAATGGAGCGCCGACGAGCGTCGAGTGCTCTCCGCCTCGCATGACCGCACAGTGCGCATCTGGGACGCGGAGACCGGTGACTGCATCAAGGTGTTCACCGGACACCCCACGTTGGTCGTCAACGCTGCATGGTGTCCGGATCAGCGTCATGTCATCTCGTGTGACGAAGGCGCCGAGATTCGGCTCTGGGATTCAGCGGCAGCGTAGCTTCACCGTTCGCAGCGACGGTGCTGACCTGACGGAACTCAACCAAATCGCGTAAGTCCAATTGCCGCTATAGGTAGTCAATCGCTAACTGGCTCTGTGTCAACAGCTTGCACGCCGCCCGAGGACGTCAATAGGAAGCGAAAAGGAAGTCATCGGGAAGTGAATGGGAAGTCGAAGTCACTGTGGGCGGCGGAGGTCAGCGAATCGCGATGGTAGCCGGCGACACGAACTGGCTTCCCGCAACAACCACATTGACCGTGATCTCGGACTGTTGCGCGGCGAGGTTCTCCGGCAGGCGCATGTTGATTTGCACCAAGCCGTTCACCGCCCCCGGCGCGGGTCCCGCATAGTACACGTCTGTGAAGGCAGGGTCGAACAACACCTGAACCGGCAGCGCAGGCCTCGGGATATCCTCGAGCGGAGCAAGCGCTCCGTCGACGGACGGCGGCACCGTGGCTCCGGTGCCGGTTCCGTAAAGTACGACGATCGAGCCACGGCGCGCCGGATTCGACACCGAGTTAAGCGATCCGTCCTCGTTGAGCGCCGCCGCCTGTCCGAAACCGGAGCCGTCCATGCTGAAGAGAGCGAAGTCGGCGACAACCACGTCAAGGTTCGCGAGGGTTGCGTTGTTGCCCTGGTACTCGACGGCGACATCGACCTTCGTTCCCGGTGTGACTCCGTAGGGAGTAATCGCGTTGATCTGATCCGCGCGCACAAACAGCAGCGGTGCGGGAATACCGCCGATCAGCACACGGACGCCGGCGAGCGTCGTCGGGAAGCGCCCGTTCACCGGCTCGGCGACGACGCCTTCCTCCGGCCCCATTCGAGTACCGAGCAGCGTGACGATAGTTCCCGGGGAGACGCGGGAGAAGTTCCACCGGCTGGCAGCGCTTGTAACGCACCCGAGCCTGAAAGTGGACGGCTCGTCCAGATCCACGCGTTCGATGCTCCCTGGAGAGAAGCGAAAGAAGCGACCCGCGGCGTCGATGGCAACGGGCTGGAAGGACTCGTGTGTGCCCGGCAGATACGTGGCGGTGTCGAGCGACCCATCTGACCGGACGCGGCGCAGAAATGCACTCCCACGGTTCGCGCCGCATCCGCCTGGGAGCAGGGCGTTCGGAGTGGTAGGGATGTTCGGGATGGACACACCGCTGTAAAGGAGCAGGTTCCCGTTTGGGTCCTCGTGTATTTCCCAGCTCTCGAAGGGCAAGGAAGTGATCAATCGGGACCCGTCGTCGCTGAGGCGGATCAAAAACGACGGTCCTGGGCGGAAGTCCGGGCTGCTGGTGGAGCCAGAAACCCAGGCGTCTCCGTTCGAGGCGACTGCTATCGACGAGCCACCCTCTCGGCCCTCGCCGCCGTAGTAAGTCGCAAAGATCGGGTGCGAGCCGTCGGGAGCCAGACGAACAATGTAGGCGTCGCTAGGTCCGCGCAACGTCGTTTGCAGTGCCCCGTCGGTGACCGGTGCCGGAGTGGCGGTGGATCCGGCAAGATACGTGCTCCCGTCAGAGTGGACGGCGAGCCGCCATGGCGCTCCCGGCACGAACGTGCTGAACAGCAGGCGGGACCCAGTGGAATCCAACCGCGCGGCCACCCGCGGTTCGGTGCAGGATTCGCAGGCCGCCAGCCAGGCTCCGGGAGTGGTGGGGAACCCTTCACTCGCCGAGATCAACAGCGTGAGGCTCGAGTCCGTGCCGACCGCCATGTCGCGTAGTTGCTCGCCCTGCGGTCCGCCGAGGTACGTGGAGTAGACCAGATCTCCAGTCCCCGGGCTGACCCGCGCGACGAACAGGTCTCCCCAGAAGACGGGTGCGTTGGGCGCCGGCCCCGTCGGCCCTGCATTCGTCCGCTGCAGCGCGTCGTCGGTCACTGGGAAATTCTCTGACGAGGTTCCTCCGGCTACGACCAGATTCCCTGCCGCGTCCATCGCCAGGCGCGAAATGCCGTCGCCTGCGCGGCCAGCGAGCACCGTGTAGAACGCCGGACGGCCTTCCGCCCCAACTCCGGCCACCCACGCATCCGGACAAAACTCCAAGGTGCCGCCAGTCGTCACGCGACACGTGACCGCGGACGGGACGGAGCCGGCAAAATAGAAATTGCCCGAAGCGTCCACAACCGCCGACGTGGGTGCCGGTTGACCGGATTGCCCACTTGCCAGGTCCACTTTCACAAACAGCGGGCGAGTTTGATCGTAGCCGCCCGTCTGGAGTCGAACCTGACTGCCCGTGTTCGCCACAAAGGCGGCGTCAACGGACGTTGTCACTCCACCGATCTCCTGGAATGCATGAGGTTTCCGAAAGTGCCAGACGCCCAGACTGACGCTAATCCGCCAGTCGCCCTCACCGGTGAGCGCTGCACCCGCGCTGCCGCAGTCGAGAAGCACGCTTGTCGGGTCCGCTCCGGGCTGGATTGAGTACAGAAAGATTGGCTGGCCGTCGGACTCGCTAACAATAAGGTCGACGCCCGGGAATATGGAGCGGAATTGCACTCGACGATGCGCTGGGATGTTGCGTCTCCAGCTCTGTAACGGACCTTCAAAGCGATTCACCGTGCCATGCCATGCCTCGATGCCTTCCATCGCCGGCGTCGTCCCAACCGCGGCGAATCGAACGGCAGCACCCATTGCAAGTTGGCTGCTAAACAAATGAATCGAACCCGCCGTAAAGTACGTGCGATGCGGCCCGTTACGCACCAGCAGTCGAACCTCAGGGTCAGCCTGGCCCACATTCTCCTCGTAAAAAAAGAAGGAGGGCAGCGGAATGGTCTCCAGTGTAGCGGCGCGAAGGGAGATCACCGCGAGGAGTGCAACAACAAAACGCATCGCTCTTGACATCATTCCCACAAATTGACATGGCCCGTGCTGGCAGACGCACCACGGTTCCGGGAAACGTGTAGCAAATCATGAGCCATAAGCTCGGATTGACAGGAATGGACTTTGGCTTCTCCGACGCCGATCGGGTGTGGAGTGAGGACACACGATGTTGTCCCGTGCGCCCGGCTTCCGTCCCGGAAGAGGCTGGGTCGCGGGAAGCCGCTAACGGGCATACACTGCTTCGGCTAGGGATCGCTTTCGGGTTCGCCGCCAATCCATCACATCAGCGTCGATCCCGCGGCGTCGAACGTCATCGAGCAATCCGAAGCTGACG
>CAYXRS010000159.1:0-6898 GCA_964467195.1 uncultured Gemmatimonadaceae bacterium
ACGTAGTGCGTCTCACGCAGCGACTGATCGAGCTGGGCAAGACGGACTGGGAGCTCGCCGTGTATCCCGTCGAGGACCACGCCTTCGTGCGGCCTTCGTCGTGGGCGGACGAGTACCGGCGGATATATGAGATTTTCGAGCGCAGCCTGAAATGAACAGAAACTCTCAACTGCAGAGCTGCCAGTTGTCTGCTGCCAGCTGGCAGCTTCCAGCCAGCCATCGGCTGCGCCGGATCGCGTGCACGGCTCGCGCAGTCATCGCGCGGGTGCTCGGGGTCCCGGACTACGAAGCGTACCTGGCGCATCACGCAGCTGCGCATCCACACTCCACACCAATGGCGCGCGAGCGGTTCATCAGCGAGCGGCTGACGGAGCGCTATTCACGACCAGGCGGGAAGTGCTGCTGATTTGCAGCTGAGGGATCGGTATCCAGGCCGAATCGCAGTGATGTGTACTCAGCTTCGGCCGGCGGGGCCGGCGGGCCTGGTCGGCAACTCTGCGGCGTCAACGCTCGAGAAGCGGGATCCGCTTTCCTGCACGGGCGCGCCACAGGAGCACCTTGAATCGTGACTCCCGTGTCTCTGCACGCTTCGCGCTCATCACCCAGAAACTGGCAGTGCGCCTGTAGCCCGGCGGCTGCGACCCCCAGAACGCCCACGCCTCTCGGTCCGCCTCGAGCCTCTCGATGAACTCAGCGGCCAGCTCACGCGGCCCTGCTTCGAAGGAGTACGGGGCCGGCTTTCCGTCATAGCGACTGAGCGCGGCACGCCCGGCAGCGTGCATGCGACCTTCGGCCTCGAGCTCCTTCACCCTTTTCAGATTTGTCGCGCTCCAGTTGCTCTTTGGTTTGCGCGGCGTGAAGCGCTGCACGAAGCTGTCGGCGTCGAGCGACCGCCGAACCCCGTCGATCCAGCCAAAGCAGAGAGACTCGTCCAGCGCTTCCCTGTACCCGATTCCCTTCGCGCGCGCGTGGACCTTGTACAACCGGATCCACAGCTCGGTCTCGGCTGCGTGATTCTCCTCGAGCCAGGAGCGGAACTCCTGCGATGTCCTGAACGCCCTCGTCGCCCTCGTGGGCCTCTTCGCCCTCGTCGCACTCGTCGCACTCGTCGCTGGCGCGCTCGAGCGCTTTATCTGGCTGCGATCTTTGCCCATGAATCCCTCAGCGTCACAGTCCGGTTGAACACCAGGCGCTCGGGCGTTGATTCGATGTCCGCGATGAAATAGCCGGTCCGCTCGAACTGGTACCGGCTCAGCGGCGGATCGGCAGCCACGCTCGGCTCTATCACTGCCCCGCTGACCACCTTGAGGGAGTCCGGATTCAGCGCCGCGATGAAGTCCCCCTCGGCATCGGGATCCGGAATGTTGAACAACCGATCGTACAGCCGGACCTCGCAGCGGAGTGCGTGCTGTGCCGACACCCAATGGATGGTTCCCTGCACTTTCCGTCCATCCGGCGAGTCGCCACCGCGAGTAGCGGGATCGTACGTGCAACGCAGCTCCACGATCTGCCCGCTGTCGTCCTTCACCACTTCCTGGCAGGTGATGAAGTAGCCGTACCGCAATCGCACCTCACGCCCGGGTGCGAGCCGAAAAAACTTCTTCGGCGGGTCTTCCATGAAGTCGTTCCGGTCGATCCACAGCTCGCGTGAGAAGGGAATCATGCGCGACCCTGTCTTTGGCACATCGTGCGGGTAGTACGACGCCTCCAGTTGCTCGACCTGATCTTCAGGGTAGTTCGTTATCACCACTTTCAGCGGCTCCAGCACGCAGAGGACACGCGGCACGCGCATGTTGAGGTCATCCCTCACCGCATGCTCGAAGCTGCCGAGCTCCACCCGCGCGTCCTTGCGCGCAACACCGATAGTCTCGGCGAACTGCCGGATCGCCTCCGGCGTGACGCCGCGGCGCCGGAGACCAGCGATCGTCGGCATGCGCGGATCATCCCAGCCGCTGACGTGACCTTCCTCCACGACCCGGAGAAGCCTGCGCTTGCTCATGAGCGTGTAGTCGAGCTCGAGCCGCGCGAACTCGGTCTGCTCCGGCGGCCGCTCGAAGCCGGTCTCCGTGACCAGCCACCTGTAGATGTCGTTGTTGTCCTTGAACTCGAGCGTGCACAGCGAGTGCGTTATCCCTTCGATGGCGTCGGAGAGGGGGTGCGCAAAATCGTACAGCGGGTAGATGCACCACGCATCGCCACGCCGATAGTGCTGCGCGTGCCGGATGCGGAGCAGCAGCGGATCGCGGAGCAGCATGTTGGAATGCGCCATGTCGATCTTCGCCCGCAGCACGTGCGCCCCGTCCGGGAACTCGCCGGCGCGCATCCGGCGCAGCAGGTCGAGGTTTTCGTCGACGGTGCGGTTCCGGTACGGACTCTCCGTGCCCGGCGTGGTGACGGTACCGCGACCCTCGCGAATCGCATCCTCGCTCTGGGAATCGACGTACGCCTTCCCCTTCTCCACCAGCAGTTCGGCAAAATCGTACAGCTGCTCGAAATAGTCACTCGCATACAGCTCCGCGTCCCATTCGACGCCGAGCCACGCCACGTCCTGCTTGATCGCCTCGACGTAGCGGATGTCCTCGGTGAACGGGTTTGTGTCGTCGAAGCGGAGATTGCAGCGACCGCCGAACTCGTCCTTGATCCCGAAGTTGAGCCAGATGGACTTCGCGTGTCCTATGTGCAAAAACCCGTTCGGCTCCGGCGGGAAACGAGTCGCGATCTGCCGCGCGAACCGATTGCTGGCGGCATCCTGGGCTACGATCTCCCTGATGAAGTCCTTACGGGCGGCGGCGCCCGCTTCGGGGGCGGAATCTGTGGTCACGAGAGGCGATTGGGCGGTGGTTACGGTTTTCTCAAAGCTACTGGAACTCCCGCGTCACCTCAGCGCCAGCAGTAGACAAAGCATTGTGCACCCCTCCCTTCCACTATCCGGCGATTCGTATCTCCGAGTGATCGCCGACCGTCACTTCGCCGCTCAGACCGTCGAGTACGACACTGTCGCCGACGAGTGAGCTCTTCAGCCGCGATTTGGTGATCTTGGCGTCGCGCAGACAGAAGGCTACCGCCGCTTGCGGCCTCCCCGCTTACTGCCGTGGCGCTGTGATAACGCCGACCCAGCAGCTGACTTCGAAGTCTTGGATGTGCGGCTGTCGCGGAGCGTTTTTGATGCGGCCCTCGCCGCTTTCTTGCCTGTCGTTTGTTTGTGTGCCATGCATGCCTCTGGATGATGGAACGAGGACGTGAGCAAATACTCTGACGGCTAGAAACTCATGTGGAGTGCAATTGCCGGACGTAGCTTTCGCCGAGTACGTTCAGTCAATAAAGCGTTGGGGTCAGTCGTTGTGTCCCCCTCTTCAACCGCCGCCAGATCGTGAACCTCACTCGTGTACGACCCTCCCACTGAAAAACGCAACCACTGATAGCCGAGCGTAGCGAACAGGAGCACGTCCGTGGATTCCGCCAGACGGCTCAGTTGATCACCCCGCAGACCCACGCCGCCAGATATTCCCGCCAGCCAATTGCCCGAACAACAAGACCTTGGATCGTAAGCACGGCGACTCGGAAATTCCCGCGACGTCCCTCCCGCCGGAGGATCTTGAGCTCCGCGTAGGTCGCGCACTCCATGGCAACGGACTCGCTTGGTCAGGCCTGCCTAGTGCGCTCAGCGGGCAAGCGTTCTTTATTGCTTAATTGACGTAAAACGGCTACATTTTTCGCCCAACGTCAACCTAAGCATGACCCTGACAGTCGACGACTTCCACCCCGCCTTGGACCGCCGGGAAAGCAGCGAGCTGGTGCGCCTGATCGGCGAGCTCGACCATTTTCGCGGAACCTGGCGAAAGATGCAAGAGATTCGCGCCGAGCGGCTCGCCCAGTTGCGGCAGGTCACGACCATCGAGTCCACCGCCAGCTCCACCCGGATCGAGGGCGTCGAGCTGACGGACGCCGAAGTTGCCCGGCTTCTGGAAGGTATTGGCTCCGAGTCATTCCGGGCGCGGGACGAGGAGGAGGTGAGAGGATACGCTGAGCTGCTGACACTCATATATGAGTCGCATGCCGACATCCCGCTGACTGAAAACCACATCAAACAGCTCCATCGCGTCCTCCTGGGGCATTCCGGAAAAGACGCGCGGCATCGCGGTGAATACAAGAAGCTCCCGAACGACGTAGTGCGGAAACGCGGCGATGTCATTGAGGAAGTCCTGTTCAAGACGGCGACTCCGTTCGACACACCACGATTGATGACCGAGCTCGTCGCGGTCTCCAACGCGGCATTCGAGGATCGTGGGCTACATCCGCTGGTGGTAACCGGCCGCTTCGTCGTCGATTTTCTTGCCATCCACCCATTTCAGGATGGAAACGGCCGGCTGGCACGGGCGCTCACCACGCTTATGCTGCTGCGGATCGGCTACGACTACGTCCCCTATGCTTCTCTCGAGCGGGTGATCGAGGACAACAAGCAGCCCTACTACGTCGCGCTGAGGGAAACTCAGCTCGCGATGCGCGACAACCCCGCCGCCTTCGGGTCATGGCTGTTCTTTTTTCTTCGGGCACTCAAGGCGCAGCAGGCGTCGCTCGCCTCGAAGCTGCAACTGGAGAAAGCGATGCTGGAGCTATCGGGTCTGCAGCAGCGGATCGCGGACCTGGTTGCGGCCCGCGTGAGGATAACAGGGCCGGAAATCGCGCGGGAGCTGGGGCTGACCGATCGCGCGGCGCGCTATCATCTCGACGTCCTCCGCAGCCGCGGGATCGTAGCGGCACGGGGAAAGAAACGCGGCTCGTACTACACCATGTCTACGAACGAGCCCGAGCTCTCCAGCCCACCATCGCTTCTCGGTGGGACGAACGCCATCATCGCCGATATCTATGAGCGAGGCGGGCGCATCTCGAAAGAGGATCTGCTTACTCTCGTGCGGTCGCATGGATACGACGGTCGGGTAGTCGGGATTCTTCACGGGCGCCGGCTGGCGCATCTGCGTCGTGACCGCGGATCAGGCGAGAGCGTACTTACGAGCCGGGGCGAAGAGATCGCCCGCCAGTACCTGTTTGCGCGCCGGCTTTCTTCCTCACCGACAACGAACTGACAGCTCAGTGCGTGCAAGAGGGCAAGGAGTTGTCCTCATTAGAAGGACCGTTCTGCCGAAAGTTGTCATTTTACCGAGGACAATAGTGGCAAGGTGACGGTCACCTGGCCCAAGGCACCACTCAGCCTACATGAATGCGTCCGGCGAGCTCCTCGCGCTGCAGTGGGCGTGAGTCCGTGATCAGCTCGCGTGCTGCGTCCACCTGTCCGAACACGCCCCACAGCAGCACTCCCTTCACGCGGCCGTCGCTCAGATAGTACACCACCCCTTCTTTGAACTCCTCCTTCCAGTCGGCGACTGTCTCCATGCGAGAGTCCGTCTGCCCCACTGCCTCGTAACCCAGGTCGAAGAGGTCCGAGTAGAAGAAGGGGATATGCGTGTACGCGGTGTCGTCGCCGGCCATCGCCCGGCCGGCGGCGTGGCCCATCGTGACAGCGTTGTCCTCATGCTCGACGCGCATGCTGCCCAGCGCCGGCGCGAACGCACGGGCCACGTCTCCCGCCGCAAAGATGTCGTGGTTCGACGTGCGCAGCTGCCCGTCAACGACGATTCCGTCGTTCACCTCCAGCCCGGCAGCTGAGGCGAGCTCCGTCGCGGGGATTATGCCCAGTCCCGCGATAACCGCGTCCGCCGTGACCGGCCCGTGCTCAGTCTCGACGGTGAACTGTGAACCGGTCCTGACAACGCGGCGCACGCTCTCGCCGTTCCCCACCGTCACTCCCTTCTCCCGGTAGTAGCCGTTGATGGACCGGGCGAGATCCTCGGGAAATATCCTCGCACCGATCCCTGTCTCCGGAAACAGCATTGTGACATCGCACCCGTTCATCGCCAGGGCGGCGGTGATCTCGGAGCCGATGAATCCGCCGCCGATCACGACGAACCGCTTGTGCACATCCGCCAGCTCGCGCACACGCTGGTAATCCTGGATAGTGCGAAAGTAGATGACCCCGTCGTTGTCGCCGGGCAGATGGCGGGGCGAGCCTCCGGTGGCCAGAAGGAGTCGGTCGTAACCGTGCGCCACGCCACGCTCATCCCTCACCTTCTTCTGCGCGATGTCGAGCTTCGCGGCGCGAGTGCCGAGCACGAGATCCACGCCGTGCTCATCGGTGTGCTTCCAGATGCTATCGAGGGGCTCGCCCTTCCATAGCGCCTTGGTGAGAGGCGGGCGCGCGTAAGGTGCGTCAGGCTCGGCGCTCAGGACCGTTATCACGCCATCGCTGTCGAGCTCGCGGATCCCGCGGACTGCCGCGTCCGCTGTCATTCCGCCGCCGACTATCAGATAACGAAAATCCCCCATGTCAGGTCTCCTTTGCCGCGCGGGCCCGCGTGCCGGATGTTGTGCACCGCTCCCTCCCGCTATCCGGCGATTCGTATCTCCGAGTGGTCCCCAACCGTCACCTCCCCCCGCAGGCCGTCGAGTACGACGCTGTCGCCGACGAGCGAGCTCTTCAGCCGCGAGTTCGTGATCTTCGCATCGCTGCCGATGATGGAATCGCTCACCTCGCTGTCCTCGATCACCGTCCCTGACCCGATGGAAACGTTCGGCCCAATGGTGGACCGCCGCAACGTGACCTTGTCCTCGACGTAAACGGGATCGACGATCGTGCAGTCCCCCGCTTCCGACGGCCGTCGCGCCCCGTCGCGGCCAAGCACCACGCGGTTGGTGTCGAGCAGCGTGTCGATCTTTCCCGCGTCGTACCAGCCTGCCACGTCCCGCACCTCGATCTTCGCGCCGTGGTCGATCATGTACTGGAACGCATCCGTCAGAAAGAACTCACCGAGATGCGGCGGAGACGCGAGCACGTGCTCCAGCC
>CAYXRS010000160.1:0-1883 GCA_964467195.1 uncultured Gemmatimonadaceae bacterium
TCTTCGGACGGGCTCGGCGGCAGCGCGAACTGTTCGAGCTTCTGGAGAGCACCGGAGGCCGCTCGTCGACTGTTCACCTGACGCAGCAGCTCGGCTTCTCGGAGAGTGTGATCCGGAAGCTCGCTGATCGCGGGCTCATCGTGATCGAGGACGAAATTGCCCCGCGCGATCCTTTCGCGTCGCGGATCGCGCGTGAACGCGAGACCCACGAACCCACCAGTGCGCAGAATGATGTAATCGGCGCGCTGCGTTCCGGCACGGGCGGGGAGACCTTCCTGCTGCGCGGCGTCACCGGGAGCGGCAAGACACTCGTCTATCTGGAGCTGCTGCGCGAGGTGGTGCAGCGACGCGGTCAGTCCGCCATCGTACTCGTCCCGGAAATCGCGCTCACGCCGCAGACGGTAGATCGTTTCCGTGCCGTCTTCGGCGATCAGGTGGCGGTGCTGCACTCGGCGCTCAGCGATGGCGAGCGCTACGATGCCTGGCTGTCGCTGCGGCGAGGCGAGCGGCGCATTGTGGTGGGTGCGCGTTCGGCGATCTTCGCGCCCCTCGACAACCTTGGCGCGATCGTGGTGGACGAGGAGCACGAGGGCAGCTACAAGAATGGCGAGACGCCGCGCTACCATGCGCGAGAGCTGGCTGTGGTGCGCGGGAGGCTCGACAACGCGGTGGTGGTGCTTGGCAGCGCCACGCCGAGCCTCGAGAGCTGGGTCAACGCGCGGGAAGGGAAGTACCGGCTCCTTTCGCTTCCGGAGCGGGTTGGCGCCGGCCGTCTTCCGGCGGTCGAGGTAGTCGACCTGCGTGCCGTCACCTCCCGGCTGGCGTCGGCGGAGGCGGTGGGGGATCCGTTCGGGCGGGTCATAAGCGCGCCACTGGAGAGCGCGCTGAGGGAGCGACTCTCGCGGGAGGAGCAGAGCATCCTGCTCCTGAATAGGCGAGGCTATGCGTCATTCGTGCAATGCGAGGAGTGCGGGGACGTGCGCACCTGTCCCAACTGCAGCATCAGCCTCACGGCGCACCGTGCGCCCGAGCGGCTCGTCTGCCACTACTGTCGCCACCAGGAACCGGCATCCGAGCTGTGCGTGCGATGCGGCGGCAACACCGTGCGACAACGCGGGCTCGGAACGCAGCAGGTGGAACGCCTGCTGGCAGAGCGGTTCCCAGCCGCCCGCATCGCACGAATGGATGTAGACACGACCAG
Source organism: uncultured Gemmatimonadaceae bacterium (assembly GCA_964467195.1). Lineage (GTDB taxonomy): Bacteria > Gemmatimonadota > Gemmatimonadetes > Gemmatimonadales > Gemmatimonadaceae > CAYXRS01. Next base: position 1,202 of record CAYXRS010000160.1, read on the forward strand.
CGGCAAGTGGGCGCACACCGAGATTCTGGATCGGGTCGATCACGGGGAGGTTGACATTCTTCTCGGTACGCAGATGATAGCCAAGGGGCTCGATTTCCCGAATGTGACGCTCGTGGGAGTAGTGGACGCGGACGTCGGCATCAACCTCCCCGATTTTCGCGCGTCCGAGCGGAGCTTCCAGCTCCTCAGCCAGGTGGCCGGACGCGCCGGGCGTGGGCCCAAGGGGGGCGCCGTGGTCATTCAGACGCGCATGCCAAGCCATCACGCGGTACGCTGTGCTGTCACACACGACTACGAGGCCTTCGTGACCGAGGAGCTGCCGGCTCGAGTGGCGCCCGCCTATCCCCCGGAGATTCGCCTTGCCAACGTGGTGTTCAGCGGCCTGGCCGAGGAGAGCACGGCGCAGCTGGCCATGGTTGCCGGAGATTGGCTACGCGCCCTTCTGGAGCGCCGTCCGCTACGCGGCGTCCACATCATCGGACCTGCTCCCTGTCCGATCGAGCGTATCAAGCTGCGTTGGCGGTGGCATCTTCTCGTCAAGTCGGAGAGCCCCGCCCCGCTCACCCGCCTGGCGCGCTACTTTCTCGACCGGTTTTCGGTGCCTGGCGCAGACGACATGCGCGTGACCTTCGATCGGGATCCTGTTGCGGTGCTCTGAAAACACGGTTGCGGTTCGGAGTTC
>CAYXRS010000160.1:1983-6833 GCA_964467195.1 uncultured Gemmatimonadaceae bacterium
CTTCGATCGGGATCCTGTTGCGGTGCTCTGAAAACACGGTTGCGGTTCGGAGTTCAATTTCAATCCCGACCGAAGCCGAAGCCGAAGCCGAAGCCGAAGCGCGAAACCCGGCTTCCTGGGTAGTGGGTCGACCCACTACCGGCTTCTTGAACCCCCTTCCCCCACCGTCCATCTTTCTTCTGTGAGCACATTTGCGCAGCCTGACTTCTCCGATCCGCGCCTGGCGTCGGCGCCCGACGCACGGTTCGTTGCGGCGCCAGCGGACGGCGTTCTTCCAGAGGACTTCTTCTCCACTACGAACCTGCCAACATATGTGCGCGTGCGCGGGGAGTGGCGAATGCCGAGTGAGCCGCGGATGGACGCCGCCATAGTACTCGCCGACGACGACCAACTCTGGGTGTGTGAGATGCGCCGCGTCCGGAAGGGTGAGCGCGTCGCCATCGGCCATCGCGAGGATGGAAGCGAGGGCATTCTCGTTCGCGGCGACGAAGCGCTGGATGATGACGGGAAGGGCGAGTTCAACTTCATGACCAGCGAGGTCTCGCGCGAAAAGCCGATCGACTATTCCCTCATGGCGCGCATCCTGGTGGCTGATCGTGAGCGCGGTGGGTATCCCGTGTGGGTTACCGGTCCGGCGCTCGTTCACTCGCGTGCGCGCGCCGACATGACGTGGTTCATCTCGAACGGCTTCGTGAGCGCGCTGCTTGCCGGGAACGCCGTGGCAGTGCACGACATCGAGGCATCCATCTATGGCACGACGCTGGGGATGAGCGGAAGCGGCGAGACTACAAGCGGCGGGCATGGCCTGCACATGCGCGCCATCAACAAGGTTCGCGCCGCCGGTTCGATCGAAGCGGCGGTGGGCCAGGGCGTGATCACCGACGGCATCATGCACGCCTGCGTGGTGCACGGCGTTCCCTTCGTGCTCTGTGGTTCGATCCGCGACGACGGCCCACTGCCGGGCGTCCTGACCGACGCACTGGAGGCACAGGACGCCATGAAGCGACACACGTCTCGCGCCACGCTCGCGATCATGATCGCCACGGCGCTGCACGCGATAGCGACGGGTAACATGCTTCCCGCCTTCGTGACCGAGGAGGACGGCACGCTACGCGAGCTGCCGACAATCTGCGTCGACTCATCGGAGTTCGTCGTGAGCAAGCTCAAGGATCGTGGAACTCATCAGGCCTTCGGTGTCGTCACCAACGCCCAGGACTTCCTTCACATTCTTCGGCTCTACGTGGAGCGTGAGCTGGACGCTCGCAGCGCTGCTCGCAGCGGCTCTGTAGCGGCGGGAGCGCAATGAGCGATACCCAGCGTCGGTTCCTCGGTGAAATCGCCGGTCGTGTGGATCGCGATCAGGTCGTTGAGGTACACCTCTTCCACCCGTTGCGCCATGACGGTCGGGAGACCGGGGTCGCCGTGGTTGCGGTGGAGCCACAGTCCACCCCACCGGACGCTGGTGGCGATGGGGGCGTTCCCCGCCACATCGTCTATCGAGCGCTTTACAGGCATACGCTGAAGGGCGTGGACCGCGGCAAGTGGGAGTTCGAGCTGGTGGCAGAAGCTGACGCACCGCTGCTCGCCGTGGACGACGTCGTGCGCGGTGTGCACCGCCGCGTGGGAGAGGATGTCGAACCGGTGCGGCTCACCGGTGAGGCATTCCGCGCGGCGCTGGTCGAGGAGAGGTGGAGCGCGAGCGCGCGCTAGAAGATTTCCGCGCGTATCTGCGCGACCACAACCTGCCCGTCACGGCACAGCGGCAGGCTGTGGCCGAGGTGGTGCTGCTCAGCGACCGGCATCTCTCTGCCGAGGAGATCCGGGAGGAGCTTGCTGGCCGCGGACATGCCGTCGGTACGGCGACCATCTATCGTACGCTCGAGGTGCTCGCGCGCAGCGGTCTGGCCGTGGAACGCGACTTCGGCGAGGGTTTCAAGCGTTACGAACCGGCGCGCGGTATTCCACAGCACGAGCACCTGATCTGCACGGTATGCGGACGCGTCGAAGAACTGCGCGACGAACGACTCGAGCGCATGACTACGCTACTGGCCGAATCGCACGGCTTCTCCCGTCAGCGCCACCGCCTCGTGATCTACGGCGTATGCGCCAGGTGCCAGTGAAGGGCGGCTTCGCGATCTGTTTACGTGACTGCCCTTCGCCCTGTGATGGCGAGCGGCTAGCTTTCGGGAAGGGGCCCCTGGGGCCCCTTGTTTAACGACCTCGCTTCACCTGGAATCTCGCATTGGATCCCACCGCAACCTTCGGGCTCTTCATCGCCTTCTCGGCTGGCTTGCTGAGTTTCCTGTCGCCGTGCGTGCTCCCGCTCATCCCGAGTTACGTGACCTTCATCACGGGGATGTCGCTGGACGAGGTGCAGACGGCCAGACGGACGACGCTCATCCACGCGCTGCTGTTCATCAGCGGCTTCACGCTGATCTTCATGGCGATGGGGGCGACGGCGACTGCGGTGGGTGGCGTGCTCGCTTACTACCGTGACTGGCTGGCGCGCATCGGGGGTGTGCTGATCATCCTCTTCGGCCTCTACCTGATTGGCGTCGTGCCGCTGCGCATTCTCAGTCGGGAGCGACGTGTACATCTGGCAAACAAGCCGCTCGGCTATCTCGGTTCGGGCGTGGTTGGGATCGCCTTCGGGGCAGGGTGGACCCCGTGCATCGGACCGATCCTGGGTTCAATCCTGATCTACTCCGGAAGCTCCGGCGACATGTCCAGGGGTCTGCTCCTCCTCTTCACCTACTCAATGGGACTGGCCGTCCCCTTCCTGATCGCCGCGCTGGCAATCGGTCGCTTCATGGAGTGGTTCAAGCGGTTCCGTCCCGCCATGATCTGGATGAGCCGCATCGGCGGTGCGCTTCTCATCGTGATCGGCCTGTTGCTGGTGACCAACTACTTCACCATCCTCGCCACCTATCTCCAGGCGCTCACTCCGGAGTTCATCCGCAGTCGTATCTAGAACGCTGTTTACGCTGGCTGGTGTGATACGGTATTCAGTGCGCCGAGGCCTCAGCGTTCTCTCTCTCGGTTTATTCGCCAGGCGCGGCCGACAGCCAGCTACGAAGCTGCCGCGGCAAATCGAGCGGCCGGATCGGCTTGACCAGCACGTCCACGCAACCGTGGGAGAGGCATCGCTCGCGGACCTCGGGTGCATCATCGCCGGTGACGGCAATCACGACACGCGGCAGCTCGGCGCCAGAGCTCAGAGCCGCCAATACATCGAAACCGCTGCCATCGCGCAGGCCCAGGTCGAGGAGCATGATGTCGGGCCGGATGTCTCTGCATCTGGCGACGGCGTCCGATACGCCGCCCGCATCGTCCACGTGGAACCCGGTTTCCTCCAACAGCAACCGGATGGCGCTGACGACGATCGCGCTGTCCTCCACGATCAGAACGCGCGGGCGCACCCTACTTCGGGGGCCGGATCGGGATCGTAAAGTAGAAGCGGCTTCCCTCGCCGAGCGTGCTCTCCACCCAGATCCGGCCATCGTGCAGCTCGACGAACTTGCGGGCTATGGCAAGGCCCAGTCCGGTGCCGTGATGCTGTCGCGACGCCGATGCATCCACTTGCGCGAACTCACGGAAGATCAGCTCGAAGTGCTCCGGTGCAATCCCGATACCCGTATCGCCCACCTCGATCAACACGGCAGAGCCGCGTTCCGATGGCACCGTTAGTCGTGCCTCGATCCACACCCTGCCGCCCGGCGGCGTGAAGTCGATGGCGTTGGAAACGAGGTTGCTGAGGGTATGGGTGATCTTTTCGCGGTCGGCATACAGAGGCGGCAACTCATCTTCGCATGCGACCTCGATGACGTGTCCTTTCTTGGAAACCAGCGACTGGCTGAGCGCGACCACCTGCTCCACCACCTCGCTGACGGTGAATTCGTTGCGTGTTACCGTGAGCTGGTTGGCTGCGCCGCGCGCGTACGTCAGGATCTCCCCCACCATGTCGAGTAGCTGCCGCCCCGCGCTGATGATCCCGCCGACGCTGTCGTGCTGCCGCTCGCTGAGCTCTCCCAACAGGCCGTCACGCAGAATCTCTGCGTGCGTGATGATCGCCGTCAGTGGTGTCCGAAGGTCGTGGGAGATGTTGCTCAGAAACTGCGTCTTCAGCGCACCCTGATTCCGCAGTTCGGAGATGATCCGCGACTGCGCGGATGTCAGCTCCTCCAAGTCGGCGAGCCGGCGCTCGAGCTCGCCAGGATCTGCGGAGAGGCGGGTCATGTGGCCAAGTTTACGGAGATGTCACACGACCGCCAAGGCGTCGTGTGATGGCGATCACACGCCATCGCTCTGTGCGGCGTCACGTTAAGGGCGCCCGGACCAGCCGGGCTTCTTTTTCGGAGAGGCAGAGCCTGTCCCGGCGGAACAGAAACCGCTGCTCCTGCGGGGGGTAATACTCGTTGGACGCCGAAGGTGTGAGAGGGAGGACATTGGAGGAGACAGGAGCATGATGGAGCGAGTGGAGGGGTAATGGCATGTCGCTTGCGCCGCCTTGGCATGTTGCGGGGCTCCCCAACACAAGTGAATCCTGTCCCGTAAGTACTTGGGAGTACATCACTTAACGGATTCACCCCTGCTTGGAGAACGATAAAATGCTCAGGAACCGATTCATTCTCGCCCCCGCCGCGCTCGTTATGGCGTTTGCGCTGGGTGCCTGTCCGGGCGATCGCGATACGGCGATGACGGATGACACCGCGCTGGCGCGCGATCTCGAGCTTGCCGGCCAGGATACACTCGCGCAGCCGCAGCTCGAGGATGTGCCCGATCAGCCAGCGGGGCAGCCATCGCCCACTCCGCCGCGTGCGACGCAGCCGCGTACCCAGCAGCCCGCGCAG
>CAYXRS010000161.1:0-6646 GCA_964467195.1 uncultured Gemmatimonadaceae bacterium
GGTGATCGCGTACGGGCAGGGAGGGCAAGGTTCGCGGACACCGGGGCGCGACGGCCTGGGTGCCGGGAGCGGTGCCGCGAGCGCGATCGGAGGTGTGTCGGGCGGGGGTGATGGCGTCGCCCGTGCCACCGTCAGCGTGGCTGCACCCAGCCTGGTGCGCGCCGAGACGGTGGGCGCGCCGGCTCGCGATGTCGGCGAGCTGGGCAACTACGTGCGCGGCCGCCAGTCGCAGATCCGCTTCTGCTACGAGGAGTACGGTTTAAAGGTGAATCCGTCGCTTGCCGGCACCGTCACGGTGGCCATCACCATCGCGGCAGGTGGCAACGTTACCGAAGCGCGTGTGGCCAACCGAAGCTGGAGCGGGCCCGGCGCGGACGAGACAGAAGCGTGCGTGCGTTCTCGCGTCTCGAGCTGGCGCTTCCCGGCGTCGGATCAGGGTGGCGGGACGTACAGCTTCCCGTTCAACTTCACGCGCTGACGGTGTCTCCGCGCCATCCCCCGACGAGCTGCCGAAGTCTGGATTGGCGTAGTCAGCCGCTCCCGCCCAGTCGCACGGTATCACGCGCAGCGCGTCGCACCTCTACGCGCGTGGCTCCACTGCCAAGGTAGTCGCCGACTCTGCCCGCGGTTACCCACCAGGTACCCGCCGGCAGGCGCATGGTGAGGGTGTCGGCGTTCGGCGTGGCGGTAATTGCACCGCGGCGAGCAGCACGCGCCGCGCTGTCTACGCGAGCCCAGGGGATATGTGGTGAAACACTCAGCTCCGAAGGGGTGAGACCGAGTTCATCGGCCAGCGTCTGCCGTTGCGCGCGAAGGGCGTCCCGCTCGGCACGCAGCGACTCAGCGGCGGCGATGCGTCGACTCAGCTCTGTGTGCGCGGTGGCGTACTCCCGGGACGTCCGGTCGCGCCCACGCAACTCGACCACCTCCAGGTTGATTGAGATGCGCTCACGCTCGAAGGTCTGCTGGGCGGCGCGAAGACTGTCCCCGAGCGCACGAAGGAGCGACATGCTGTCGGCTGCGGCACCCCCCGCAGCTGTCGCGTGAAGCGATGCGGGATCGAACGGGACCGCCACGACTACCAGTGTCGCGCTCACCTGTGTAGTATCGATGACGACATGTATCTCGCCGGTGTTCGTATCGCCGCAGGCGAGAACGATCGCCGTCGCGAGTGCGGCGATCGGAGCCTTTGCCAACGAGAGGAGGAGGGGAGAGTGCTGCATCTGGCGCCGCAAGCTATCGGTCTGTTGCTGGCACTGCAAGCATTTCAGCTCCCCGCACCTCGCGGTCATGTGAACGACTTCGCCCGCGTGCTTCCCGCCGCGAGCCAGCAGCGCATGGAACGAATCGCCGCGGACGTGCGCATGCGCTCAGGTGGAGAAATCGCGCTCGTCACGCTCACTGATCTCGGCGGTCGAGAACCTGCCGACATCGCACTCCAGATCGGCCGGGAGTGGGGAGTGGGCGCGGCTGCGCAAATCGGTGATCCTCGCCGCAATGCGGGTGTGGTCATACTGATCGTGCCCAAAGAGACGGCACCAGATGGAAGGGGGCGCTTCCATATCGCCACGGGATTCGGAGCCGAGGGTTTCATCACCGACGGCATGGCTGGACGCATCGGCGATGAGGTCGTCGCACACTTGGCGCGCGGTGACTACGGCGGTGGTGCGGAGGTGGCAGTCGTTCGGGTTGCGCACACCTTCGAGCGGGAGTTCGGCTTTCAGCTCGATACGAGCCTGGTAACGCAGGTGCCAGCTTCGCGGCCGCCAAGCGGCGGCATCCCGCTCGGCCTTCTCATCGCGGTCGCCATCATTGCTTACCTTGTCATCGGTGCGCTTCGGGATCGAGGTGGGCGCGGCGGCCGAGGCAGTCGCCGCCGCCGCCGGCGGATGTGGGTGCCTGTGATCGTGCCACTGCCAATGGGTCGGCGCGGGGGTTTTGGCGGTTTTGGAGGCGGATTTGGGGGAGGAGGTTTTGGTGGCGGTGGATTCGGTGGATTCGGTGGCGGCGGCGGCTTTGGTGGCGGGGGCGCCGGGAGGAGCTGGTAGATGCCGGCGATGACCCTCGACAGACTCGTTGAACGCCTGCACGAGGTACACGGCAGCAATCTGCGGGCGGTGGTGCTCTACGGCTCCGCCGCCTCCGGCGAACATGTACCCAAGCGGTCGGACTACAACGTGCTCGTTCTCGTCGAATCGCTTGGATTGACGGAGTTGGAGCGGGAGTCGCCGGTTTCGGACGAATGGGCGAGAACCGGAAACGCCCCGCCGCTTACCCTCACTGTGAACGAGTGGGCGCGCTGTGCAGACGTCTTTCCCATGGAGTACCGCGATGTTCTCGAGCGTCACCGCGTCCTCTTCGGAACACCGCCATTCGAGGCGGTGAGCGTTGACCGTGGGCACCTCAGGCTCCAGGCCGAGCATGAAGCCATGGGTAAACTGATCCGTCTTCGTCAGGGCGTGCTGGATGCCGCCAGCGACGCCCGTGCCCTGGAGGAGTTACTGGTTGCCAGCCTCAGCACGTTCATGGCGATCGCTCGTGCCGTTCTGCGACTGCACGATCGAGTGCCTCCCTCCGACTACGAGGCGCTCAGTCGCGACGTGGCCCAAGTGGCGGGGTTCGATGCCGAGCCCTTCGTACGTGTCGTGCAGCATCGCAGGGGGGATGGTCGTCTATCCAGGGATGAATTGCGCTTTGTCCTCACCGGCTACCTGGCCGGGGCGCAGCGCCTGTTCGTTCACCTCGACACCATGGACGCCTCATGAGAGCCCTGATCGCCCTCACCGCCCTCTCCGTTACGATGCTGATCGCCGGCTGCCGAGGGGATCGGCGCACGGATGCCGACACGCTCGCCGTGGTAGATACGATGCCAATGGACCTGGACTCGCTGATGGTGGACATCCCACCGGCCGAGCCCGACACCTTCACAACAACCCGGCCGCGGCCGGTGCAGCCGGCTGCTCGTCCGACCTATCCGGATGCGCCGCCGCCACTCCTTGAAGCCGTGCGCCGCGAGCAGTCGTTCTCGCGCTTCTGCTACGAGGAGTTCGGCCAGAAGGATGATCCGTCGCTGGCCGGTGGCGTCGCCATGCTCGTGACCGTTGGTGCGGGGGGCGTAACGGCGGTTCGCGTGGAACACGACACGTGGTCCTCGGCCGCCGGCAAGAGCGTGAACGAGTGCCTCGTGGAGCGTGCGCCACTTGCCTGGAAGCTGCCTGGCGGAACCGTTCGGCCGGGTCAATACGTAGTACAGTTGGGGTTCCGCCCCAGCTGACCAAGCGGGCCGGTAGCCCGTGCAAAGGAGGAGACGAACAGAATGCGAGCTCGCTGGCTGATACTGCTACTGCCGCTATTTACCGGCGCGTGCGGCTACAACACCATTCAAACTTTGGATGAGCGTGCGGACGAAGCGCGCGCCCGAATCGAGGTGCAGCTCCAGCGGCGTGCCGATCTGGTGCCCAACCTGGTAGCAACTGTGCGCGGTTATGCGGAGCACGAGGAGCGCATATTCACCGAGGTAGCTCAGGCACGCTCGCGCCTCGTTGGCGCCATCCCGACGGGTGATCCCGATCAAATGGCTGCCGCGAATGCGCAGCTCACCGGGGCGCTCGGCCGGCTGCTCGCGATCGCCGAGGCCTATCCGCAGCTGCGCGCGGATCAGTCTTTCGTGCGTTTGCAGGACGAGTTGGCGGGCACCGAGAACCGCATTGCCGTCGCTCGTCAGGACTACAACGAAGCGACGCGGCAGTACAACACCTACATCCGACGCTTCCCTCAAACCCTCACTGCCCGTGCCATCGGAGCCGGTGCAAAGCCGTACTTCGAGGTCACCGACCCAGCGGCGAGAGACGTGCCGGAGGTGGATTTCTCGCGAAGACCTGGCGGGTGACGACTTCAGTCGGTGATCGCGCTCTCCGGCAGGACGAACGTCAACGGATCGACCGGGCGGCCGTTAACGTGGATCTCGTAGTGGAGGTGCGGGCCGGCTGAGAGGCCGCTGTTTCCGACGTTGGCTATCTCCTGGCCGCGACCCACGCGCTGCCCTGCCTTTACGCTGACGCGTGAACAGTGAGCGTAGCGTGTCATGATTCCGTTGCCGTGATCGATCTCGACGAGCAGGCCATAGCCACGCTCACGCGCGACGCGCTTCACCGTACCGGCGGCCGGAGCGACAATGGGCGCACCCATCGGGGCCGATACGTCGATCCCCTGGTGCGGCCGTGCCACATGAAGGATCGGGTGAATGCGGCTCCGGCTGAATGCGCTCGACAGCCAGCCTGCCGTGGGCATGATGGAGGGGATCCGCGCCAGCCGCTCGTACTTGCTCTCCAGGGTGTCCGCCACCTCGGCGAAGCTGGTAGCGAGGTCGGACGCGCGGCGGAGGATCGCGTCGAAATCGGAGCTGGCGTACAGCTCTTCCGGAGCAATGAAGGTTGCGGGCTGGATCCCATCCACTTCACCGGAGAGTGAGATGGTCGCGAGGCGAGGTGCGCGGGCGTCTACCTCCTCCGGCAGGCCGGCGAGGACGCGGATCTGCTCATTGCGGCGGGCGATGATGTCCAGCGTGTCGCGCAGCTGCATGAGTCGCGCGCGCAACTCGCCAACGTCCTCGGTCTCCATCCCCGAGCGCGTGGCAGCGATTGCCACCCCTGATCCGCCTGTCATTTGCGTGAGCAGCACTCCCAGCGCGATGAGCACGATGAGGCCAGTCGCTCCAACAGCCGTGCCGGCCGCCCTTAGCGCCCGTCTGGAGAGCGAGAAGCCTCGTGGTGTCTCGGAGCCGTGTGGTACCAGCAGCAACGTCCACCGCTCGTCGCGCATGCAAATCACTCCCGGTTTAGGGGGTACTCGTGGTGGACTCCCCCATTGAGGAGCGGGTAACGACCGGCTACGAATCGTGCCTCTACCCGGCCGAAGTGGAAAAAAACGCAACACGTCGCAGTGCTCGCGACGTTCGTGCTTTCAGGTGGCCTGTTGCCGGGACCCTGTTTCGGTCCGCGGAAAAAGCGGCGCTCCACGTGCAATGGTCCAGCCGCCAGGCTGAAGGTTCAGCGGCCCGATAGCTGAAAGCCTCTGGCTGGCGGCTGTCTCGGGGGCGCCCAGCTGCGCCCACAGCTCTTCCGCCTTGTTCGGCATGAAAGGGGACAGGCGCACGGCCAGCTCCGCCAGTACCTGGGCAAGTGTCGCCAGCGTGAGGGCGAGCTCGTCACGGTTTGCTTCCTCCTTGGCGAGTTTCCATGGGGCCTTTCGATCCACATAGGCGTTGCCGGCGGCAACTATTCGCCACAAAGCCTGGAGCGCCTCGTGAAGGAGGAAACCCTGCATAGCGCGCTCGAAGTCCGCGCACGCTGCCGCCACCTGCTCGCGCAAGTCGGCGTCGGCGGACGAGGCATGTTCGTTCAGGGCTGGCACCAAGCCGTCGAAGTAGCGTTCAATCATCGCCAGCGTTCTGCTGGCGAGGTTGCCGAATGCGTTGGCCAGATCGGCGTTGTAGCGATCCTCGAACCGTTCCCACGAGAAGCTGCCGTCTCCGTCAAAGGGAACCTCACGCAGCAGAAAGTAGCGAAAGGCGTCTGGCCCGAAGCGGTCGACCGCCTCGCCGAGATCCAGCCGGATGCCCGCCGACTTGCTGAGGCGCTCACCACCCAGATTCACGAAGCCGTGTGCCCACACGTGCTCGGGGAGGGCGAGCCCCGCGCATTCGAGCATTGCGGGCCATATCACGCAGTGGAGCCGCGTGATGTCCTTGCCTATCACGTGCAGCTGGGCGGGCCAGAGCCTCTCGTGCGCCTCATCTGGGAAGCCGGTGGCGGTGAGATAGTTCGGTAGCGCGTCGAACCATACCCATGTTCCCTGCGTCTCACCCTCACTGGTCGGGCGGGGAAATGGAATCGCCCACGTCAGCCGCGACCTGGTGATCGAGATATCGTCGAGCCCCGACTCGAGCAGCGACAGAATTTCATTGCGCCTCGTCTCCGGCTCGAGAAAGTCTGGACGACGACGGAAAAGGTCTCGCAGGAAATCGCGGTAGGCCGAGAGGCGAAAGAACCAGTTCCGTTCCGTTGTCCATTCAAGGGAGCGTGTGGGGTGCAGAACGCAACGTCCGTCCTCTATCTCGTTGTCTCGCTTGAACAGCTCGCACCCTACGCAATACCACCCTTCATAGCTGCGCTCGAAGAAGTCGTCGGAGTGGCGTTCGAACATGCGCTCGATCAGCGCGTACACGCCGCGCCGGTGCGCGGGCTCGGTGGTGCGCAGGAACTGGTCGTGCGAGATCGACAGTCGAGACCACATCGAGAGAAAGGCTGCGGCGACGGCGTCGGTAAGCTCCCTTGGCGACATGCGGCGCTCGGCCGCGGTCTGCGCAACCTTCTGTCCGTGCTCGTCCATGCCCATGAGAAAATGAACGTCGTCGCCACGGAGTCGCCGGAAGCGCGCGATCGCATCGGCGCCGATCTTCTCGAACGCGTGCCCGATATGCGGATCTCCGTTCGCGTAGTCGATCGCGGTCGTGATGTAGAAGCGCACGCGTAGTCCGGGTCAGAGATTTGTAATGTTCTGTGGCCGATCCGTGGACCTACGCTGCGCCGTCGTCGCGGGAGTTTTCGGCTGCGCCCCCGCCCCGCCCGCGGCGTCCACCCCGCCG
>CAYXRS010000162.1:0-6634 GCA_964467195.1 uncultured Gemmatimonadaceae bacterium
TCGCGGTGGGTTGAATCTGGCGTCGTTGCCAGCCGAGCGCCACGGGCGTGGGGGGGATCACCAACACCGATCCGCACTGGTGCACCGACTCAGGCGAGAACGGCGTCATCCAGATCCGGATTCTCGCCGAGAGCAGTCATCATTTGGCGCGTGCGGTCGACCACCTCCACTACTTCGGAGAGCTCGTCGGGGCGCATTAGACGAACGGGCACGCCAGTATCCTCCTCTCGGGCGGCGGTCCCACGCGTCGCGATATTCGGCCACGAGGAGACTGGTCGAACCGGTTGGGCTGGGAAGTGGAGGCGCGTTGCCGGCTTACCCGCCGGCTTCCTCCTTTACAGCAGCCCGCCCACGGATGCCGCCGCAATGGCGACGACCTTTGCGGGCCATGCAGAGCTCATCGATAAGCGGCGGCTCAAACAGGTCACTCCCTGGAGAGGAAGTAGTCGACCGCCTCGGGCGTGATCATCCGGCCAAGCAGTCGGAACGGAACGCGCTCACCCTGGATGAGCGCGAGCGTCGGCACACCACGCACCCTGAGCTCCTCGGCCCGCTCCGCCCCTAACCACCAACCTGTAGAACCGGCAGGAAGCGGCCGCTGACAGAACATAGATCGAACGCGTTCGCACCGCGAAGCGCACGCGAGCACTTGGATACGTCTTGCTGCGGGCGAGCTCCAGAAGCTGCGAGCTGGAATCGGTCGCGACCTCCGCGGCCGTGCCCGGAAAGCCCCTCCACCTGGACGCGGACGTGAGATCGCATAGCTACAGGCGCTCGAAGCCAAGTACGCCGCTCTGCGCGAGGAGCACGAACTCCTAAGGAGGGTTGTTCACGGACGATCGGGAAATGCGTGCAGAGCCAAAAAAAACTGCCCCGCGTTGGCGGGGCAGCTTCTACTCCAGCGGAAATTCGCCTTAGCGGCCGAACATCACCCCAACGGTCACCGGAATCATCTTCTGGGCTTCACCGGAGGTCGAGATGTGGTGATAGCGACCCTCGACGAAAGTCCTGAGCCCGGCAAGCTGGACGCTGAGACCCGCGCCACCGTTGAAGCCGGCCTTCGTCTCCGCAACCGACTCGCCGTAGCCACTCAGCTTGACGTTGTACATGCCGACGCCAGCGGAGAGGTACGGACGCACCTGGCCGGCGGGCAGCACCGGGAGGATGCCGTTCACGACGCCAGCGATCGTCTGCATGCTGATGTCGAGGTCTTGCTTCATGTCCATGTTGTGATACATGCCGTCGACGCGAAGCGCGAACGGCAGGCCGGCGCTGAACTGCGCGGAAAGCTGGCCATGATAGCCGTTCTTGAACACGTCGCTCGCGCTGATGCTGCCTTCATCGAACGAGTAGCTGCCAGCCGGCATCGACAGGCCACCGCCGATACCGAATGAAACACCCTGGGCCTCGGCAGCGGACGTGAACATCGCGCCCGCGATCGCCAGACCTGCAACAACACCAAGCATGCGCTTCATGTCTGCTTCTCCTTTCTCCAGTGTTCCGTACGCGGCGCCTTGCCGCGCGGTGACTGCCAGCGGGTGCGAATCCAGCGCACTGCCGCCCTGCACATGAACGATTGGGAACGGGAAAGGTTACGGATTCGAGGGGAAGGAGCCCGGGCGGATAATCGCCGGTTCCACGCACCCTGCTTGTCGCCCAGCCGCCTTACGGAGCGCAGGAGGCGTTGAACGGGACATGGCTATCACATTTTGACGACCGCCGGAGATTGCGTCTGACGCCGTCCAACCTCACGGTTCCCGAAGACTTACAAAAAGAAACCGCCCCACGGGGCGGGGCGGTCTCGCGCGGAGTAGCGCCGATCCGTTTCCGGATCAGAACATCAGACCGACAGTGAAGGGGAGAAGTTGCGTCGAACTCTCTTCAGTGAACACGTTGTGGAACCGCGCCTCCACGAATGTGCTCAACCCACTGAGCTGAAAGCGGAGGCCCAAGCCCCCATTCAGACCGATCTTGGTGGTCGAGCCCGACCCTTCACCGCCCACGATGTACGCGTTGGGGACGAAGTAGTCGTCGAAGTTGGCCTTCAGGTTATAGATGCCCGCGCCGGCCGAAGCGTACGGCTGCACCTGGGCGCCGGCGGTTCCGAAGGGAAACATGGCGTTCAGCACTCCGGCAATCACCCGCGCGTCGCCACCACCTCCCTCGAAGTCCATGCTGTGATACATGCCGTCCACACGAAGCCCAAACGGTAGCCCGGGATTGAACTGGACCAGTACCTGTCCGTGGTAGCCGGTCTTGAGACCATCACTGGCGTCACCCGTGGGCAAGGTCAGTCCACCCGCGACACCGAACGATACCGTCCGCGCGCCATTCACCCCCTGCGCATCAGCCACAGGCGCGACGAGCGCCGCCACCAGCGCAAGACCAGCAATAAGCCCAAGCATGCGCTTCATGGTACACCCCCTGTTATCAGGTTTCTCGCGCGGTTGCCACCGCGCAGGTACTACCGCGGTGCCTTCTCATGCGACGGTTCAGCGACCCAGCTTCACGCCCAGATTTACCGGGAAGAACCCCGCGCTCTTCCAGCCCGCACTTTCATCCTCGAAGTCGGGCCCGCCGCGGGTTACGTGGTGATACCGCGCTTCCGCGAACACCGCAGCGCCCGCCAGGCGAAAGCGAACGCCGCCGCCAAGATTCAGACCGACCGACGTCTTGCTGTCCGATCCACTGAACGACTCGAACTCGCCATCGAAGCCGCCGCTGAACGATCCCTCGATCCGCACGTCGTACATGCCGATGCCGCCAGTGATGTATGGTCGGGCGGGCGCGTCGGCCGCGCCGAAATCGTAGTCGGCGCCGATCAGCGCCGCGATGGTCCGGGCGCGCGACTGGATTGAAAAGCCATCGCCGTCGAAGAAGAAGCTCGCCCGCTTCGACCCGAACCGGGTGTAGAGTGCCTCGGCGCGCCAGGCGAGTGCGCCCGGCCCCTGGATCCACCTCGCGCCGCCGTTCAGCAGAAAGCCAGGTTCGGCGACATCGCCCAGCGTCCCCATGGGAGCGCCGAACCCGGCTCCAAGGAACGGTGTGATCGTCTGCTGCGATGCGATGGGAGCAGCGGTCAGTACGAGCGCAAGCGCGACAGCAATTAGCCGAGCGATCATGAGCGAGGATGTGTGGGGTTGATCGCCGGTTGGTGGTTCCGGCTCGGGCTGGTGGACACTTTGAGTCGCGCCCAAGATACGCCGGCCCTTGTCGGCGCGCAACGAAATTTTGCAGATCAACGTCTGCGCGCCAAACACTTTCTCGCACCGTTCGCTCTTGTCACCACATTGATACCGCACGCCGGGCGTGGGAAGTCAGGCAGCGACCTCGTACGCCGATGCCGGCAGCAGTCGGCCGACGCAGATCTCGTTGCACCCAAACCGCCGCGGGCAGCCTATACAATCCCTCCGCAGCTTCTCCGGATAACTCGCGCGCTCAACCACGCTGTAACCGGCAGCCTCGAAGAACCCGGCTGTCAGTGTGAGCGCGAACAACTCCGGGATGCCGCGCAGCCGGGCCAGCTCCTCCACCTTGCTAACGATGCGCCGGCCGAGCCCGCGTCCGTGCGCTTCGCGAGAAACGGCGACGCTCGCCACTTCGGCCAGCGACGGCGAGTACTCCTTGAGCGCGCCGCACGCCAAAACGCGCTCCGAACCGTCGACTGCGACCACGAAGTCGTCGAGTGCGAGTGAAACCGACTCGTACGTACGGGGCAGCATTACGGCCTCGGCCGCGAAGCCGTTGATGAGGTTGGTGATCCCAGTTATGTCCCGCGCCCGCGCCGGGCGGATCGTGACGGTGTCCATCAGCGAAGCGCCTCCTCCAACATGGCGAGCCCGCGCGAAAGGTCATCACGCGTGGCGACTAGCGGCGGTAGCAGCCGTAGCGTGTGCTCCCCCGCGGTACAGATGAGCAGTCCAAGCTCGAACGCCCGTGCCACGATGCGCGCCGCCTGGTCCATGACGTCGAGCCCCCAGATGTACCCTATTCCGCGAACGGCGCGCACGCGCCCGGTACGGGACGCGAGCTGGTCGAGCTGCTCGCCGAGCCAGGCGCCGTTCCCACGAACGGTTTCGAGCAGATCTCCATCCGACAACCGTTCGACCACATGCAGCGCAACCGTCGATACGAACGGGCCGCCGCCGAAAGTGGAGCCGTGGTCACCCCGACGGAGCGCGGACGCGATCTCACTCGTGGTCAGAATCGCTCCCATTGGCAGTCCTCCGGCCAGCGGCTTGGCGAGCGTCATGATGTCGGGTTCGACCCCGATCGCCTGGTGCGCGAACACATGGCCGGTGCGCCCGAGGCCGCATTGCACCTCGTCGAAGATCAGCGCGATCCGCCGCTGCGCGGTCAGCTGTCGCAGTCCACGGAGGAAGGCCGGCTCGAGAAGACGCACGCCACCCTCCCCCTGCACCGGCTCCACGATCACCGCCGCAATGGTTGCCGCGTCGAGCAACTCGGCAAGACTCGCGAGGTCACGCTCCGCTATCGTCACACCCTGGGTGAGCGGCAGGAAGGGAGCGCGATAGGCCGCCCGGTCGGTGGCCGCCAGGGTGGCGAACAGTCTTCCGTGAAAGGCGCCGCGTAGCGCAACAATGCCGGTCTTCTCTTCGCCGCCGGTCTCCCGCGCCCAGCGTCGTGCGAACTTGAAGGCGCCCTCGTTGGCCTCCGCGCCGGAGTTGCAGAAGAACACGCTGTTGGCGAAGCAGCGCGCCACCAGCGCTTCGGCGAGAGCGCGCCCCGGGGCGCTGTGATAGAGGTTGGAGACGTGAATGAGGCCGCTGTCGAGTGCGCCGCGGATGACTTCGGCCACGCCTGCATCGCCATAGCCGAGGGCGTTGACGGCAATACCGCTCGACAGGTCGAGCCACCCTCGTCCTTCGGCGTCGAACAGCTCTACACCGCGGCCACGCACGAACTCGACTGGAGCTCGCTTGTATACCGGGGCGAGCGCTCCCGATTCCCCAGGCGATCGTGCGTCGAGTACCGGCAAGGTCGCCGCACTCATGCGAGGCTCCGCTGCGACAGGGGCAGCGTGCCGGCACCGGGATCGAGCTCCCGACGCGGCACGGGCGGCTTGGTACCGTTAGCGAGACGTCGCGCGGGCACGACCAGCGTGCCCGCGCCGTGATCGTCGAGGACGTTCACCCACCCAAGCCGCACGCGCCCCACGCCTCCGGCCAGTGCGACCATCCCCGCCTGGAGCTTTGCTGCCATCCCTCCGGCGGCGATACCGGACACGATCGCCTCTTCGGCTTCATCCGCATCGAGCACCGATACCGGCACGCCATCCACCAGCAGCCCCTCCACGTCCGTCATGAAGAACAACTCCTCGGCACCGAGTGCCACGGCGAGCGCGGCCGCGACATCATCTCCGTTTACGTTCAGTCCGTCGCCCATGTCGCTGGTTCTGTCGCGGCTGACCGGCGAAAGCACCGGCAGAAAGCCGCCATCGAGCAGATGCCAGAGCAGCGCGACGTTGATGCGCTCCGGCGCTCCAACTCGGCCAAGCCTCCCGGCATCCAGCGGCTGAGCGCCAATGAGCGCGGCGTCTTCGCCCGAAAGCCCCACCGCTTGCACTCCGGCCGACAACAGCGCAGCCACCAGGCGCTTGTTGATCGTGCCTGACAAGACCATGCGAACGATGTTCAGGTCCGCCGGCGTAGTCAGACGCCGACCGCGCTCGAAGGCGGGCTCCAGACCTAGCGCCCGCTGCATGGCGCCAATCTCGTCGCCGCCCCCATGCACGAGGCACAGCGAGCCCGGCGCCCTGTGCCACGCGGCGGCAATTGCCGAGGGCAGGCGCGCATCGTTCTGCACGCGGCCTCCGACCTTCACCACGCGCATCACGCCGGCAGCCCCACCGGCTCGTCCAGGCCGAACACCAGGTTCGCATTCTGCACGGCCTGTCCAGCCGCGCCCTTCATCAGATTGTCGATCGCGGCGGTGACGATCAGAGTCGGCTGCCGCATGCCAGCGGCGTGCGCTGCGCTGATCCGCGCCACGTTGCGATGCACCACGTCGCGCAGCGAGGGTGGCTCGGCAGTGACCTCAACGAAAGGCTCCCCGGCGTAGTGCGCCTTCCACGGAGCGAGAGGATCGCGTGGAAGCTCCGTTACCGGCACCGTGATCGTGGCCAGGATGCCTCGGGCCACGGGGAGAAGATGCGGCGTGAAGATCAGCTCCTGGTCGCCACCGAGCTCCGCTATCATCGCCCGCATCTCGGCCAGATGCCGGTGGGTGTTCCCCACGGCGTAGGGGCGGTAGTCCTCGGCAACCTCGGCGTATAGGAGGTCGTGCCGCGGCGTGTAGCCTGCCCCCGTCACCCCACTGGCCGCGACGATCGAAATCGTAGCGCCCGGCAGAGCAATGCCGCCGGCGATCAACGGCGCCAGCGCCAATAGCACCGCAGTGGGATAGCAGCCCGGGTTGGCTACGACCGTTGCACCGCCGATGCGAGGCCGGAGGAGCTCGGTCAAACCGTAAGGTGCATCGCCGGAGTAGCCGTTGCCCGGGCGGAGATCCGACGACAGGTCCACAACACGCGCGCCCGCTCCGCGCGCCGCCTCCACCCAGGCCGCCGAGGCGCCGTGCGGCAGCGCCGTGAACACCAGCTCGGCGCGGTGCA
>CAYXRS010000163.1:0-6600 GCA_964467195.1 uncultured Gemmatimonadaceae bacterium
CGCGATGCGGTGGCCGTCGCCTCCGGTGTCGCGTCGCGCACACTGATGCAACGCGCCGGAGCAGGCGCTGCCGCGGAGATTACACGGCGCTACGCCGACCGCTTGGCCGAAGGTGTTCGCATATACGCCGGCCAGGGGAACAATGGTGGCGACGCCTGGGTGGTGGCGCGTGCATTGGCAGGTGCGGGAGTTCGCGTGTCGGCGGTGGAGACGGGCGAGGCGAGAACCGACGACGCCGTCTATGAACGGCGCCAGGCCATGCCGCTCGTCAACATGGACGACCACGTTCCCTGTGGCATTGTCGTGGATGGCTTGCTGGGAACGGGTTCCAGCGGAGCGCCGCGAAATTCGGTGGCCCACCTGGTCAATCATGTGCGGGCTGCACGCGAAGCCGGCGCTGCCGTCGTCGCCCTCGATGTCCCGAGCGGAGTCGATGCAACTACGGGTCAGCGCTACGAACCGCACGTCGTTGCCGATCTCACCGTCACGTTCGGCACCCTCAAGCGTGGTCTGCTCCGGGCGCGCGACGCCGCCGGGCGCATAGTGGTTCTGGACATCGGATTGCCGCCGGACGACGACCCCACGGTCCCGGCGCTCGTAGACGCTAACTGGCTTGCAGAACGGCTGCCGCCTCTCGATGCGGATGCGCACAAGGGAACGCGGAAGAAGATCGTAATCATCGGCGGCGCACGCGGGATGGCTGGAGCAGTGGCCCTTGCGGCGCGCGCTTCACTGCGTTCGGGCGTCGGTATGTTGCGCGCCCTCGTCGCTCCGGAATCGGTGGCGGTGGTGCAGGCGAGCGTGAACGAGGCGCTGGCCAGTGACTGGCCCGCGGGGGAAGGAGCGGGCGACACAGTCAGCGAGCTCATCTGTGACTGGGCCGACGGAGTGCTCATCGGCCCTGGACTTGGTAACGAGCGGCGGACACGGGAGCTGGTCGAAACCGTACTTCATCTCTGGCGTGGACCGGTCGTTCTGGATGCCGACGCGCTGAACGTCTTCGCGAAAGATGCTGACGAACTGGGCTCGTTTCTCGCCGGACGACCGGCGCTCATCACGCCGCATCTGATGGAATTCGCGCGCCTCTCCGGGCTGCGCCGGGAGGAAGTAGAGGCTCGGCACTTCGAGGTCGGCAGCGAGCTTGCCAGGCGGCTCAGGGCGACAGTGCTTCTGAAAGGCGTGCCGACGGTGATCAGCGGCTTACGTGGCGAACGGCTGGTGAGTGCGGCCGGTACACCGGCACTGGCGACGGCGGGGAGCGGCGACGTGCTTGCAGGCATAGCTGGTACTCTCCTCGCCCAGATGGACGACGCTCTTGCCGCGGGTGCGGGCTCCGCCTGGGTGCACGGTCGCGCCGCCGAGATCGCAGGTGCAGGTCGGCCCATGCGTGGCGTCACGCTGTCCGACGTAATCGAGGCGCTTGCGCTGGCCTGGCCGAGGCGCGGCGGAAACGCTCTTCGCGAGCCGTTGCTGGCGGAGCTCCCGCCGCCTGTCGAGGAGCCGTGACGGTGGTACGAGCAGTGGTGCTGGTCTCGCTCCTCTCGGCGTGCACGGGCGGAACGGCACTCGACACGCCCGCCCCATCGATTCCGGGTGGGCACGCACGCGCCGAGCAAATCGTCATCGGCGTACACAACGACGTTTCTGGCGTGGCCGCCTCCCGAACGATGGTCTTTGTGGCCACCCAGGACGCGCTTCTGCTCTATGACGCGCTGCGCGCTGCCTGGCTGCCGCCGCTCACGCGCGAAGACGGCTATCCAGGCGGGCCGGCGACGATAGTCGCCGCTGATCCCGTGGAGGACGGTGTCTGGGTTGCGGCCTTCGGTTCCGTGCTCTACTACCGGCCGCACGTGGATCTGCTCACCAGTACGCTGCTGCCGGGAGTGGCGGACGCGTTGCTGTTCGACGCGCGGAATCCCGCCGGCGGCGCGTACGTTCGGAGCGGCGGACGCTGGTCGCAGGTCACGCGGACGGGTGCGGCGTTCCCGGTGAGCGCTGGGCAGCTGCCGCCGCCTGATGCTCGACTGGTGCCGTCGACGTTGCGCGATGTGTACCGTGAGTTCCCGGCGCTCCAGTCTTTCGCCGTCCTGCTTACCCGCGATTCCCGCATGCGGTCGTGGCCGATCTCTTCGGGCACGCGCGCGCCCGACCGTTCAGAGGTCTACCTTGGAACACGCGGCAACGGACTGTATTGGGTCGATCCGGTATTCCAGGAATCACGCCATCTTCCCTATGGTCTGCTCGAGCAAGGTGCACGCGCACTGACGCTCGCGGACCACGGCGTGTGGGTGGGTGGTTACGGCGAGTCGCCGGCTGGTCGCGGCGGGGTCACCTATGCCGCCCACGATCTGCAGCGATGGCTGTGGCTCGAAGGTCCTTCGGGGCGTCCACTCGGCCGAATCAGAGTTGAGGCGCTCGCCTCTCGTGCCGAGGTCCTCTGGGTCGCCAGCGATCGAGGGGTGATGCGACTCGAGCCCGACCGCCCGGAGGCTTTGCGTCAATGGTCGCTAGCGGATGGGCTCCCCGCCGACCACGCCCTGTCCATTGCGCCCACCTTCGGCGGCGTCTGGGTGGGCACTGTTCGCGGCCTTGCCTGGTTCGACGAGCACAACGCCCGCGAACGGCCCGCCGAGGCGGTCCGCTCGCTGCCGCCCAACTCTCCGGTGCGCGCGCTGCTTCTGCTTGGCGACACGCTCTGGGTTGGGAGCGATGCCGGTCTGGTCATGATCGCACCCGCGTCGCCAGACGGTGCAGCACGCCGGGTGTCGGCAGCGGAACAGGAGCCTCGTCTGCGTCGACCGGTGCGCGCCATCGCAAGCGCTGACACGCTGCTGCTGGTGGCGACGGCCGAGGAAGTCATTGCGCTCGATGCGCGCACGGGCGAGGCGCTTCCGCGTGTTGCCGGTCTTGAGGCACCGGCTGTCGGCGCGATCACGAGCGTGGCAGTCGACGATCAAACGATATGGGTGGGCGGTTCCGCCGGAGTGCTCGTGGTCAGCCGCGCTACCGGCGCGATGCGACAGCTCCGCGCAGGTCGTGAGCTCCCGGGCGAGGTGACGGCGGTAGCGCTGGCGCCAGGCGTCGCGTGGATGGCCACAAGACGTGGCGTAGCACGCATGACGCGGCACGCAGACGGAGGAGTCCGATGATCACCGAAACCGCGCTCGGCAGCGGGCGCGAGTTCGATCTGATCCGCGAGCTCTGCAAGCGATGGGGCACACGCTCCAGTGGCATCGGCGACGACGCGGCGTTGGTAGCTGTTCCTCCGGGCGAAGCGCTGGTGGTGACCACGGATTCGACCGTGGAAGGTCGCCATTTCCGCAGCGACTGGATGAGCCCTCGCGAGATCGGCTATCGTGCGGCGGTTGCAGCCATCAGCGACATCGCTGCCATGGCTGGTACACCGCTCGGCATGGTGCTCGCCCTCTCCTTCCCGGGCGAGTGGGTGCCGAAGATGGCCGACCTTGCAGACGGCCTGGGAGACGCGGCCGAGAAGTTTGGCGTACCTATTCTGGGTGGGGACCTGAGCCTGGGCAGCGAGCTGGTGATTAACGTAACCGTGCTGGGTTCGACCCTGCATCCGCTGAGGCGAAGCGGCGTACGGCGGGACCAGGCAATCTTCGTGACGGGAAGACTCGGCGGTCCTGGTGCGGCGCTATCTGCGTGGCTGGAGGGGAAAGAGCCGAAGCCGGAACACCGGGCGCGATTCGTCCACCCCGTCCCACGGCTGGCCGAGGCGCGCTGGCTGTCGGCCCATGGCGCGACCGCGCTGATCGACATCTCGGACGGTCTCGTGGGAGATGTCGGCCACCTGGCGGCGGCGAGTGATCTGCGCATTGCACTGGAGCTGTCGGATCTGCTCACCGCGCATGGCGTGTCGGCCGTGGACGCCGCGCGGAGCGGAGAGGAGTACGAGCTCGCGGCGTCCGCGCCTACAGGGCTCGACATGGCGGGATTCACACGGGCTACCGGCTTGGCCATCTCGCGTGTTGGTAAGGTCGTGGCTGGACCGCCCGGCGTGGAAGTCACACTCGATGGCGAACGCGTTGCGTTGGCAGGTGGCTTCAGCCACTTTTGACGACAATGCGCTCAGTCCTCGTCTATACGACGGCTTTCACTCTCACAATGGTGTTTGGCATCCCGCTCTGGATCTACACGATCTTCGGGGGGCGGGTACGCCTGGGCTCGACGTGGGAGAAGCTTCCTCCGTGGTGGGCTCGCGCCCTGCTCACTGCAGCCGGGGCGACGGTAGAGGTTCGCAACGGCCACCACATTCCGCGAAATGAGGTGCGCGTCTACGTTGCCAACCATGTAAGCTGGTTCGACATATTCGCGCTCGCAGCGGTTCTGCCACGCTACACCTTCGTGGGGAAGAAGGAGCTGAAGAGGATTCCCGTGTTCGGGCCCGCCGCCGAGCAGGTGGCCGTGGTATACATCGACCGTAAGAACAGGAAGTCGTCCTTCGAATCATACAGGGCCGTAGCGGAGCAGCTCAGAGAGGGCGCCTCGGTCGTGGTCTGCCCCGAGGGGACACGCGGTCACAGTTATCAACTGCGCCCGTTCAAGAAGGGGCCGTTCGTACTGGCGATCAGCTCGCAGGTGCCAGTGGTTCCGGTGGTGATTCGCGGCACGCTGGAGATCATGCCGAAAGGAAGTGCTCGAATCCGGCCTGGTCACATCGTGCTGACCTTTCTCGATCCGATTTCCACCGACGGGCTCCACTATGAGGACCGCGATGAGCTGACGAGACGTGCTTGGGAGGCGATGGCAGCTGAGCTCGAACGGCAGGGAGTGCGGCGCGGATCGCAGCCGCTGGCTCCTTCAACACGGATTGTGGAAAACGGCGCAATACATTGATAAATCACTTCTTATACAATTATATATAACGTCATGTCTGAAATCATTGAGATCCGCGCCCGTGAGATTCTGGACAGCCGCGGAAATCCCACGCTGGAAGCGGATGTTCTGCTGGAGAGCGGTGCCTTCGGACGTGCAGCGGTGCCAAGTGGCGCCTCCACCGGGGAGCACGAAGCCATTGAGCTGCGCGATGGCGACAAGGACCGATACCTTGGCAAGGGTGTGCTGAACGCGGTCGAGATGGTTGAGGACACCATCGCGCGGGCGCTGCGCGGCATGTCGGCGCACGAGCAGATGACGATAGACAGGACGATGATCGAGCTCGATGATACGCCCAACAAGTCGAAGGTCGGCGCGAACTCGATGCTCGCCGTCTCCATGGCCGTCGCCCGCGCCGCCGCGCAGGATCTGGGCATGCCACTATACCGGTATCTTGGCGGGCCGCTGTCACGCACTCTGCCGGTGCCCCAGATGAACATTCTCAATGGCGGCGCCCACGCCAACAACACGGTGGACTGCCAGGAATTCATGATCGTGCCTGTAGGCGCTGAGAGCTTTTCCGAGGCGCTTCGAACCGGCACCGAAGTCTTCCATTCGCTAAAGAAGGTGCTGGTAAAGCGGGGGCTTGGTACCGGTGTTGGTGACGAGGGGGGATTCGCGCCGGATCTCAAGAACGATGAGGAAGCGCTCAAGGTCATCATCGAGGCCATCGAGAGTGCGGGGTACGCACCCGGAAAGGACGTAGCGCTGGCGCTCGACGTTGCCGCCTCGGAGCTCCACCGCGAAAACGCGTATCACTTCAAGAAGAGTGACGGTGGCTCGCTCGACGCGCAGGGGATGATCGAGCTCTACGGGCGGTGGCTGGAGAGCTACCCCATCGTGAGCATCGAGGATGGTCTGGGTGAAGATGACTGGGCAGGATGGGAGGCTCTAACGTCCGCGCTCGGCGACCGTGTGCAACTGGTTGGTGACGATCTGTTCGTGACCAATACGGAGCGACTGGGGCGCGGTATCGAGAGCGGCGTGGGGAATGCGATCCTGATCAAGGTGAACCAGATTGGAACGCTTACCGAAACGCTCGAAGCCATCGAGTTGGCAAGGTCCGCCGGCTATCTCTCGGTAATCTCGCATCGCTCGGGGGAGACCGAGGACACGTTCATCGCCGATCTTGCTGTCGCCACCGGTGCGGGGCAGATCAAGACCGGCTCGGCCTCTCGGACCGACAGGGTTGCGAAGTACAATCAGCTGCTGCGGATCGAAGAGATGCTTGGCGAGATGGCCGAGTTTCCGGGCGGCGCAATCTACGGCCTGTGAAGATTCCCAAGCGGAAGGTCGGTCGCATCGTTGTGGGGGCGGTGCTGCTCGGCGTGCTGGCGTTTGCCATCCAGGGGGGGGAGTTCGGCACTACCGACCTCCTCAGCCAGCAGCTCAAGAAGCGGCGTCTGCAGGCAACAGCCGAGTCGCTGGCGCGCCAGGTGGATTCGCTGACGGAGGTGAAGAAGTCGATCCAGACGGACCCGCGCGTGCAGGAGCGCATTGCGCGGGAGGAATTCGGGATGGTTAAAGGAGACCGGGAGATGCTGTACCGGTTCGCGGATCCGTGAGGCCGCGAGGGCGCACCGCAGCTTGACTGTTCTCTCGTAGTGGCATAGATTTGCGGCACTGACGCGGGGTGGAGCAGCCTGGTAGCTCGTCGGGCTCATAACCCGAAGGTCGCGGGTTCAAATCCCGCCCCCGCTACTG
>CAYXRS010000164.1:0-6550 GCA_964467195.1 uncultured Gemmatimonadaceae bacterium
GGGGACCCAAGGCGCGCCGAGGTCAGCGTTGCTCGGCGTCTGATTGTCCTGCGTAAAGAGGCCTGCCGACGCCCGCCTGAACCACCGCGAGCGCTGGCGCAAAATGGCGCGCAGTGCGCCATCCCGCCGGCCGAACTTGTTAGCCTGTTTAATGTAAGGCAGTTGAGGGCCAAGTCAATCGGGCTGCCGAAACGGGTAGTGGGTCAAGACCCACTACCGCCGCAACGCTCCCTCAGCCGCGCGATCGAAGCCGAGGGTCGGCTGTCAGAATCGTGTGCGCATACCGCCCCCACTCCCCCAGCTGCCGCGAATGCCGGAGCAGTTGAGCGGGCCAAGCCGCCTTCGCTGTGTATTGGCCGCTCGCCGACCCACCTGAGCCCGTGCCGGCCCATTGCGCGCGCGGGAACTCGTCACCGTGGCGCCATGGCTCACTCCCTGCCGGCATACCGCGGCCAACCGCTTTCCGCCACATGGCGCGTCCGATAAGTACTGACGGGCAGGACCCCTCCAGATGCGAAACACGGAAGGCGAAGTGCCTCTCGAGAAGCCTGAGCTGCCAGTCGGGCTGCCGCGGTCGCAACCCCTCCAACACGTGCTCCGGTACCGCCAGCTCGGACAGGGTTTCTCCAAGCCGAAGGGTCCAGTAGCTGGCACTGGCAGCGCGCGTCCGTACGGCGAGGGCGCCGAACCGCTCCCAGTCGAAGCTGCTGCAACGCCGGGCAACCGCATCGATGTCCCGGAAGGTTCGCCACGCCGCGCTCGTCAGGGCGTGCGCCCAGGCGAAATGCAGGCATGCGTGCAACACCAGCCACTCGGGAGCCGGTAGCTGTGCGGTACCTGAACCCACGGGTTCACGGCTGGAAGTGCGCCAGAGCTCACGCTCATCCAGCGCAAATGGGTGACCGGGTGCGAGGAGGGAACCGTGCAGCTCGAGCGGCACGGGATAACCGCCACTGACCAGCGCGGCGAGATGCTGGTGCCGGGCATAGAAGCCATCAGACAGCGGAGCCGCCTGCGTCTCCCAACCGGCGTCCAGCAGCAGCTGCCGCGCCTCGCCAAGCCTCGCACGGTCCACCAGCATGTCGAGGTCACTCATCGGGCGTTCCTCGAACGAGCCGTACACACCCGCGGCCATCGCCGCACCCTTCAGCAGCATCACGTCGATGTCGGCGTCCGCGAGCCGCCCCACCACGTCACCAAGTCGCTGGGCGGTAGCCTGCAGGTGGAGATGCTCCACCATGGAGAGACGCAGCAGAACGTTCGCCTCAGCCGGAAGCCGCGCGCGCCCCACCGCTCCGTCCAACGCTGCCTGCACCACGGGAGCAGCCCGCTCCACTTCGGCCAGCCACGCCACGCGCTGCCAGTCGAGGCCCGCACTTACGAGCGCGCTGATGCTCTCCGCGGGAACGTCGGAGCGGGCTGTCA
Organism: uncultured Gemmatimonadaceae bacterium; assembly: GCA_964467195.1. Classification (GTDB taxonomy): domain Bacteria; phylum Gemmatimonadota; class Gemmatimonadetes; order Gemmatimonadales; family Gemmatimonadaceae; genus CAYXRS01. The sequence goes on from CAYXRS010000164.1 coordinate 1,426, forward strand.
GCCAGAGGAGGCGCGACTCCTTGGAGAGTATGCTCGGCACTGAAGTCTCAGCACGGCGCGGGCGTCCGGCGCGCTCGTGCATTGTGAAGGGGACCCGTGACCGGCGGCGCGCTGGACCGCAGTCGCGCAACGGGGCGCCCGCGAGAGCGCCCCATCCCCAAGGCAACCGGGGTCAACCGGCCATCAGCCTACCAGCGGTAGTGTGCGAACGCCTTGTTGGCTTCCGCCATTCGGTGGGTGTCTTCCTTCTTCTTGACTGCGTTCCCCTCCCCGCGGGATGCCGCCAGGATTTCCCCGGCTAGCTTTTCGGCCATGGACTTCTCGCTGCGCTGTCGCGAGTACAGACGCAGCCACCGCATGGCGAGGGCATTACGACGCTCGGGACGAACTTCAACCGGCACCTGGTAGGTGGCGCCACCGACGCGCCGGCTCTTTACCTCAACGACCGGCTTCAGGTTGGCGAGTGCCTGCTTGAAGATGTTCACGCCCGGCTGTCCGGAACGGGACTCGACGATGTCCATCGCATCGTAGAAGATCCCTTCGGCGGTGGACTTCTTGCCCTCCAGCATGAGGACGTTGATGAACTTCGAAACGGTCTGGCTGTCGTAGCGCGCGTCCGGCAGGACAGTGCGCTTCACAGCCTTGGTGCGTCGGCTCACTTCTTACCTCCCGGCGCGCCGGCCTTCGGCTTCTTGGTGCCGTACTTGGAGCGGCTCTTGTTGCGACCCTGCACGCCGGACGCGTCCAGCGTGCCGCGGACGATATGATAACGGACACCGGGCAGATCCTTTACACGTCCGCCGCGGATGAGCACGATCGAGTGCTCCTGGAGGTTGTGTCCCTCGCCCGGGATGTAGGCCGTCACCTCGAAGCCGTTAGTGAGGCGAACGCGCGCCACCTTGCGAAGCGCGGAGTTCGGCTTCTTGGGCGTCGTGGTGTACACGCGCGTGCACACTCCGCGCTTCTGCGGATTGCCCTTGAGCGCCGGCGCCTTCTCCTTTCTTCCGACGTCCTGGCGACTGCGCCGGACGAGCTGATTGATTGTCGGCATGACCTCTGAGATGCTGAAACGAGCCCCAAGCTGGGGCGGGACAGACCCTTACGATACCAGAAGATTCACCGGAGTTCAAGGGTCGGCGCCACCTCGGTAGTGCTTCGACCTGTTATCCGCCACGTCAGGCGCCGCGCCGGTTCCCTCGCGAAAACCTCATGGCCGCGCAACTGGCTCCCACCACTTCTTCTGCGCGGCACCCTCGCCCCCTACAGCACCGGGGCTATCCCCTCCACACCCCACGCGTCGCGCCTCCGCACTCCGGCCTCGAATGGTCCGAGCAGGTGGGCGATGCTGTTCGCATAGTAGGCGATCACCGACCGGTTGCCCGGAAGGACGGCGAAGCCGCTGCCCACGCTGACCAGCATGCGGCGCATCGAGAGCATGCGCCATGCGCGGTCGAACGTCTCTTCGATGTCCCGATCGTGACGCAACACGCGCGCGTTCAGCTCGAGCAGGACGTCGCGCATCTCGCCCATCCGCTGGATGAGCACGTCCCGCGGGATGAACTCGGCATCCAGACTCTGGATCGCCGCACAGGCGAGCGGCACGGGAGTGACCGGTAGAAGTACCCCGATCTCGGCCATCACGTTGTCGCAGAGTTGCTGTATGAGCGCCAGCCGGTCGGGTCGAGGGATGCCCCAGATGTCGCCATGTCGCTCTCTCCAGTAGCCGAGCCATTCAGTGACCGGCATCGGTGTCCCGATCGTCACCGCCGCGCGGCCGTAACGGCGCCAGCGCCCCGTCGCGAGACGTCCGAGATTCCAGAACGTGTAGTGCGCCACCTCCCGAAACTGCCTGCTTCGCGGAACACGGCTGGTTCCCTCGCCGCTCTCCAGCTCCCTCAGCAGCGAGCGGTCCTCGAGCACACGATCGTAGTTCAGTGCGACCGGGATGATCCGCATCCGTTCAGCAACGCTCGGGTCGCGAGCGGCGCCGATCATGTAGTCCAGCAGGCCGATCTTGCCAGGACGAAGACGGCCATCTCGCGTCAACCCGCCCTCCGGAAAGATCCCCTGCGTGACACCGTTGCGTGTGACGAGCTGGACGTACCGTTCGAGCACGCAGTGGTAGAGCGGCTCGCGGTACCGGCGCCGAATGAAGTACGAGCCGAAGCTCTTGAACACGTACTCCAGAGGAAACGCCCGTGCCCACTCCCCCACCGCATATGAAATGGACACGTCTCCAGCGAGCACGTAGGCGAGCAGCACGTAGTCGGCATTGCTGCGGTGATTGACCAGATAGATCACTATCGCGTCATCGGGCAGCCGTTCCAGTGCAGGGAGATTCTCGTAGTCGACACTCACCCGATAGAGAGCATTCAGCAGAAACCGGCTGACGGCGTACCCGAGACGGTAATAAGCCAGGATGTTGAAGTGCGGAACGATCTCACGGATGTATGTGTCGACCCGTTGCCAGACGACATCCTCCGCCAGGCCGTGCTCGTCGGCGTGGGCTCGCACCGCGGCGCTGATCGACGGATCCGCCAGGAGGGTGGCGCGGATGTAAGCGCGCCCGGTGAGCTTGAACCGGTTCACACGGGCACGGAAGCGATGCACGGCGCGCGTGGAGGCGCGATCGAGCGCACGGCGCACGAGGCCGGCGGCGAGGAGAGACAGCGCAACGGCCAGGGCGGCGAGCGCCAGCCAGGTGAGCATGGCGAAAGATCGCGCCGCGCTTCAGGCCGTCAAGACACCTCGCGGTGAGCCGTTGCGACAGGGCGTCAACTGCCGGACGCGCAAAGGGCGGAGGCGCGGTGTCGCGCCTCCGCCCTTCGAATCATTGCGTTCATATCTCCACCAGGACTCGATTCCTCGAATTCCTGTCCTCGGAACCCTGAGTCCCGTTACTCGTTTCCGAGCCCCAGGAACCCGGCCGCCATCCCGGTTTCCACTGGCAACGGGGCAAAAGGCGCGATCGTCTCGGGCAACTCCTCGGGTACCGGCGGCTCCGGCGCGCCCTCGATCTCGACGTCGTGGTACCGGTACATGCCCGTGCCAGCCGGGATGAGGTGACCGATGATGATGTTCTCCTTGAGGCCCAGCAAGTCATCGCGCGCCCCACGGATCGCCGCATCGGTCAATACCCGCGTCGTCTCCTGGAAGGACGCGGCCGAAATGAACGACTGAGTCGTGAGACTCGCCTTGGTGATGCCAAGGAGCAGCGGTTCGGACGTGGCGGGCGTGTTCCCCTTCTTGAGGACGCGTTCGTTCACATCCCGGAAGACGCCCTTGTCCGCGTGCTCTCCTTCCAGGAACTCTGTATCACCTGGCTCGACGATGCGCACCTTCTGGAGCATCTGCTTGACGATCACGCCAATGTGCTTGTCGTTGATCTTCACGCCCTGCAGACGATAGACCTCCTGTACCTCGTTGAGCAGATACTCCTGCACCGCCCGCGGCCCCTTGATCCGGAGGATGTCGTGCGGGTTCACAGGACCCTCGGACAGGCGGTCACCGGCTCGTACGCGATCGCCCTCGTGCACACGGAGGTGCTTGCCCGCGGGAACCTCGTAGAGCTGGGCCTCCACACTGTCATCCAGCGCCAGAGAGCCGTCGTCGAGCAGCCGCAACGGCTGGACGAAGACCTCTCGCTTGCCGCGCTTGATCTCGCCGAACCGCACAACGCCGTCGATCTCGGAGATCGTGGCCGGATCCTTCGGCCGGCGCGCCTCGAACAGCTCGGCCACTCGCGGCAATCCGCCGGTTATGTCCCGGGTCTTGTAGGCCTCGCGGCTGATCTTCGCCAGGATGGTACCGGCTACGATCTTCTGCTCGTCCTCCACCATCAGCTGGGCGCCCACCGGGATGACGAAGTCGCGGACGCGCTTTTCCTTCGCGCCCTTCTCCTGCACGATCTCGATGTGTGGATGAAGCTTCTTTTCGCGATCCTCCACGATCACGCGCTGACGCAGGCCGGTGAGCTCGTCCAGTTCCTCGCTGACCGTCTCATCCTCCACGATGTCGACGAAGTTGATGCGTCCCTCGACGTCGGCAATGATGGGCGTCGTGTAGGGATCCCAGGTGAACACCACCTGATCCCGCTTGATCTCCGCGCCGTCTTCCACCATGAGGTACGCGCCCAGAGGGACCGCAAACCGCGATACCACGGCCGCGTTGGGTTCCGGCGCAGTACGGATCACGATCTCGCCCTCGTACGAAGTCACGATGCGCATCCCCTCGTCGTTGATCACGTGCACGAGGCGATCGCCGTACTCCACCCAGCCGGCCACCTTGGACTTGCGCGCTGTCTGCTCGGCGATGCGAGCCGCTGTACCGCCGATGTGGAAGGTGCGGAGCGTGAGCTGCGTACCCGGCTCGCCGATCGACTGCGCCGCGAGAATGCCGACGGCCTCACCCGGGTCCACCATGTCCATGGTAGCCAGGTTGCGGCCATAGCACATCCGGCATAGCCCACGCTTGGCCTCGCAGGTGAGCACCGAGCGAATACGCACCGACTCGATGCCCGCGTCCTCGATGTGGCGCGCGGTCTCCTCGTCTACGAGCTGTCCCGCCTCGACCAGCAGCATGGGACGGCCCGACTCATCCCGTTCGTGAGGATCCTCCACATCCTCAGCCGCCACGACGCCAACTATGCGCTCCGACAGCGGCTCGATGATATCTTCGCCTTCCTTCAGCGCCGAGATGTCGAGGCCCTGAATCGTGCCGCAGTCCTCCTCGGTGATCGTCACGTCCTGAGCGACGTCCACAAGACGGCGCGTCAGATAGCCGGCATCCGCCGTCTTGAGCGCCGTGTCGGCAAGACCCTTCCGTGCACCGTGCGTCGAGATGAAGTACTCGAGCACGCTCAGCCCTTCGCGGAAGTTCGACTTGATGGGGCTCTCGATGATCTCGCCGATTCCACCGGTGAGCTTCTTTTGCGGCTTCGCCATGAGTCCGCGCATTCCGGCGAGCTGCCGGATCTGGTCGCGACTTCCGCGTGAGCCGGAGTCGAACATCATGAACACCGGATTGAACCCATCCTTCGATACGCGCATGGCCTTCACCATCGCGTCGGCAACGTCGTTGTTGGCGTGGGTCCAGGTATCGATGACCTTGTTGTAGCGCTCGCCGT
>CAYXRS010000165.1:0-4009 GCA_964467195.1 uncultured Gemmatimonadaceae bacterium
CAGCGCCGGCGAGGGTGGAGCCGCGACGCTCTTCGGATGTCCACGCCGTCACCTACACACCCGGTGCGCACCGCTACCAGGTGCTCGTCAGCGGGACCGCGGAGGCCCGCGGCGGTCCGGCCTCCACGCAAGGCACTGCCCGTCTCAGAACTCTCGCGTTTCTCACCCTCAACTCGACGCCGACGGCGGAGGGAGCGCAGCTGAGCGTGACGGCAGACTCCTTCGCCGTGCAGGGCGCGGAGCCGCGCATCCCACCCCCCGAGCGATTTGCGCCCGGCGGGGCCGCCTACGAGGTGGTCGTGCGCCGTGACGGCCGGACCGAGCGGCTCAGCCCCACCTTACTCGGCTGTCCGGGGCGGAGTCCCGTGGAAGGGGCAATGTCGGAGGTGATTATCCCGTTGCCGGCCGAAATTCGCGTGGGTACCCAGTGGGAGGACAGCGTGGTGACCGTTTCATGCCGAGACGGAGTGCCAATCACGACAGTATCGCATCACCGCTACGTCGCTGACCGCGTTCAGACGAAGAACGGCGTTCGAGTGCTGCGTGTGCAGCGCTCGTCCGAGGCCCGGATCGAGGGCTCGCAGGTGCGCCGAGGCCAAGCGGTGGGGATCTCGGGTTCGGCGCGCGCCTCCGCTTCCCTGCTGGTGGAGCCGAGCGCCGGGCTGATCGTTGAAGGTGACCATGACACCGACGCGGAACTGATCCTGTCCGGGGGCGGCGGGGAGATCCCGCTGCGGCAGCGGTACACCACGCGGGTGCGGTTGTTGAGGTGAGGACGGAAGTCAAAGCCCCGCCCTTCCGCGCCTGGCAGATTTCCTCAGCGCGGCCCACACACCCGCTGGGACGAGCAGCAGCGTCAACGCCAGCCATGGCGACCGCACGGCGGAACCAGTCGACTCGGCCTCATTGTTCGACGCCACCTCCCTGCCGACGGCGCTCATGGCGACCGCCCGACGCAGCAGCGCGTCGATTTCAGCCGGCGTGACGTTGCGGGGGACGAGCCAGCGGCCGCCCTCCTGGCTGTCGTGCGGCACCTGGACGGCGACGATCTCGCGGGAGGAGGTGAGCGCGATGAGCGCTGTCGCCTGCTCCCGACCGTCCGGGTTCTGCCGCGACACGACCAGCACCCAGTCGCCTCCGGCCGGGAGATTGCCGCGCACGGCGTAGGCGCCATGGCGCGAAGTAGCTGTAACCTCGAGGCGAACGGTGGTGCGACGACCATCGATTATGCCCACGGCCTCCGCCGAGAAGGCGGACGCGACCTGCGCACCGTGATGATAGGTGTGCACCACCGCCAAAGCGCCTCGCGTGGTGCGATCGTGCGGGTTTACAGGGTACTCTACCGACATCCACGGCGGTCCGGCGTGTGCGGTCGCGGCAAGCAATAGAACGAGGGGAAGTGCCAGCGCCGCGCTGCGAAGGGGAGTGAGCATGTGGTTCTCCCTGGGTGAGGACCATTGGCGGCCCGCGCGGCGGGGCTAGAGGCCGCGCATGCCGAGAGGCGGGCATCGCCTCGTCAATGGGACGGTGGAGCTGCGGCCGATGTTTGAAGACGGGCGACCGCTCAGCGGTCGTCCAGGGGGCGCACCCTCACCGCGCCGCTGAAGGTGCGGATGGTGACGTGCGCACCACCGCTGCCGTTCGTGAACGCCAGCTCCTGTCCTTTGAGGCCGCTGCTCTTTCGGGTGCTCCCCCGGGTGAGCTCGTTGACCAGCCTCCCCTGGAGGGTCACGAGCAGGAAGTCCGCATTCATCGCCGGCGGAACGGCCAGCGTCACCGGACCGTCGTGGCTGTTGACGATGACCACTCCCCCAGGATCGACACTCCCTCGCATACGCACTTCACCACCGATCGTCTCCACGGTGAGGCGCACCAGCTCCCCTTCACCATTCAGGCTGATGCCACCGCTCACCGTGGAGAGCGCGATGTCGGCGCCGCTACCGTTATAGGTAACGTCTCCCGAGCCCGTCTTCACGCGCGCGACACGTGGCGAGCCCGCAACGACCACCGGACCCGCCATCGACTCCGCGTAGAGCGAGCGCGGGGCTCCATCCACCTGGATGCGCCCCGTGACCGTGTACAGATCGAGAGGCCCGGTCACGCCCGCCACATGAATGGGTGCGCCGCTGGTCTTGATCCAGAGCGTGGTGCCCGCGGGCACGCTCAACTCCAGCTCGGCGCGGCCCCCCTGGGGTGCCTCGAAACCGAGCTTCGCCGTGCCGCCCACCACCGGGCTGAAATAGAAGCTTGAGCGCGAGCCGCTAACCGTTCCGGTGACGCGAACGCTGTCCCGGTCCCACGCCCGAATTCGCAGCGATCCCTCCAGCACCATGATTCTCAGTGAGCCGGACGCAACGAAGGGGCGGCTCTCATCCACCCGCTGCTGCGCAGAAAGGGAGACTGGGGCCACGGCACCGGCCAGCAGGGTGGCAAGCCACAGCCAGCCAGCCACGACCGTCCGAACTCCCGCACGCAGATCAACGCTCGAGGCCGCGATCGGCGGTCCAGGCCAGCTCAGAAGCGGACTCATGTTCCTACCATCATGATCGTTGCTCGCCTCAGCACGTCCAGGCGATGGCGGTGTGCGGCAAGCACCAGCTCCTTTAGCGCCAGCGACACAGGATCCTCGTCCAGCGCCGCTCGCGACTCCGCCAGCGCTCGCTCCACTGAGCGCAGGCTCGCCTCCATGAGATCCAGTGTCTCCGGCGAGAGCCGCTCCCGCTCTGCGTCCAGGGCACGCGCGAACTCATCAGCGGCACGCAGATATTCGCCCTCGAGCAGAACGAAATTCGCCGACACCTCCGTTCGCGTGCTCACCTCCGGCGACTGCACGAGCATGACCGTGAGCGTGGAGGTCAGGATAATGAGAATCGCCGCCGCCGCCGACAGTGGCCAGCGCAGCGTTTGCAGTGCCGCGCGACGGCCCCGGGCGACCGACCGGCGTTGAATCTCCGCCAGGATGCCGGGTCGAAGGTCAGCTCCAGGGTCGAGTTCGCGCGGCAGCGTCCGCAGCGCGGCCATGAGAGACTGCACCCGACTGCTCTCCTCGCGGCACGTTCCGCAATGCTCAAGGTGCGCGCGCACGCGCGATCTCTCTGCCGGCGCAAGCATCCCATCGGCCAGCTCCTGAAGCTGCTCTGTGGTCGGGTGGTCGTTCGTCATGGCTCGAGCTTCTCCCTCATGAGCCGTCGCGCCCTGTGGATCTGCGCCTTGACGGTGCCGAGCGCCGTCCCAGTCAGGCGGGCGATCTCCTCGTACGAGTAGCCTTCGATGTCACGCAGCACCAGCATTTGCCTGGCTCCTGGAGGCAGAGCGGCGATCGCCCGCTCCAGATCCACCCGGATCTCCGGATCGTCAGCTCTGGCGTTCCCGGTACCGGCGCCGTCCTCCTCCGGGAGAAGCCATCGACTCCAGCGCGATCGCCGGCGCACCCTCTCGAGGGCAACGTTGACAGCGATGCGGTGCAGCCAGGAGGACAGCCGGCTCTCGCCGCGGTACGACCCGATGCGTTCCCAGGCTCGCACGAACGTCTCCTGAGTGAGCGAGCGAGCCCCCTCCTGGTCGCCGGCCATCCTGAGCGACAGCGCATACACCCGCCCCACGTTATCGGTGTAGAAGCTCTCGAACGCCGCGTCGTCGCCAGCGCCAATGCGTCGGGCGAGCGCCGCGTCCTCGGTGAACGGCGGCGTGACTGCGGCTCCGGTCACGGCCGCGGGAACGGCCGTCGGGATTGCGAGAGCACCTATCGGTTCCGGCTCCATCCGCGGGGAGGACGAGGGCTGCCGAGAATGGGACGGCGGAGAGGGCGGAGATGTTTGAACGGCGCAGGTGGAGATGCCTGAACGGCTCCGGCGGACCGCCACGAGGCCCGCAGCTGCCCCCCCAAGCGACAGCTAAGCGCTCGTCGTTCTCAGCTCACTTCGCTCCGCGCCGGACGTCCCGGCGTCGGCAGTCGGTCGCTGGTCGCTGGTCGCTGGTCGCTGGCAAGCTGAGCGCTCGTTGTTCTCCT
>CAYXRS010000165.1:4109-6465 GCA_964467195.1 uncultured Gemmatimonadaceae bacterium
GGTCGCTGGTCGCTGGTCGCTGGTCGCTGGCAAGCTGAGCGCTCGTTGTTCTCCTTGCAATACCGCCCTCTGCTCCCCGGACCGCCCTCGGAACCAATGCCCGTCCGTCAGTCCACCAACCGCAACGGCATCACCAGGCACAGGTACTTCACGTCCTTCTCCCAGCCCACCGGCTCCAGTGTCGCGGCGCGCTCGGGGGCCTTGAAGGTGAGGCGGACCTCCTCAGTGGGGAGATAGCGGAGAATCTCGAGCAGGTAGTTCGCGTTGAACCCGATGTCGAAGGGATCCCCCTCGAAGCTGATCGGCAGCTCATCCTGCGCCTCACCCAGGTCCGGAGTCTGGACGCTGAACTTCAGCATGCCGGCATTGAAGGACATCCTGATGCGGTGCGTCTGATCCGAGGCGATGACCGACATGCGCTTGAGCGCGGAGGCGAGCGAGTCGCGATCGGCCATGGCGATCTTGTCGTTGTCGCGAGGGATTACCTGGTCGTAGTTGGGGTACGGGCCCTCAATCAGCCGCGTGAACACTGCCGTGAACGGTGACCTGAATCCGATGTGATTGTCCCCGCGCGCGATCTCGAGATCTTCCTCCGCCGGAAAGAGGCGACGAATTTGCTCGAGCGCCTTCGGCGGCACGATCAGGTCGCCTGACGGAGGCGTGCCCGAGGAGCTCACCGGCAGTTCGATCTTGGCGAGACGATGTCCGTTGGTGGCCACCATTCGCATGTGCTCGGGACGCAGCTCCCATAGCACACCATTGAGAATGGGGCGACTCTCCTCGGTGCTCGCCGCGAATGCCGTGTGCGAGATCATCTTCTGAAGGTCGCCGGACCTGATCCGCCAGCTTTCGCCGAACTTCACCGCCGGAAAACTGGGAAACTCATCCTTCGGAAGTCCGTGTAGCTTGAACTTCGAGCGGCCACACTCGATGGTGATCTTCTGTTCCCCTTGCGCAGCGATTTTCACCGGTGCAGAGGCAAGCTCACGCACGATCTCGGTGAGCTTCTTGGCGGGAATCGTGATCGCGCCCACCGTCTCGACGTCGGCGCTCAGCTCCGTACTCACGGCCATGTCCAGATCGGTACCCGACAAACGGATTCCCCGCTCGGTGGTCTCGACCAGGATGTTTGCGAGCACGGGGAGGGTAGTCTTGCTCGGCACGCTCGCCGTCACGGCCACCAGCCCTTCCTGCAACTTCTCACGTGAGATCGTGAAGCGCATTACCGGCCCTCAGATAGTCCAGGGTCGCTCGATTCGTTGAACGGTCATTGCCCAGAAAGATCCATCAGGCGCGAACTGCCCGACCACGGTGAGGCGCTGATCAGCAACACACCGTCAACCGCGGTCAACGGTGAAGGTTTGCTCGCTCTTACGGCACTCGGAATCGTGAGCGGCACACTAGTCACCACAGGGCGTTCGGGCAAGCCAAGAGACAGCCATCCCACGTGGAGATCTACCACTTTATCTGTTCTTCCTAGAAGATAAGGGACAATAGCCGTAGTAGAAGTAGGTGTGAATAAGGGGACAAAGCGCGGAAGCCCTTGTCCCCGCACACGTTGAGCCTTGGAAAACTGTCTGGGAGACTGTGGATAGAGGGAGGCTTCTCCACCCCTTTCCCCATTTTGTGGCCTGCCGTGTTGGTGAAGCGGCCATTCTCCACACTATTCCCGGAATCTCTCCAGAGCTGTCCGCAGCCGCTCCACACGTTCCCGGAAGTGTGAGTCTGCCTGGCTGGTGGCTTCCACCTTTTCCAGGCTGTGAATCACGGTGGAGTGGTCGCGACCGCCAAAGGCATTGCCGATCTCGACCAGCTGGAGCCCCATCATCTCGCGAATGAGATGCATCGCTACCTGGCGAGGTACAGTGAGATGCTTCGTGCGGCTCTTGGATCGCAATCCTTCGACCGTCGTGCCCCATTCCTCGGCCACCGCGGCCTGGATAGTGGCGACGCTCAACACCGCAGCTTCCGCTTCACCGGAGCCATCGAGTCGCAGCTTGTCGCGGAGCGCTTCGCGCGCCAGCTCAACGGTCACGTCCTTGTGCTTCAGCGAGGCGAACGCGAGCAGTCTGATGATCGACCCCTCGAGCTCGCGCACGCTCGATCGCACGTGCTCGGCGATGAAACGGATCACCGGCTCGGGGATCGTCATCTCGAGATGGTCGAGGCGAGCCTTGTTCTGCAGGATCGCGATACGATGCTCTACATCGGGGAGCTCGATGTCAGCCACCATCCCCCACTCGAAGCGCGACACCAGCCGCGCCTCCAGTCCGGGAATCTCCGCCGGTGGACGATCGCTGGTGAGCACGATCTGACGTCCGGCCTCGTAGAGAGCGTTGAACGTATGAAAGAACTC
>CAYXRS010000166.1:0-6433 GCA_964467195.1 uncultured Gemmatimonadaceae bacterium
CGCTCGTCGCGATGACAAGCGCGGCCCCGTTGGCAAGCGCAAGAAGGGGAAGCGCGGACAGGTGGATCAGGAAGCGGTGACGGCCAACATATCGCGCACCATGTCGGCCATCCGCGGCGGCACCGCGCGGCGCGGCGGCCGGCGCGGCGATGACATGTCGGCACGTGAGGAGATGCAGGCGATTCGCGCCGCCGAGGTCGAGCGCGAGCGAAAAACGGTTCGTGTGAACGAGTTCATCACCGTCAGCGAGCTCGCCGACATCCTTAAGATCCCGGCCACACAGATCGTAGCGTTCGCCTTCAAGACGCTCGGGATGATGGTCACCATCAACCAGCGGCTCGACTTCGACCAGATCGAACTCATCGCAAGCGAGTTCGGCTTCCAGGCGGTACGCGAGGAAGAGTATGCCGCCGATGTCGGCGTACAGGAGGAAGAGGCTCCTGGGGCGCTCATATCGCGTCCGCCAGTGGTTACGATCATGGGTCACGTGGACCACGGGAAGACCTCCCTCCTCGACTACATTCGCCGCGCCAACGTCGTGGCCGGAGAGTCCGGTGGCATCACGCAGCACATCGGAGCATATCACGTTTCACTTCCCGATGGCCGGCTGATCACCTTCCTCGACACGCCAGGCCACGAGGCGTTCACGGCGATGCGTGCACGCGGCGCGCAGGTCACCGACATCGTCGTGCTGGTGGTAGCCGCGGACGATCAGGTGATGCCGCAGACCATCGAGGCCATCTCCCACGCCAAGAACGCCGGTGTTCCGCTGGTGGTGGCAATCAACAAGATCGATCTGCCGTCGGCGAACGTAACCAAGGTGAAACAGGATCTTCTTCAGCACGGTGTGGTGCTGGAGGAGTTCGGCGGTACCACGCTCGCCACAGCGATCTCGGCCAAGAAGGGGAGCGGAGTGCTGGAGCTGCTCGAGCAGATCCTGCTCCAGGCAGAGATCCTGGACCTCAAGGCAAATCCTGATCGCCGCGCCATCGGCACAGTGATCGAGGCACAGCTCGATCCAGGCAAGGGTCCCGTTGCCACAGTTCTCGTGCAGGCGGGTACGCTTCGCGCCGGCGATGCGTTCATCTGCGGCATGTACTCGGGACGCGTGCGCGCCATGTTCGACGAGCGCGGCAAGCAGGTAAAGGAAGCAGGTCCGGCGATACCGGTGCAGATCCTTGGCATCGACGGCGTTCCAATGGCAGGCGATCAGATGATCGTGCTGGAGGACACGTCTGCCTCTCGCGAGATCGCGCAGCGCCGCCAGCGTCTGGATCGTGAGGCGAAGAGTCGCCGCGGATCACGCGCCGGCGTCACGCTCGAAGACTTTATGTCGCAGGCGACAGCAGGTGAGACGCGCCAGCTGAAGCTGGTGATCAAGGCCGACCAGGGCGGGCCCGCCGAGGCGCTGGCCGACGCGCTGGGCCGGCTCTCCAATCCCGAGGTGCAGGTGGACATAGTTCACCGCGGTGTTGGCGCGATCACCGAGAGCGACATCCTCCTCGCCAAGGCGTCGGGAGCAATCATCATCGGATTCCACGTGCGTCCGGACAACAACGCCCGCGCCGCGGCCGAACGTGAGGGAGTGGACATCAAGCTGTACCGGGTCATCTATGATGCCGTAAATGAGATTCGTGCGGCGCTCGAGGGGATGCTTCGACCCGAGGAGCGCGAGGTGGTGGGGGGCGAAGCCGAAGTGCGCGAGCTGTTCAAGGTTCCGAGAGTCGGCATCGTGGCCGGTTGCTACGTGCGCAGCGGCGTCATCACCCGCTCACACCGCGTGCGCGTGATTCGCGACGGCGTCGAGACTTACGACGGGGCCATCGGCTCGCTTCGCCGTTTCAAGGAGGACGTGCGCGAAGTTCGCGAGGGCTACGAGTGCGGAATAGGCATCGAAAACTTCAACGACCTGAAGGTTGGCGACGTGATCGAGTCGTACCGCACCGAAGAGGTGGCGAGGACGCTGGACTGAACGGGGCGCGGTGACAATCGCTGTTCTTTCCTTTGAACTCCATCTTACCGACGCGCAGTCGCTCAAGGACAAACGCGCGGTGATTAAGAGTCTGAAAGACCGACTTCGAAACGAATTCAACGTGTCCGTCGCCGAGACAGGGTATCAGGAGATGTGGCAGCGAGCCGAGGTGACCGTCTGCCTGGTTGCCAGCGACCGGCGAAAGGCGGAGTCGGCGCTCGCCGCCGTCGACCGGTTTGTGGCCGCATCGCCGCGGTATCGCATTATTGATTCGATCACGAGCTACCTTTAGGACGATGTTAGGTTGGTTCGGATCGAGGAAGAGAATGCTCCGAGTTTCGAGCCCGACGCTGACGCGTTGAATGCGGAGTGCGGGCGCAGCATGGTGTATGCTCTGCTTTGACATCGATCTCGAATCCCGAACCCATAAACTCCGAACCCCGGCCGCTCATGCCCGACCACCGCCGAGCCGACCGCGTTGCCGAGGCGATCCGCGAGGAAGTTGCATCCTTTCTCACCAGGGGCGCCAAGGATCCGCGCATCACGGGACTCGTCACCGTCACCGGAGTTGACGTCACCCAGGATCTTCGCCGCGCCAACGTCTTCGTCAGCGTCCTCGGCAACGACGACGAGCGACGTGCCACCTTCGAGGGGCTCGAGAGCGCGACCGGTCACATCCGGACGCTCGTCGCGAAGCGGGTGCGCCTGCGTTTCGCGCCCGAGATCGAGTTCCGCCTCGATCAGAGCGTCGAGCGGGCAACTCGCATAGAGTCGCTCCTCGCGAGGATCCGCGAGGGCGGGAATCCGGCACCGGAGGACCAGATCGATTGATGGCGTGCTGCTCGTAGACAAGCCCGCCGGCATAACCTCGCACGACGTCGTCGCGCAGGTGCGGCGCGCTACAGGAGAGCGGCGAATCGGCCACGCCGGTACGCTCGACCCGTTTGCTACGGGTCTGCTCGTCCTACTGCTCGGTAAGGGGACGCGGCTGTTGCCGTACGTGGACGGTGAGCCGAAGCTGTACGAGGCGGAGATCGTCTTCGGTGCGGAGACTGCAACCGATGATCTCACAGGCGACGTCGTACGCACCGCACTGCCTCCGGAACGCGCGACTGTCGAGGGCGCCATTGGCACTTTGACCGGAGCGATCGAGCAGCTTCCGCCAGCCTACTCGGCCAAGAAGGTGGGGGGACGCCGCGCCTACGAGGCGGCGCGCCGTGGTGAGGAGATGGCGCTGCACCCCGTGCCCGTCACCGTGCACGAGTGGGAGATGCTCGATTGGCGCCCGGACGCGGTCACCACCCGAATCACCTGCGGAGGCGGCACGTACATCCGTGCTCTCGCGCGCGATCTTGGCAGAGCCACCGGAAGTGCCGCACACCTTCGGTCTCTCCGGCGTCTCGCCAGCGGACCCTTCCACGTACGCGATGCGGCCACGACGGAGGAGCTGGGAGCCGCCAACCTGCGCCCGCTGCCGCTGTACACAGCCGTACGATCTCTTCCGGTGGAACGGCTGGACGACGAAGCGGTGCGAAGGATCGGCCACGGCCTACGCGTGCCCGCGCGCGCAATTGGCCCGCGGGCCGCACTCATGACCACGAGCAACGATCTCCTGGCCATTGCCGAGCGGGTGGATGAGGAGTGGCAGCCAAGAGTGGTGCTCCTTTGAGCGTGCTGTTCGAAGGGTGGGAGGACTCGGGGTTGCCGACAGACGTGCCGGGTACCGTGCTCACCGTGGGTACCTTCGACGGTGTTCACCTGGGCCACCGCGATGTGCTGGAACGGATCGCCACACGCGCCGATCAGCTGGGGCTGCTCGGCCTGCTCGTCACCTTCGAGCCGCACCCGCTCGAGGTGGTGAATCCCACTGCCGCGCCGCCGCTGCTCACGATCGGGCGCGAGAAGATCGAGGTCGTGACGGAAAGTGGGCTGCGCTACATGGCCGTGGTACCCTTCACGGCTACGCTCTCCCGCTATTCCGCAGCGCAGTTCGTGGATGAGGTGCTCCGCCGGCGTTTTCGTGTTCGTCACCTGGTGATCGGCTACGATCATGGCTTCGGCCGCGGACGAGAGGGCGATGTGCAGGTGCTCAGACAGCTGGGTGCCGAGCGGGGGTTCGGCGTGGAGGTTGTGGAGGCGGTGCGCGCCGGCGGCGGCGTTCCGGTCTCATCCACTGGAATCCGCCGGGCCATCGCCGGCGGCGACCTGGCAGCCGCGGCGGCGGCCTTGGGCCGGCTCTACGCCGTTTCCGGCGTGGTGGAACGAGGGGAAGGCCGGGGGCGGATGCTTGGCTTCCCGACCCTCAACATTGCTGCGCCGCCCCCCCGCAAGTTGCTCCCTCCCGAGGGGGTGTATGCGGTCCGCGTGCAGACACCTTCCGGGCCATTCGGGGGTATGATGAACCTTGGGCCGCGCCCCACCTTCGTGGAATCTGAGCGGGCGCTGGAGGTCCACCTGTTCGATGCCACGGCAGACCTCTACGGAGCTTTCGTGACCGTCCAGTTCGTGGCGCGGTTGCGAGATACCGTGCGCTTCCCCGACGCCGAAGCGTTGCGGCGGCAGCTGCAGGTTGACGAGACGCGGGCACGCCACGCGTTGACTCGCATGGCGGACGCGTCTAACGTAAGAGGCTACGCCTCAAACTCGTTTTCCGACAGGAAGTAAGGCAGACAATGTCCAGCATTCGAAACCGCCTCCTCATTATCCTGGCGCTGGTGGCCGCATCGGCGTGGGCGCTGTATCCGCGCACCGTCACACTGCGCGAGCGCGACCCGGATACCGGCGCTTTCGTGGAACGTCAGGAGCGGCGAGTGCCGCTGCAGCGCGGTCTCGACCTTCGCGGAGGGATGCACCTCGCTCTCGAGATCGATGAGACGCACGGTGTCATCGCCGATCGAGAGGAGGCAATCGAGCGTGCGCTCCGTGTGGTGCGCAATCGTATCGATGAGTTCGGCACCACCGAGCCGGTGGTTCAGAAGGCGGGCGCCGACCGCATCATAGTCGAGCTTCCGGGTATCGATGACGTGGAGCGCGCTATCGCGCTGGTCCAGCGCTCGGCGTTCCTCGAGATGCAGATCACCGACAAAACTCAGGCGCTGGAGCGAGCGCTGCCACGGATGGATCAGATCATCCGCCAGCGCGGCGACATCGTCGCCCCCGACGCTGCTCCCACACCGGATCGTCCGCGAGCTATCGAGCAGCTCTTCACCCCGGGCGACACCGCTCAGGACGCCATACCAGGGGTCGACACCGACACTGCCGATGTGCTGGCCGGAATGGCCGGCGCCCTGTCGCGGCTCATTCAGCCGGGTGGTATGCCGGGCGAGTACTTCGTCACCAATGCCGATGTGCCTCGCGTGTCGCAGTATCTCGCCCTTCCCGAGGTGGCGGCCGTCCTGCCGCCCGGTCGCGTGATTCGCTGGGGGACTCCTGATCCCGGTCTCGCTCCGGGGATGACGCCGCTGTACGTGCTCGAGGCTCGCCCGATGATCACTGGTGAGTTCCTCACCGACTCGCGGCCGGCGGTGGACCCCGTGGACGGAAATGTGGTGACATTCACGCTCACCACCGAGGGCGGGCGCCGCTTTCGTCGTGAAACCGGTGCGCACATAGGCGACTACATGGCGATCGTGCTCGACAACCGTGTGATGGGTCGTCCTCCGGTCATCCAGGGCGCGATCGGCACTCGTGGCCAGATCACGTTGCGCGGGCGGCCGCTTCAGGAGGCGCAGGACCTCGCCCTGGTGCTTCGCGCCGGCGCGCTGCCGGTGGCTCTCCAGGTGGTGGAGGCGCAGCGTATCGGGCCCAGCCTGGGAGCGGATGCAATCGAGAACGGCCTGCGAGCCGGTTTGCTCGGCCTCGTTCTGGTGTTGGGAATAATGGTAGCGTACTACCGCTTCGCCGGGATGCTCGCCGTGCTGGCGTTGTCGCTGTACGGGCTGTTCACGCTCGCGATCCTTGCCGGCTTCAACGCCACCCTCACACTGCCCGGTATCGCCGGCTTCGTGCTGTCCATCGGTATCGCCGTAGATGCCAACGTACTCATTTTCGAGCGAATACGAGAGGAGCTTGGGTCGGGCAGATCGGTTAGGGCGGCAGTGGACAACGGCTTCCGCCAGGCGCTGAGCGCCATCGTGGACTCCAATGTCACCACCGCTCTCACGGCGATAATTCTGTATCAGTTCGGTACCGGCCCGGTCCGCGGCTTCGCCGTCACGCTGCTCGCCGGCATCATCGCCTCAATGGTGAGCGCGATCTTCGTGGTACGCACTTTCTTCCTGGTGTGGATGCAGCGCACGCGCGGCGCCCAGACTCTGAGCATCTAGATGATCCGCCTACTTCACGGTACCAACATTGATTTCATCCGCCACTGGCGGAAAGCCGCGCTGGTCACGGCGCTGTTCATCCTGCCAGCTACAGTTCTGGTGCCGGTGCGGGGGATGGACTACAGCATCGAGTTCA
>CAYXRS010000167.1:0-6417 GCA_964467195.1 uncultured Gemmatimonadaceae bacterium
TAGTCCTTCCCGTCATCTACAGCTTCTGGCGGGAATCGCAGCTCCGCCGTTCAACCGCGGCGAGCTAGCGTGCTCCTTGTTCAGTCGGCACCGGGCAATGCATCCTGTGCGCATGGCCTCATGCTATGGAGTCCGGACCGTGGACGCAGTCGGGCGCGCGTGGCTTGCACGCATCGCCGTACGCGCCCCCGAGTACACCGTCCTGGACTATCCGCGCCTGCTGCGAGGGATGAACCGAGGGGGCGGCCCCATGCACGAGGGCGGAATGATAGGGGGTTACGACTTCATCAAGACCATTCCGGCCGTGGAAGTGCCGGTCTATTTCCTAATGGGCGCGAACGACTACAACACTCCTTTGGCGCCGGTCCGGGAGTATTGCGAGATCATCGAAGCTCCTCACAAGGAGCTGATCGTGATCGAGGAGTCGGCCCACCTCCCGTTTCTCGCCGAGCCAACGAAGTTCACCGAACAGGTGATCCGTGTTGCGGGGAGGAGGTAGGGGCTCGTGCGATGGTTCCTCTTTCTGCTGATCATGGTGCATGGCCTCATTCACTTCATGGGGTTCGCCAAAGCTTTCGGGTTCGCCGAGCTGCCACAGCTTGCCCAATCGATTTCGAAGGGAATGGGCGTCCTGTGGCTCGCGGCGGGGCTCGGGTTTCTCACCAGCGCCGTGCTGCTCATCTCGGCGCCTCGGATCTGGTGGGCGGTCGGGTTCTCGTCGGTCGTGGTGTCGCAGATCGCCATCACAGGCTCGTGGGGGGATGCGAAGTTCGGGACGATCGGCAACGTGGTCGTCCTCCTGGGCGCGGTGTACGGCTTCGCTGCCTACGGCCCACTGAGCTTTCGTGCTGCGTATGCCCGGGACGTGGGCCAACGCCTGTCGCAGCAGGTCGTGCCGGCGCTGCTGACCGAAAGGGATCTGGCTTCGCTGCCGGAGCCGGTACAGCGCTACGTGCGGCTCTCGGGAGCAGTCGGCCGGCCGCAGGTGCATCACTTCAGAGCCGCCTGGCGAGGACGGATTCGCGCGGGTCCGGCCGACGCGTGGATGCCATTTACGGCGGAACAGCACAACTTCCTCGGCGAGCCCGCCCGCTTCTTCCTGATGGACGCGCGCAAAGGCGGCCTGCCCGTGGATGTGCTCCACGCCTTCGGCGGCGACACGGCCGTGATGCGGGTGCGACTGCTCTCGCTCGTGCCGCTGGTGAACGTGGGCGGCCCCGAGGCGCGCCGGGCCGAAACGGTCACGGTCTTCAACGACCTCAGCATTCTGGCGCCGGCGGCGCTCGTTGACCCCGCAATCCGGTGGGAGCCGATCGATGCCCGCTCGGCCAGGGCGTACTACACGGCCGGACGCGACACGATCAGCGCCGTGCTGCACTTCAACGAGGCCGGGGAGCTGGTGGATTTCGTGTCGGACGATCGGTTGGCGGCGTCGCCTGATGGCACGGAGTTCGTCCCGCGGCGCTGGTCCACGCCGCTTCGCGAATACCGCACGGTCGGCGGCTGGCGGGTGGCGACGCGGGGGGAAGGCCGCTGGCATCCGCCCGAGGGTGCCTTTGCCTACATCGAGCTCGAGCTGATCGAGTTGCAGGCGAATGGAGATCCGTGATGTCACATGACGCTATCGCGGGCAGAGCTACGGCGTCGACATCACCACGCTCAACCGTTGTGGTGTTCGCGCCGCAGGGGTGCTTCCCCGGGATCCAAGCGCCTACGCCGCCTTCGGCCGACCGGTGCTTGCGCCGTGCAGCGGCACCGTCGTTCGGGCAGTGGACGGCCTCGCCGACCTTTCACCGCCGGATGTCGATCGGGCGAACATGGCGGGGAACCACGTGAGCGGCGCCTCGGCCTGAGCGTGAAACATGGGCGCTCAGTCTTTGAGGCGGGCCCGAATCTTCTCGGACGTGAGCTCCCGGATGGCGTCGCTGGCAACCCAACGTGCCGCGCGTGAGCCCGGGTCGCCGCCCCGCTCTCCGCCAGCGCGCTTGTTGGCAGCAGCAAGGATCCGCCTGGCGCACGCCAACGCGGCGGCGTTCAGGGCTCGGTTTCGCTTGCCGATGTTGCGCAGCGCCCAGTTGACCGCCTTCTTGACGAAGTTACGCTCGTCCGACGCGCCGCGCTCGATCACCGGCAGCAACTTCACGAACGCCCGGTCGGGCGCCGCCTTGTCGTGGACGGCGAGCCCGGCCATCAGCGCAAAGCCGGCGCGCTTGATCCATTCCTCCTCGCGCTCCGCCCAGTCGGCCGCCTTGGACCACGCGTGCCGCGTCTGGTCGAAGAGGCTCGTGGTGGCCTGGTCGCAGATGTCCCACGAGTCTAGGTCGCGGGCCCACGCTTCCATCTGCCGCACAGTGACCGCCGCCGGGTCGTCAACGAAACACGCCAGGAGACGGGCCTCATGAATCCCCGTCGCCCACAGCGCCAGTGCCAGGTCGTGGTCCGTTCCCAGGCGCCTGGCGAGCTTGCGCAGCTCGTAGACGGATACGCCGAAAGCGTTCTCCACGTTGATGCCGTAGCGGGCCATGCCCGCCCGGTTGTGCTCACGCCCGATGACGCGCAACTCGGCCAGGATGGCCGGTACCAGTTCATCCCCGGGACTCCTCAACGACAATCGACTCCCCTCCTAGCGCGGCATTCCTCCGAGCTCTCACGATAGTGCGACGCCTCGTCAGGCCGCACCGCCGATACTGCCGCTTGTCTCCCGCGGGACAGGTGTGGCGCCCCTTCTCCGAAGCATTATTGCAAGCATCATCATGAAGAGAGGCGCCGTGATTGCCCACGGAAAGCCAAGCAACAGGAGCCCCTGGGAGAACGTTGGATAGAAGTAGACGATGGCTATCAGGGGCGTCACGAGAGCATGGGCCATGAAGGACATCCTGACCCACCTTTCAAAGCCAGCGTTGCCGAGCGCCGGAACGGCCAGCACGGTCGCCAGGCCCATCGATATGTAACCGATGGCATCGAAGTTCCAGAAAAGCGAATGCGGAGTCTGATCGAGAAGACGAACGGCTTCGGAAGCACCCACCATCTTTGCGGGGATGACTGTCACGAGTTGGACAACGTAGTTGGCGGTCACAAAGACCGCATAGACTGTCGTGAAGACAAGCGACGCATGAGTCCAGAAGTGCTTGTTGCCTGGAGTCAGATGGTGAAGCGAGAGCATTACCAATACGAATGGAACGACGATGCAGAGCGACGTTCCGTAGATCAGGATTTCGTCGAGTGGGAAGAGAAGCACGCCCACGATCTGCAGGATCTGCACGACATCGTAGGCGACCACGGACGCAAAGGCGGCCACCCCGGACCAGAATCCAATTTCACCGACGCGTTTGGTCATGGCGACCCTCCAATCCGAAGGCATGCTCCGTGCGGCCCGACGCGTCGCGCATCACCGGCGCGCCCGCACGTATTTTACGGTGTGCCGCACAGCGCCGCAGCTGGCCCGAGCGTGTGCCGGCAAGGCGCGCGGCGACGTCAATTGATTCTCCACACCTGCAGGAGGCGTGATGAAGCTTGATGCGCTGTACGTAGTCGTACGTGACATGCACGGTGCGCGCGAGTTCTATGCCCGGCTCTTCGAGCGGGATCCGGTGTTGATCGATGATCGGTTCAGCGGGTTCGATCTCGACGGCGCACTCTTCGGGCTGTTCAATGCCGCGTACTTCGGCGAGGCAGTGGATTCACGCGGACTTGTCTTCGGGAACAACTGCGTACCGAACATCCGTGTCTCTGCGCTGGACAGCCTGTACGCACGCGTTCAGGCGCTCGATCCGCCGGAGCTTACCAAGGTGCAGACAACCGGACCCTACCGGCTGTTCCAGGTTCAGGACGCCGACGGCAACCGCGTCGAGTTCTATGAGGCTGAGCAGTGAGGTCGCTCGCACGTCGCACCCTGCTCCACACCGGGGAACGCCGCAGCCGAGCCTGATGCTGAGCATACCATCAGAAGACGCGAGCGAGGCCCTGCTCCAATGGGTCCGGGAGTGGCTCGACCTGCTGGCCGCTGGTCAGCTCGAGGAGGCATGTGCTCGGCTCGATGATCCGGCGCCCGACGGTGAGCACTGGACACCCGGAAAGATCACGGCGCTGGTGGAGGACACGTATCGGCCGGGCACGCCCTTCCGCGCCGAGCACCCCGAGGGACCCATATTCACTCCGGTGGCCACGGTTCGGGGACGGCTCCTCGCCCATGTCGGGGAGTTGGACGAAGGACGTGGGTACTGGATCGACCACGATCTGCCGCTGAACGGCGAAGCCAGCGACCTGACAGCGCAGTTCTCGTTCGTCCGGCGCGGCGAGTCCTTCGCGGTGATGCTCGAAAACATTCACGTCATGTGACACGCAATTCACGCAGCGATCGCATCCTCGATGACCGTTCAGTCATTCGATTCGGAGGCATCTGTCTCGCGGGCGGCGCGCTGGCATTCCTGGGCGTGTTCTCCTACCTGGCCGTTCGCTTCAACTATCCCGACGTGCTCGACGGCCCGGCGGCAACCGTACTGCCAAGTCTGCTCACCATGGGCCAGCAGGGTCGGCTCGTCTGGGCGTTGTATGCTCTCCTTCCGCTCGTCTGGCTTCCCGCGGGTGTCGCTGCCTACGAAGCTCTTGCTCCTGTACGCCGCGGGGCAATGCGGCTCGCTCTCCTCTTTGCCATCGTCGCTGCCGTCGCGATGATGCTAGGACTCATGCGCTGGCCGAGCGTTCACTGGCACCTGGCCCAGGCCTTCGAGGGCGCCGCCGCGCCGGAGCAAGCCGTGATCGCGTCGATCTTTGACGGTCTCAACACCTATCTCGGCAACTACATCGGCGAATTCCTCGGTGAGCTCTCCTTCAGCCTCTTCTTTCTGCTGACTTCAATGGTGTGGTTGCGCGGACCGGGAGCCAGATGGATCGGCTGGGCCGGTGTGGTTACTGCTGTCTCAGGGCTGGCAGGCGCATTCCGCAACGTCACGAGCGTGGTGACCCCGTTTGCAGAATTGAACAATTACCTGCTGCCGGCGTTCATGATCGTCCTGGGAGTCGCATTGCTGCGCTGGCCGCCTGGTCCCCCAGACGGGCGCCAAGGCATGGTCTGAAGCCGGCAGGATCGCTCCTCCGCTGGCGTCTGCTTCAGTCGCCGCCATGTTGGTGCGCTTCGCCAACAGCTCGACTCGGACGGGAAGCCCTGGATCCGGGACGGCTATCGAGTACACTTGCGCGGATTCATCGAGCTCAGCGGCGAGGCAGCTGGCTTGTTCGCTCGATCCTTGCGGGCGCGCGACACGCGTGAGAAGATTGTCGCGCCCGAGCACTGCCGTGGCGCCCGGCATCCACTGGTCGAACGAACGAGGACCGCGTGAAGTATCTGTGTCTCGCATATGAGGAAGAGCAGAAGTTCCACGACATGCCGCAGCAGGAATGGCTCGCGCTGCGCCAGGAAACGCTGGACTACGTTGATTCGCTGCGCGCCAACGGGAAGCTCGTCGACGCACGTCCACTGCAGAGTGCGCGTCGCGCCTCCACGCTCCGGGTGCGCGATGGCAAGCTGCTCGTGACCGATGGGCCCTTCGCCGAAACCAAGGAACAGATCGGTGGATTCTTTCTCATCGAGGTGCGTGATCACGAGGAAGCCGTTCAGGTCGCATCGAAGTGGCCGTCGGCGCGGATCGGGCGCATCGAGGTCCGTCCCCTCGACGAGGGGCTGCGCGAGGAGCGACGCTACACGTCGCCCTGAACCGCCCAGCATGGTCGATCGCCGACGCGGCAACGCGGGTCGCGTCAGCACGAAAACAGGAGCATGCTCATGAACATCGCAGACAACCTGCTGCCCGAGTTCGATCAGGAGATGGCCGTGACGCGGAGAATCATCGAGCGCGTCCCAGACGACCATCCGGACTGGAAGCCGCACCCGAAGTCCTTCAGCATTGCCCACCTGGCTCAACTGCTGGCGTGGATGCCGGGTTGGATCGGCCAGACCCTCACCACTACGGAACTGGACCTCGCAGCCGGCGGAGGCTACAGCAACGAGAGCAGGGCCACGCTCCTCGAGATGTTCGACGAGAATGTTCGCGAGGCTCGTGAGGCGATCGCCGCGTCGAAGGATGCCGACTTTGGCGTTCCGTGGTCGCTGAAGATGCACGGCAGCGTGCTGTTCACGCTCCCGCGCGGCGCGGTGGTGCGGCAGCACATCAGCCACCTCAGTCATCATCGCGGACAGATGACCGTGTACCTCAGGTTGCTCGACGTCCCCGTGCCGTCGGTATACGGCCCGACGGCGGACGAGTCGTGGCAGGGATAGCCCGCGTCGCCCCGCCGTCAGAGGGCGGGGTTTCAGCTGCTCCGGCGTTACGACTTCCAGAGGTCGGGGTCCGCGCTCGCGCGTTGCATTGCAACGATGTTGTATCCGACTATGATCCGCAGCAAATCCGTCGCCATGGA
>CAYXRS010000168.1:0-6406 GCA_964467195.1 uncultured Gemmatimonadaceae bacterium
CGCAACAGGTCTCGCGGCCGTCCCCTGCACCGTCCGCGCCGGCCTCGGCCCCTCGTGCGCAGGCACCGCCGCCTCAACAAGTCGATAGGCCAGCGACTCCGGAGCCGCGCGGATAGAGTACTTCCGGCGGCAGTCGGCCGAGCGAACGGGCGCCACGCTCCGTCGCGGCGCCCGTTCGCGTATCTGCATTCGCGTCGTGGCCTGTCCCTGCTATTCTTCACACCATGGCGACCTTTGAGGAGTTTCTTCAGATCGAACTGCGCGTGGGCACCATTCGCGAGGCTACGCCATTTCCCGAAGCGCGCAATCCGTCAATCAGGCTGGTCATCGACTTCGGACCCGAACTCGGAGTGCGCAGATCGAGCGCGCAGCTCACGTTACACTACCGTCCCGACGAGCTGGTCGGACGGCAGATCGTGGCAGTCACGAACTTCCCACCGCGTCGAATCGCCGGATTCGCCAGTGAAGTCCTGGTACTCGGTGCGGTGCCTGCGGCGGGCGATGTGGTGCTGCTGAACGTGGACCATCACGTCCCCGACGGCACACGGATCGCTTGACTGCACGCACCCAACCGTTTGATTCCGTTCCTTCATGAGCGATCAACAACCCTCGGGTGAGGCGCCGCCGCAGAAACCGCCCGATGTGCGCCGGATCCGCGTTCAGTGGCAGGGTGGGCAGCGGTTCGACAGCGGCCGTCCCGACGGAGTCATTTGCCGAATCGACGGCACGGGTGAAACGGGACAGAGCCCTGTGGAGGCGCTGCTGAGCGGGCTGGCGGCGTGCGTTTCGATTGACGTCGTGGAGATCCTCGCCAAGCGTCGCACGCCGGTTTCGACGCTGGATGTGGATGTCCGCGGGCGACGCGTCACAACCACTCCCCGCCGCTTCGACCACATTCATCTGGCCTTTCGCATCACGGGCGAAGGCATCGAGCGCGTACACGCCGAGCGCGCAATCGACCTCTCGGTGAACAAGTACTGCTCCGTCCGCAGCTCCCTCGACCCCGGGCTGCCGGTCGAGTGGTCGCTGGACCTCAACGATGATCCCGCGGTGCGGACGACGGGATAGGTTCTCAGGTCGTCCCCGCTGTCAGCGCCTCCACGTAGCGCATCACGGTGCTGTCGGCCTGCGGGTAATCGGGACCCATCCGTTCCAGAGCGCTGACCACAAGCTCGGCCGCGAGATAGTTTCGTACGCGCTTGTCATCGGCAGGGATGACGTACCATGGGCCATGCTCCCACGTCGTACGCGCGATCGCATCCTGGTAGGCCATGGTGTAGTCGTCCCACAACCGTCGATCCTCGATGTCGCCCGGATCGAACTTCCAGTTGCGCCTGGGATCCTCCAGCCGCCGCAGCAATCGTCGCCGTTGTTCGTCGCGGGAGATGTGCAGGAAGAACTTCAGGATCGTGACGCCGTTCTCGTGCAAAATCCGCTCGAAGGCGACGATCTGCTCGAAGCGTCGCGACCAGACGTCCCTGGGTACCAGTTCACGCACGCGGACGGCGATCACATCCTCGTAGTGTGAGCGGTTGAAGACGCCGATCTTTCCTGCCGGAGGCACGGCCTGGTGGATGCGCCAGAGAAAATCCTGTCGCAGCTCGCGCTCGGTAGGGCGACCGAATCCAGCTACCGTGCACCCTTGCGGGTTCAACCATCCGAAGACGCGGCGGATCGTCCCATCCTTCCCGCCGGCGTCTCGCGCCTGGAGGATCACCAGCAGTACCTGCCGCCGCTCGGCGTACAGGCGCCGCTGCATCTCGTCCATGCGCTCGTGGAGGCTGGAGATTCGCTTACGCAGCTCCTTGCGCTGGGGGAGACCCGCGGGCGCCGCTGCTTCCTCGTCGGTCAGCGCCGGCGCCGCACCGGGTGCGACTGGATCGAGTAGCACCTGCGTCCTCCTCTGGGTTGTTCCACGACGAAGTTGCGGCGGGTGGCCGCTGTGCGGAAGGCGGGCGCGATCAGTTCCGGAGTGGAAGCGCGACCAGCGACAGCGGCTTCAACGAGTGACGCCGAACCCCTCGCGGCGCAGCGCGTCCATCACGCGATGCCGCACCTTGTCGGGGCAGCCACCCTCGCGGCGGGCCGCGGCGAGCGCATCCAGAAAGGCGCGCTCGAAGTCGACGTGCGGATAGCAACTGTGGCATCGGGCTATGTGCGCCCGCACCGCGGTCATCCGCTCCTCGTCCAGCTCCTCGTCCAGGAAGTCCCAGAGTTGCCGGACCACATGCTGGCAGTCAACCTTCGTCACGTTCCCTCCGCGGCCAGTGCTTCGACATCGGCCGTGATGAACCCGGCGTCGCGGGCATGGATGACGAGCGCGTGCTGCAGCAGCCTGCGCCCGCGAAATAGTCGTGACCTCACGGTACCTACTGGGATGCCGAGCATCTCGGCGGTGTCGTCATAGCTGTTCCCTTCCACATCTACCAGCAGCACGACCTGGCGAAACACATCGGGGAGCGCATCGATTGCTTCCGTGAGAGCGGGACCCAGATCGAGGCGTGAGAACAGTTCTCGCTGGCCGTCGGAATCAAGTGCCGCGGAAAGGCGCACGGCAGCGATCGTCTCGAGCTCGGGATCGTCCATTGATACGGATCGCGCCTCACGCTCCCTGCTCCGCAGAAAAACGTTCCGCGCGATCGTGAAGAGCCACCGTCTCGCATCAGTGCCGGCCTGAAATGTGTGCCACGACCTGTAGGCACGCAGGAAGGTCTCCTGAACGATGTCGTCCGCATCGGCGTCGTCTCGCGTGAGCGAACGCGCGAAGCGATAGACGTCATCGAGCCAGGGGAGCGCGTCGCGCTCGAATTCTCCGTTCCGGTCCCGGATCCCGCCGTCGCTGTCGTTCATGACCTTTGCGTACTAATCCTGCGGCAGCCGAACCCGTTCCGACAGGGGCCGACTGAACCAGAAGCGCAATCCGGGGCTAGCAGCCCCTTAACCGCGCGTCTGGACGAAGAGCCTCCCGTTATCCCCCTCGGCATGGGAGGCCGCCCGCCGGGGAGCGTCTCACTTCTCTACCCGCCTCCGGGGCGCCACGGTCAATTCGCGCAGGTAGATGTGATCTCCGAACTCCGATTGATCACCGTTGGCCGCGTTTGCGGCCACATGCAGACTCACCTCAGCCTCCTGTGCGGGTGCCGTCCACTGCACCGTCCAGCGCGCCGTATCGACGCCGGCCAGCGAAGTGCCAGCGGTGGTATGCTGGGCATACGATACGCCTGCTGTGGAAGCCGCCACCGTCGCGCGCTCGTCGGTGGGAACGACCACGCCGGCAACGGTGCCTGATCGCGCGCCCGCAGCGTAGCGCACCGCGAGTTGGAATCCGGCGCGCTGCATCTCGGGACGCGTGAGCGACACGGTGATCCGATAGCTGTTGCCGGGAGTGAACTGCTCAGGCATTCCACTCACCACCAGCGATCCCGATGGCTCATTCACCGGGTTGTCGAAATGACAGGCGCTGCAGCTGGGCTCCCCAAATCCCCCGGTGTGCGCGGGCGGTGGGCCGTCAGCGTACTGCGCCCTTCCGCTCCATTGCCCGAGGGCGAGGAACGGAAGGGCGGATACGGCGAACAGGAGCTTCGGCTTCACACGCTTCAGTCCAGCTTGGCGCGTCCCACGGTGTTGCTGTCCGTGCCGAACCAGATCTCCTTTGAGGGTTGGTGATAGACCATGTGTCGCACGGTACCTGCGCCACTCGGGATGGGGGTGGCCCCGAAGAATCGCTCTGTTTTCGGATCGAAGCCCACAAACACGTTCGGCTGCACACCAGTCTCCACCAGCCAGATACGATCCTGATCGTCAACGGCCATGGCGTACGGGCGGGAGTTGGCTCCGGCCGGCGTCTGCCATTCGCGGGTCTGACCGTTGGAGGGATCGAGAACCCCCACCGCCCCACGCGCGTAGTCCACGAACCAGACTCGATCATCCGATGTTACCTCGATCCGGCGAGTGCGCGCATCGGCGTGCGGCAGGGTGTACTCGCGCAGCTGCATCGTTGCCGGATCCACCGTGCCGATCTTGTTCGTGCCCAGCAGGTTGAACCAGGGGCGATTCCGCGAATCGACAGCGATTCCATATGGGCGCGACCGGTCCGTCGGTACGCGAACGAGGTCGACCTTTCCTGACGCCTTGTTCAGCCGTCCGACGAAGTTTCCGCCCTGCACCGTGAACCAGATGTGCCCCGCGTTGTCGAAGACGAGCGTGTGCGGGTCACGGGCCGCGGTGTCGGGCATCTCGTAACGCGTGATCTGCCCCGTGCCGGGATCCATCTTGCCGATGTGCGCCATTCGATTGCCGGCGTACCAGACGGCACCATCGCGATCCACGATGAGATTGTGGGGTCCCGCGCCTTCGGGAAGCTCGAAACGGCGGAAGTCGCCGCTGCCCGGCTGGAGATACGCCACATAGTCGCCGCGCTGACCCACGAACCACACCCGGCCCTGGCCATCCACATATGGATCGCGCGGCCGTGTGTTCTCCCACGGCACCTTCCATTCCCGGATTGCGACAGTGTCGGAGCTCGCCACGGGCAAATCGAGGGGCGGGGCCATGAGCACGGCGATCGGCAATACGAAGCCGACTATGGACATTGCTTTTCCTCCTTGTTCGATGACTGTGCGCTCCACCTCGGCGGGCGGAGCGAAGGGCGGCCGTCACGGTACGGGAGCCCCCTGACGGGTCGTTACCCCTCAATACGCCGCTCGCTTCCATTTCGCTGTACTGAGCGGCAGCGTTCGACTATGCTCAGGGGCACGCCATCTCAATCTGACCCCCTGTACAAGCGAGGTCCACCCGCTATGCGACTACGTGACGCACTGACCGCCACCGCCCGGACCGCCAGCGCAATGATTCGCGCGGCGGTGACCGCCATTGCACTGGTCGCGGCCCTCCTGACGCCCGCAATTGAGGCGCAGCAGCCCTCGACGGCGACACCGCCCGCACAGCAAGCGGACATTTCCTCACCGGAAGCCATCGTCGCGGCCTTGTACGACGTCATTTCCGGACCGCAAGGCGAGGAGCGCAACTGGGACCGGATGCGATCGCTGTTCGTGCCGGGCGCGCGGCTGATGCCCGTGGGACCTCGGCCCGATGGCGGCTATGCTCTCACGACGCTGACGGTTGATGAGTACATCACACGTGCCGGACCACGGCTGGTGAGCACGGGCTTCACGGAGCGGGAGATCGCGCGAACCGAGGAGCGATTCGGAAACATCATGCACGTCTTCAGCACATACGAAGGCGAAATGGCGACTGGCGCGCCTCCGATTCGCGGCATCAACAGCATTCAGCTCATGTTCGACGGCAAGCGATGGTGGGTGGTGACGGTCTTCTGGGAAGCCGAGCGGCCCGACAACCCGATACCCGCGCAATACCTGCCGAACCGCTGAGCGCTGGTGGGTAAGCTGTCCCTCGGCCCCATCGGGCCCAGCGGCTCGTAGATTCGAATGACACATTACACGCTGAGCTTTCCGGGATTCGTCTTGAGTAGCATCTTCGGTGGCGCGTGGCAGGGCGGGCGCGCCACCGGAGGAACGTCATGACCGAACGGCACGCCGCTACGATTGCTGAGCTCCGGCGCGAGTACACGGGAGCCGTCCTCGATGAACGCGAGGTTGCGCCAGATCCCGTCGAGCAGTTCATCGCCTGGTTCGAGGAGGCGGTGGCCGCGGAAGTGCTCGAGCCGAATGCGATGACGCTGTCAACAGCGGCGCCCAACGGCGCGCCGTCTGCCCGTATCGTGCTGCTGAAGGGAGTGGATCAACGCGGCTTCACTTTTTTTACGGACTATCGTAGCCGCAAGGCCGGCGAGCTCGACGTCAATCCCCTCGCCGCACTAGTCTTCCATTGGGGCGAGATCGAGCGACAGGTGCGCATCGTCGGAGACACGGAACGGGTGGAGCTGACGGAGTCCGCGGCGTACTTCCAGAGCCGGCCGCACGGGAGCCGGCTTGGGGCCTGGGCTTCTCACCAGAGCGCGGTGATCGCATCGCGAGGAGTGCTCGAGGAGCGGTTGCGCGACGTTGCCGCGCGCTTCGCGGACGTTGACGTACCACTGCCGCCGCACTGGGGTGGCTATCGTCTGCGTCCGCATGAAGTGGAATTCTGGCAGGGGCGGGCAAGCCGATTGCACGACCGGGTACGCTATCGGCGGGGCGACAGAGCCGGAGTGTGGCGTATCGAGCGGCTCTCCCCCTGATGCCGGAACGGGCAGCAGCCTCGTACGACCCGGTCGAGATCTACCGCCGGCGCGCTGCTGAGTTCGGAACGCAAGCTGCGGCCGAGGCGACGCGCTCGCGGCGGCTCGCCCATGTGCGGCTGGTCGTCTTCCTCGCGGCCGGCGGCGCCATGGCCGCGGCCATTGGCGCGCAGCCAGGCCTTGCGCGCACCGCGATCGCGGTGCTGG
>CAYXRS010000169.1:0-6397 GCA_964467195.1 uncultured Gemmatimonadaceae bacterium
CGTCGCCATGACGGCGGCGCTGCCCAGAACCGTTCGGCGCGGCAGTGCGCGCGGCGCCGCCACGGCATTGCCGGCTCGCTCCCGTACGGGCAAGCTGCTGTTGGTGGCGGTGGCGGCCATGGTCGTGGGCGGCGGCGCCGCGGCGGCCGTGCTTGCGCGACCATGGGGTGGGCACGGCCAACAGCTCGCCAGGGATGGGCTGGTGGCGTCCGGAACGGCAACCGGTGCCGCGGCGGATGGAGGAGCGCCGGCCGGAATGCTCGCTCACCGGGACGTGGTCGGGGACATGGCGGCACCCGGTGGGAGCACCGCGGTGCCCGTCCAGACCACTGGCCGAGAGACTCCCGACGCAGGCGGCAGCGACGAGCTGGAACCTGATCGCCGCCGTTCGCGTAGGGATAGAAGGGGCGAGGATCCAGCGCAATCGGGAGCATCCACCGAGGCGCTGGTTCATTCGTCGCGCACCGACGGGGATCGCTCGATCCTGCCTGTGGTGGACGTTTCCGAAGTCGATCGTGAGCTGGAGGAGGCTGGAGCCCTGCTCCAGCGCGCCGTAGAAGAGGGAGAAGGTGAGGCGGTCGGGCGGGCCCAGGGGCAGCTTCTCCGAATCCTCCCGCGGGTTCGCAGCCGACGCGACAGCGTGCGGACAATGTACCATATTGCCGAGGCGCTGATCGCCCGCGGCCAGGAAGAGCGGGCCTGTACCCTCCTGCACGAAATCAAAGATGACCCGGGACAGTACCGCCGAGCCACCCTGGTGCATTACGATCGGTACTGCCGTTGACCAGACCTGTTCTTCCTCTGCCAGTGACCAATCCCCAGCACCGCGGTGAACCAGGTGCCGAGCCGGCCGCAATGCGCGCCGCCGGTCGCACCGATGTTGGCAGCACGCGCGAACACAATGAAGACTCCTTCCTCCTGGTGGATCTGGCGACCGGGCAATGGGCGAGCTCCGCCACCGGCGAGAGCGCGGCATTCAGCGGCAGCGACGGCATGCTGCTGATGGTGGCCGACGGCCTGGGTGGCGCTGCCGCTGGCGAGATCGCAAGCCGGATGGCCATAGATGTGGTCAGGGAAGAGATGCAGCGGACATGGGACGACGGCGTCCCGGAGGAGTCCGTCCACATTGCCGACGCCATGCGCCACGCCGTGACGCAGGCGAACGCCAGCATCCATGCCTTCGCACAGGCCAATGTCGAGCACAAGGGGATGGGAACCACGGCAACGGTGGCGGTGCTCCACGGCGACATGCTCTACCTTGCACAGATCGGGGACAGCCGCGCCTACATCGTGCGCAACGGCGTCGCCGAGCAGATCACCAAGGATCAGTCGCTCATGCAGCGGCTGATCGAGGCCGGAGAGCTGACAGCTGAAGAGGCGGAGCGCAGCGAGCGACGAAACATAATCCTCCAGGCACTCGGCCCCGAACCTGTGGTGCGCACCGACCTCACTCACCAGCGCGTGCGGCGCGGTGATCGCCTTGTGCTCTGCACCGACGGCCTGTCCGGATTGGTGCGACGCGAGGAGATCGGCGAGGTCGCTTCAACCGGCGACGACTTGCCGCTCATTTGCGAGCGGCTGGTCGCGATTGCGAATGGCGGCGGCGGGCCCGACAACATCACCGTGGTGGTGGCGGAGTTCACCGGTGCCGCGTTCGATGAGGTGCAGGCCGGCGATCGCGTGGGGCACGCTGAATTCCCCGGCAACGGAGAGCAGGATGAGAGCGTGCCTTTGATGTCGCCTCGGCGGTTCGAGCACACGCCTGTGGTTCCTCATCCCGCCTTCGTCGATCGCCACTCCCAATCGGGCGGGACCAATTCGGCGACGCCGGCCTACGTGGCCGCCATGCCCGAGACACGCTCGACGGCTGGCGCGAACCGCGCGCTCGCCCTGGCGGTGGGGCTCACGCTGCTGGCGGCGCTCATGCTCTTCGCCCTGCGCCACTTCCGCGAGAATCGTGATTCCCACCCGGCAGGTGAGCCAGCTACCTCCGTAGCGCGCCTTCCCTGATCGACGCGATGATCGAGATAGAGCTGCTGGACGGCTCCGCCCATGGTGGCAGGGGGAGAGTCACTCACCGCCAGCGCTTCGAGGGCCCGCTGGTCTCGCTCGGCCGGCATCCGGAGTGCGATCTCCACTTCGACCCACACCGCGACCTCGATGTCTCGCTGCGACACGCCTGCATCCGGCTGGAAGGAGAGGGCGCGCTGCTGGAGGACCTGGGGAGCACCAACGGCACCTTTCTGAACGGCCGCCGCATCGACCGACCAACGCCGCTGCGTGACGACGACGTGATCTCGCTGGGCAGCAAGGGCCCCATGTTGTCCGTCCGGTTGCTGCCTGTCGACACGGAGGCGCTGCCGCTCACCGAGCCGGTGCCTGCACGGCGCCGCCCACGGACGCCCGGCGAAGCCACGATTGGATCACGGCGCGACTTTGCGTCGCGCTTCCTCCCGGTGAGCATGGCGATGTTGATCGTTGCGGTGGCGGCGGCCGCGTATCTGCTGGGACGGTCGGGCGCGGCCGAGCGAGAACTGCAGCTTCTCGAGCTCACCCGGCGCACCGACAGCCTGATCGCGCGCTATGGCGATGACATGTCAGTCATGGCTGGTCAAGTGCAGGGCCTGGACTCGGCGCTGCGCGCCGCGCGTGAGGAAAGCCGGTCGCTGCGCGGCGAGTTGCGTCGTGTGAGCGCGAGCGGCGCGAGCGGTGGAGTGGATGCGCTCAGCGGACGGCTCGACCGGGCCGAACTGCGGCAGCGCTCGCTGGCCACGCTGTCACGGCTCGATTACTCGGCGATCGCCGAACAGAGCGGCCGCGCGGTGGTGCTGATAGCGGTGGAGGACGCCAGCGGCCGCACGGTGACGGGTAGCGGCTTCTCGGTCACGAGCGACGGGCTGATCGTCACCAATCGGCATCTCGTGAACACCGCCGAGAGCCGGCGACCGCGCCGCGTTGCCGTGATCTTCAGCGACACTCCGCACTGGCTGCCAGCGCGCGTCGTACGGCTCAGCGAGAAGGGCGACGTGGCGCTCCTTCGGGTGGACGTGCCGGGACCGTTCCCCGTTGTTGCGGGGATCTCGCGCACCGGATCCGCCGCCCGCGTGGGCTCACCCGTTGCGATCATCGGATATCCCCTCGGCACGGACACGCCAATGGAAGCGGGAAGTGGAAGCACGTTCACCGCGCGCTACACACTCGGCGCGGGCACGCTCAGCAAGGCGCTTTCGGACGTGCTCCAGATCGACGCGTTCGCCGGCGAGGGATCGAGCGGCAGCCCCGTGTTCAACGCCAACGGGCTGGTGATCGGAGTAGTTTATGGCGGCGCGAGAGAGAGCGGCGGGAGAATCGTGTACGCTGTGCCCAGCGATCTGGTGGCGGAGTTGCTGGGCGATTAAGGCCTGGCCCGCAACAGGACACCCACGCCCATCATCCCGATCAGCGCGCTCAGCAGTGCGACTTCCCACTGCTGAAGCAGCATGCCGCCTATGGTGAAGTTCGCGCCGAGCAGTGCAGCGATACCCGCGGCGGTGCGAAGCAGGTCGTCGCGCAGGTTCTGGCGCGACGTCAGACCGGTGGCAGCGCGCACACGATCCCAGGCGCCGCCCGGCCTGGCGCGCTCGAAGAAGCGGGCGAGCGTGTCCGGTCGCTCCGGCGGGGTGAGGTACATGACGGCCACCCACAGCGCCGTGACGATGGCGGCCGATGTCAGCTGCCTTACGCCGAATTCGAGTCCACGAAGTGCCGGGATGGCATAACCGAGCAGCGTAACCACCACGCCGCCGAGTAGCGCGGTGATCTCCGCCCACGCATTGATGCGCCACCAGAACCAGCGCAGGAGGAGCACCGCACCCATTCCCACTCCAAGCACTATCACGAAGCGGAAGACTTCGGTGATGCTCTCCTGGTGGAAGGCCACATAGGCGGCGGCGGCCGTGATGAGCAGCGACGCCACGCGTCCGGCGAGCACCAGGTGGCGCTCGGTGGCATCGCGCACGACGAAGCGCCGGTAGATGTCATTGACCAGGTAGCTCGCCCCCCAGTTCACCTGCGACGAGACGGTCGACATGAACGCGGCAAGCAGACTGGCGAACACCAGGCCGAGCAATCCCACCGGCAGATAGCGGCGCATCAGCGTTGGATAGGCGACTTCGGGATCCGCCAGATCCGGCAAGACCACCAGCGCGATCAGCGCAACGATGATCCATGGCCAGGCGCGAACCACGTAATGGATGATGTTGAAGAGCCACGCCGCCCGCTCGGCGTCACGCTCCTCTCTTACCGATGCGAGGCGTTGCACGAAGACACCGCCCCCGTCGGCGTTGCGGAACGCCCACCATTGAATGGTGATGTAGGCGAGAAAAGTGGGGATGGGGAGCAGCACACTCCCCCAGGTCGGTACGAACCGCATGTGCTCGGCGTACCCCGCCTCCGTAAGGCGGGCGGGAAGGACACTCAGCCCACCGATCTCGGAGACCGCGTAGCCGGCGATCACCAGCGCGCCCACCAGCGCGAGGATCAGCTGAAAGAAGTCCGTCGTCACTACTCCCCACAGGCCGGCGAAGGCGGCGTACAGGAGGACGATTGCCGCGATCACGACCACCGTCCACAGGCGCTGGTCGTCGCCCACCAGGCCGAACTGCTCCCACAAGCCCAGGGCATCGACCAGCTTGCGCATTGCCAGCATGCCGTACGAGATGACGACAGCGTTGATCGGCACCGCGAAGACGAACGCGCGCACGCCGCGCAGCCAGGCCGCCGGCTGGCCGCCGTAGCGCAACTCGATCAACTCCATGTCGGTCATCACGCCGGCACGCCGCCAGAGGCGGGAGAGCAGATAGATCATCGCCACGTGCGCGCCCACGAACGACCACCACTCCCAGTTGCCGGCGATGCCGCGGCCCATGACGACGCCGCTCACGTAGAGTGGAGTGTCGACGTTGAAGGTCGTGGCGGCCATGGAGGCACCGGCCAGCCACCAGGGGATGGTTCGGCCGCCGACAAAGAAGTCCTCGATTGAGCGTGAGGCCCGGCGCGACAGCCAGAGCCCCAGCGCGACAGTGAGCGTCATGTAGACGCCCACCACCGCCCAATCGAGTGGCCTCACCTGCCGTTACGCACGAGTACCCTGGCGGCGGCCTCCTGCATGGCGCGATCGCCGCACCAGGCAGTGAGCACCGTGGCCTTGGGTGGAAGCTGGTCGGCAAAGCGGGGGTGGCCGAACGCGACTATCGTGGCTTCACGCCCCTCGCATGCGCGGGTGACAGTTTTTCGCGCGCTCTCCGAATATCCCACGAACCTCTTCCAGCCACGTACATCACCGTAGAGGGCGATAATCAGCGGACCCGGGCCCACCACCGCTGGGGTGACGGGCACAGCCTGCACTCCCTCGCTGCGCAGCTCGGCTATGAACGGGTCGCGTGAGGGAGCGGGATAGGGGCCGCCTGCATCGTCATCGATAACCAGCAGGCTGATCTGTCGTTCGAGCGCGGGCATCTCGCCGCGCAGCAGGTGCACCACGCGTTCGGCGAGCTGCGCGCCCCAGACGACGTCCGTAGCCGCAGGCTTGCGGTATTCGTTGGGCGGTGACGCCCACTGAGCCCACTTCAGGCGTCGCCTTGCTGCCTGACGCACCAGCTCGGCATCGAGCATGAGATCGTCCACCGCCTCGCGCAGCGCTGCCGCGACGCGCTCGAGATCCTGCGGGTAGAGCAGCAGGTCGCAGCCGGCGGTCACGGCCTGCACTGCAACGTCTCCCTCATCCCGTCCGCCGGTGAGTCCTTCCATGATCATTGCATCGCTCACGACGAGCGCATCGAATCGAAGCTGCTGGCGCAGCAGCCACTGCACGATGTCGCGCGAGAGCGTAGCCGGCGCGCCGCTGGCATCCAGATCGGGGTACGCCACGTGCGCCGTCATTATCGAGGCCACACCCGCCTCGATTGCCGCGCGGAAAGGCACGATGTCGGACTGAAGGAGCGTTTTACGCGACGCATCCACGACCGGCAGCGCCACGTGCGAGTCGACGAGCGTGCGGCCGTGTCCGGGAAAGTGTTTGGCGCAGGCGAGCACGCCCTCTGCCTGGCACGCGGAGATCCACTCCTTCGCGAAGCGAGCCACCTTCTTTGCATCGCCGCCGAAGGAACGGGAGCCGACGATCGGGTTCTCGGGCACGACATCCAGGTCGCACACGGGGGCGTAGTCCCAGTTGACGCCCAGCGTGCGCGCCTCGCGCGCCGTGAGCCGGGCCGCGCGTCTGACGGCTTCCTCGTCGTCAAGCCACCCCAGTGCGGCGAGCGGAGGAAGCCCGGTGGCTCCGGCGAATTGCTGCCCGGCACCACGCTCGAGGTCGGCGCCGATCAGCAGCGGGACGCGCGAACGCCGGCGCAGGTCGCGT
>CAYXRS010000170.1:0-6352 GCA_964467195.1 uncultured Gemmatimonadaceae bacterium
AGCTGATTGATGAAGATGACGGACGTCTTTGAGCGGGCGATGGCGCCGGTGAGCTTCCGGAGTGCCTGACTCATGAGCCGGGCCTGAAGACCAACGTGTGAGTCTCCCATCTCCCCCTCGATCTCCGCCTTGGGCACGAGCGCAGCGACCGAGTCGATCACGACGATGTCCACCGCGCCGGAACGCACGAGGATCTCGCAGATCTCGAGCGCCTGCTCACCCGTGTCGGGTTGCGAGACGAGGAGATTCTCTACGTCAACGCCGAGCTTGGTGGCATACTCCACGTCGAGCGCGTGCTCCGCATCGATGTACGCGGCAACGCCGCCCGACCGCTGCGCATTGGCGACTACATGCAGGCAGAGTGTGGTCTTCCCGCTCGATTCTGGACCGTAGACTTCGGTGACGCGCCCACGCGGGATGCCGCCGACGCCTATTGCGGCATCGAGGTTGATCGCGCCGGTTGGGATCGATTCGACGCGCACGCGGGAATCCGCGCCCATCTTCATGATGGAACCCTTCCCGCAGCTCTTCTCTATCTGCGCGATGGCCAGAGTCAGCGCTTTTTTGCGATCCTCTTGGACGTTCGGGACAGCCATGTGTGATCCGCCGTGGTTGTCGTGGGACTGCTCTGGCCGTGGAGGCTAATCTACGGCTTTTCCGGGTGATTCCCAGTCCCGAACAAAATGCGAAACCAGGGCGAACCGGTCAAGGGCTCCACGGTGTGGAAAACGCATTCTCGATGTGCCGGACGCGTACTCGACCATCATCGATGAGTACTCCGATGACATCAAACCGATAGCTGGTTCCGAGCCGGCCGAAACGGTCGATCCAGACTTGGGCGGAGCGACGTAACTCACGCTGTTTTCGCCAGTTGACCGATTCTACCGGATCCCCGAAGCGGTGGCTTCGACGAGCTTTGACCTCGACGAAGGCCACTACGCCGCCCCGCTCCGCTACCAGATCGATGTCTCGGTGACCATTGCGGAAACGTCTCGCGCGCAACCGCCAACCCCTGTCGCGAAGCCAGCGCTCAGCGATACGCTCCCCGAGGAGGCCCAGCTCCTGTCCCACGTTCGGCACGGAGGGGAGGATAGGAGCTTGCGTTGCAGGACCGCCATCGTTTCACCGCTCGCTGGCGCGGAAGGCAGCTGTCGTCGCGGCCTCGGTCAGGCGGCGGCCAAGAGCTCCAGCATTTCCCGGCGGAGGTCGGTGCATGACGGAGGGAGGTCGCGGCGGTGGCGCTGTCGGAAGTGGAGACCGCTGCCGGAACCAAATCGGGTTGGCGCCATGCCAAGAACCCGCGCCGCCGAGCCGCCCGCTTACCGACTACGGGCCACAGTCGCGACCCGAATGCGGCGCTAGGGGCGTGGCGCCCCCGACTTCTCCGACAGAAGGCGCGTGGTGAAGCGCTGACCTTCCGACACCCGCTCAACCTCGATGGCGATCGATTCGACCGCCTGTTCGATCCGGGCAAGCCGCTCCTCTACTCCCGCCAGCGCCTTGGGCGATACACTGCTCCGCTTCTCGATCGCCTTCGTAATGATCCTGGTGATCGACGTGATGACTGTAAGTACTGTCACGAAAATGAATACCGCGAACATGTACTCCATCAGGATCGACCTCCCTGCGAGGTGTGGGAGCCATTCCCTACGCGCAGCTGCGGCTCGCGGTTTCGAGCACGCAAGACTTACCGTCCACAGATCCGGTCGAGATCCTCCAGACCCACAAGCACGTCCCGCGGCTTCGAACCATCGGGAGGACCGAGCACGCCAGCGTCGTGCAGCTGATCAATGATTCTGGCGGCGCGTCCATATCCGACTTTCAGACGACGCTGAAGCAGCGACGTGCTTCCCTGCTGGTGCTGAATCACAGTCTCCGCAGCTTCACGGAACAGCTTGTCACGATCACCCGGCTGCGTCTCCTCGCCAACGGCGGCGCCGTCTTCACGTTCGCGACGGCGGATCTCCTCCAGAATATCCGATTCGGCGGCAAGCGGCTCTTCCGGAATGAGCCCCTGCGCCTCGAAAGTACGCCGACGCCGGTCGCGCTGTTCCTCGTACCAGCGCGTCAGCCGTTCGGTATCCTCACTCGGGATGAACGCACCCTGCAGCCGCCATGGCTCCGACTTACCCGGGGGGATGAACAGCATGTCTCCATTGCCCAACAGCGCTTCCGCGCCCACACCGTCTATGATCGTCCGGCTGTCCACCTGCGACGCCACGCGAAAGGCGATTCGGCTCGGGAAGTTCGCCTTGATTAGCCCGGTGATGACGTTCACGCTGGGTCGCTGCGTCGCCAGAATGAGGTGAATGCCGATGGCCCGTGCCTTCTGGGCGAGCAGCGCCAGTGGTGTTTCCACCTCACCCTGCACGGTCATGATCAGATCCGCCAGCTCGTCGATCACGACGACGATATAGGGAAGGACGCCCCCCTTGTAGGTGAGATCCTCGAACGCAATGTCCTTGTTCCGGGGCATCTGCAGAGACGCTCCACTCTGCACACGACGGTTGAAGTCCTGCACGTTGCGGCTGCCGTTCGCCGCCAGCAGCTCGTACCGCTCCTGCATCTCGAGCACCGCCCACTTGAGCACGGCGGCGGCATCGTGATTATCGGTGATCACCTTGTGGCGAAGATGTGGGAGCGCGTTGTACACCGATAGCTCCACCATCTTCGGGTCCACCATGAGAAAGCGCAGCGTCTGCGGTGTGTGCCGGTAGACGAGACTGGTGATGAGCGTGTTGACGCACACCGACTTCCCTGAACCCGTCGCGCCCGCGATCAGCAGATGCGGCATCTTCGCCAGATCAGCGATGACGGGTCGACCTTCCAGGTCCTTGCCGAGCGCAATAGGCAGGGCGGCGCGCAGGTTCTGGAACTCGCGCGCTTCGATCAGCTCGCGAAATCCCACGATTTCGGGGGTGGGGTTCGGTACTTCCACTCCAACGGCACCGCGTCCCGGAATGGGCGCGACAATGCGGATGCTTGCGGCACGCATGGCCAGGGCGAGATCGTTCGCGAGATTCGCGATCTGCCGCACCTTCACGCCCGGCGCGGGCTCTACCTCGAACTGCGTGACCACGGGGCCTGTCGTTCGGCCAACGATCTCCGCTTCCACCCGGAAGGTGCGAAGCGCTTCCTTCAGCTTCACGCCCATGGCGTCGAGCTCGCGCCGGTCGAGCTCGGTGTTGCGCAGGGGAGTCGGCGTGAGCAGCTCCGGTGGCGGAAGCTCCTCGGTGCCGGCATCGGGTGTCAGGTTGGCTTCGAGCTGCGCGGCAATGGCCTCGGCACGCTCGGCCACGGCCGCACCCTTTCCCTTGCGTTCACCCAGTCGCCTCGACCGCTCCGCGATTGGCTCGGACACAGGCTGATCCGACGCCGACGTCATGAGGGATGCATCCAGCGCCGGCATCTCCTCCGGCGATGGCTCGAGGTGCGAAGCAGCCCGCGAGTCATCCTCATCCGCGCGCCGACGCCGTCGTTTGCCACTTCCGGAGTCGGTATTCGGGTTCGGCGATGGTTGGTCAGTACCACCATCCGATCCAATGAGGACGCGGATCGGATTCCAGGCGAGCGTAGTGACGGTGAGCACGCTAAAGGCGAGCAGCACGACGATCCATGCTCCCAGCGGCCCCACCCAGTCGCGGATGTGGTAGCCGAAGAAGGCGCCCCACAGGCCGACGGCAAGAGGCGGATCCTCGCCTCGCACGATGCCGCTGGCAATGCCGAGGGCGATGGGGAGGAGCAGAATTAGCCCTGCGGCGAAGGCCATCCATCGGCGCCCAGTGGCAAAGGGCGCTCGACCGAAAAGCCGCAGTGCCAGCAGCACCAGCGTAACAGGCACCAGGAGCGTTGCCGGAATGCCCAGGAACGCAACCAGCCCCGTTCTCAGACAGGAACCCACCGGTCCCGTGAATCCGCCGGCCTTGCTGCACTCCGTACCAATGGGCGCGCCCCAGCCGCTGGCGAAGGTGGCAAGTATGAACAGCGCGAGGAGAGTCAGAACAACTCCCGTCAGTTCGCGACGAACCACCGAAGTCTGCAGCATTCAGTTCCCCCGATCCGTTCCGAGCCGCGTAATCTGCCGGTCTCGGTACACGGGCACCACCGGATAGGAATCCAGCGCCGCACAGAGCTCGAGATCGTGGGCGAAGCCGGCCGCGACCAGCGCCTGTCCGTGCTCGGCGTCCTCGAACAGCTGATCGATTCGATCACCATAGGGCTTCTCCAGCAGCATGCACCCGGTCGCGCCGTCATTGACGATGACATTCTCGAGACCCTGCATGATGTGCCGTGCGAAGCGGCCAGCGCAGGCCGCATCCTCGAGCGAGAACTGCCGCTCTCTGCCCGCGCAGATGATGCTGACGTCGGTTCCGCCACGCAGTGCCGCGCGCAAGAGGGCCGCTATCGGCGCGAAGTTCACGTAGGTCGCGACGACGACGTCATGGGCCCCCTGCACGGCCACCAGCGTTGCCGTGCCGTTGGTGGTGGTAAGCAGCACCGTTTTTCCGTCGACGCTGTCCCGCGTGAACTCGGCGGGTGAATTACCGAGGTCGAAGCCGGGGATCGGCAGCATCTTCCGCTCGCCCGCCAGCTTCACCTCGGACCGGTCGAACGCTTTCGCTCGCATGATCGCCTCATCCGAGCTGTCCACGGGGATGACGGTGCGGGCGCCATTGGATAGTGCTACGGCAATGGTAGTCGATGCCCTCAGCACGTCGATCACGGCCACCACCCGGCCGGTGATGAGACCAGCCGGAAGATTGTTCGGTCCAAACAGTACGTCCAACCGCATTACTGCTCCCGCAAGAGATCGCTCTCGCGCTCCAGGAACTTGGTGTCCACCTCCCCCGCTTGGAAGCGGGGATTGGCCATTACCCGACCGAGAAATGGGATCGTGGTCTTCACGCCCTCGATGATGAAACCCTCCAGGGCCATCTGCATCCGTCGCAAAGCCTCCTGCCGATCGCGACCCTGACAGATCAGCTTGGCCAGCAACGAATCGTAGTAGGGAGGTACGGTATATCCGGCGTAGACGTGAGTATCGACGCGCACACCAGGCCCGCCCGGCGGATGAAACGTATCGATTCTGCCGGGCGATGGCTGGAAGTTGCGCGATGGATCCTCGGCGTTGACCCGGCACTCGATCACGTGCCCGCGAAGCACAGGAAGCTCGCGCACCGACAGCGGTGCCCCGGCAGCAACACGGATCTGCTCCTTTACCAGATCCACCCCGGTGAGCATTTCGGTGACCGGATGCTCAACCTGAATGCGCGTGTTCATCTCCATGAAGTAGAAGGAGCCGTCGCTGTCGAGCAGCATCTCGATGGTGCCCGCGCCAACGTAATCGATCGCCTTGGCTCCCCGAACCGCGGCATCGCCCATCCGCTCACGAAGCTCGGGGGTGAGGGCAGGGCTTGGCGCCTCTTCAATCAGCTTCTGGTGGCGCCGCTGCACCGAACAGTCACGCTCTCCGAGATGGATGACGTTGCCGTGCTTGTCTCCCAGAATCTGGAACTCGATGTGTCGAGGCCGCGCCAGGTACTTCTCCACATACACGTCGCCGCTGCCGAATGCCGACAGCGCTTCGGAGCGAGCGAGCTGAAAGGCGCGCGCAAAGTCCTCAGGATCGACGGCAACGCGCATCCCCTTTCCACCGCCGCCGGCGGCAGCCTTGATGATCACCGGGAACCCGAGCTCCCGGGCGAACCCGAGCGCCTCGTCAGAGTCTTCCACTGGGCCCGGTGTGCCAGGGACCACTGGCAGCCCCACGTCGACCATGGTCTTTCGAGCCATGGCCTTGTCGCCCATCGTCCGGATCTGCTCGGCAGTGGGTCCTATGAACGTGATTCCAGCGGCCGCACAGTTCTCGGCGAACTCCGCGTTCTCGGCCAGAAAGCCGTATCCCGGATGAATTGCATCGGCACCGGTGATCTCGGCTGCGGCAATCAGCCGCGGAATCCGAAGGTACGACTCGCGAGCAGGTGCCGGTCCGATGCAAACGTCATCATCCGCGAACCGCACGTGCAGCGATTCCCGGTCAGCCTCCGAGTAGACCGCGACGGTCTGGATGCCCAGTTCGCGGCAGGCGCGTATCACCCGAAGCGCTATTTCGCCGCGGTTGGCGATCAGTACTTTCGTGAACATTACGGGATGCGACGCAACGGAGTGGCGCGTCAGCCCTCGCCATCCCGCTCGAACTCGCTCCAGCTCGTATCGCTCGTGCCTTCCACACCCTGCGCCCGCAACGCGAACTCGCTCGGGTTGGTGGCGAAGAACATCGCGTTCTCGTACGAGATGGCGCCGCGCGAGTACCACTGCATGATGGACTGGTCGAAGCTCTGCATGCCGTACT
>CAYXRS010000171.1:0-6241 GCA_964467195.1 uncultured Gemmatimonadaceae bacterium
GCCGGGCACACCAGCCGGACCACCACCGGGTAAGGGCGCGGCACCACCGGGCAAGGGAGCGCCGGCGGGACCACCGGGCAAGGGAGCGCCGGCGGGGCAACCGCCGGGGAAGGGTCCGCCCTCCGGGAACCCGCCGAGTAAGGGGCCACCCAACAGGAACCCCTGAACGGGAGCTACGCCGCGTGCGTGCCGTGTTGTTTGCAGTCGTCGCCGCGTTTGCGGCGTTACCCCCCGCTCACCTGGCGGGCCAGCTCGCGACCACGGTGGACGCCGGCGCGGTGCGTGTTCGCTACGCCGGAACGGAAGCAAGCTCGGTGATGAGCCTGACGCCCGCGCTTACCTACGAGCACGCACGCGGCGTGGTCATGACAGCCGCCACGCTGTCCCGGTTCGAGGGTGGCAGAGACGCGCTTCAAGGGATCGTGGCGGGCTCGGTATTCGCGGGCTCCTGGAAACGGCTGCACCTCTCCGCTGGCGGCGCTGCAGAGGGTGGTACGTTCGGTCAGGGAACGACGACCTCGCGGCTGTTGGGCGACGCCAGACTGCACTGGGTAGGTGAGGGCCAGGGGGCGTGGATCGGGGGCTCGGGGGGTGCCGCGAACAACGCCATCGTCACGCGCCGCCTGGGGAAAGGTGAACTCGGTGTCTGGGTGCAGCGAAGTGCGCTCACCGTCAGTGCCTGGGTGTCGCCCGCTGAAGTGCAGGGCGGCGTCCGATACACGGATGCAGAAGGCGCGCTTCGGTGGGCGCACGGATCTTTCGAGCTGCTGCTGGGTGCCGGTGCTCGCACCAGTGATACGCTGGGGTCGAGGCAGTGGGGTGCTGCCACCGCCGCATACTGGCTTACGCCGCATGTAGCGCTGGTCGGGAGTGGCGGCAGCTATGCGTCTGATCCGGCGCAATCGCTCCCGGGTGGTGATTACGTGTCGCTTTCGCTCCGGTTCGCGTTGCGTCCCTCGGCGCGACGCGTGGAGTTACGCGGATCTCAGCCCGCTACACCTCCTGTCGTGGCGCGGCCCGTCGCGTCGGGATTCGAGATCACACCGCCGCGCAATGGACTACGCACCATTGTCGTGGTCGCGCCATCGGCGCGGACGGTCGAGCTCATGGGCGACTTCACTGGCTGGGAAGCGGCCCCGCTTCAGCCCGCGGGTGCGGATCGCTGGCGCATCAGCCTTCCCATAGCAGCCGGTACGCACCGCTTCAACATTCGCGTAGATGGCGGCGACTGGGGAGTTCCTCCTGGAGTTACGGCCCTGCAAGATGAGTTTAGTGGCGTCGTAGCGGTGCTGCACCTCCCTTGATGTGACGTGAGCGGTACCGGAGGGGTGTAAATGAGCGACGGGCAACGTCGCCCATCAACTCGTGAGGATGCCCGACAAATGCGATCCCTCTGGCTTGCAGCGACGCTGCTGCTTGCCTCGGGTTCCCTGGGCGCCCAGGAACCCACACGCAGTTTCGTAGACCGACTCGG
Organism: uncultured Gemmatimonadaceae bacterium; assembly: GCA_964467195.1. Classification (GTDB taxonomy): domain Bacteria; phylum Gemmatimonadota; class Gemmatimonadetes; order Gemmatimonadales; family Gemmatimonadaceae; genus CAYXRS01. The sequence goes on from CAYXRS010000171.1 coordinate 1,475, forward strand.
CGAGCGTCTCCCGACAACCGAGGCAGGACGAGTGCACGCATCGGTGGAGTCCGCGCGCGCCCGTGGCCTGCCGGCAGACGTGCTCGAGAACATGGCGCTCGAGTTGACGGCAAAGGGCGCTCCCGCCGGAGCGGTGATAGCGCGTGTTGAGCGCCGTCTCGAGCTGCTGTCAAATGCACGAGCCGTCATCAGGGACGCCCGTGGCGCGGAGCCGGCGAGTGACGAAATAGCGGCCGGTGTCGAGGCGATGCAGCGCGGCGTGAAGGGCAGCGAGATCGCCGAGGTTGCGCGATCTGCCGCTACGGGGCGATCTCTGGCCGTACCGCTTCTCGTCTTGTCCGAGCTGCTGGATCGGGGACTGCCCAGCGATGCGGCGCTTGAGCGCGTGAGAGCGCGACTCCTGGCACGAGCCGCAGATGTCGATCTGCAGCGAGAGTTGACGGGTCCGCGCATTGTCCAACCGCCAGCGGGCCGTGGGGTTGGCGTGGTTCGCGGCGGTATTGCCGACGACCGTGGCTCGCGGCCCGTGTCTCTGCCACGCGGACGGCAGCCGCAGCGCACACGCCGGGGGGGCTGACCGAAACGTCTCGCAGCCGTCAGTGCTGGGCGCGCGTAGCCCGGTGTGGCTATGTTTCGAGCGGCGCACCGATTGGTGCGCCGCTCGTTTCATTTTCAATCGTCAACTTGCCGCATGCTGCGACGCACGTTGCTGTATCTGTCCAATCAGCACCACATATTCGACTTCGTCAGCCGCAACGGTTTCGCTAAACGGTTTGCTTCCCGATTCGTTGCCGGCCAGACGCTGGATGAGGCAGTGCCGGCAGTTCGACAGCTCAACGCCCGCGGTATAACGGCCTCGCTCGACCTGCTCGGCGAGAGCGTGACCAGCGAGCCGGAGGCACATGCTTCCGGCGCCGAGTACGTGCGTGTGCTGGACCGGATCGCCGTTGAGGGGCTTGATGCGAACGTCTCGGTCAAGCTCACATCGATGGGTGTCGATCTCTCCGAGGAACTCTGCGTGCAGATCATGCAGACGATCCTCGAGCGGGCGCGCGAGCTTGGCACCTTCGTGCGAATCGACATGGAGAGTTCGGCGTACACCGACTGTACGCTGCGCCTGTTCGAGAACAGGTTCTACCCGTCGTTTCGTGAGCAGGTGGGTGTGGTGCTTCAGAGCTATCTGTACCGGACCCAGGCGGACGTCGAGCATGCAAACGCATTGCGCTGCCGCGTACGACTCTGCAAGGGAGCGTACCGTGAGCCGGCCACCGTGGCCTATCCCGACAAGCGGGATGTTGACGCGAGCTTCATCCGCTGCATGCATCTGCTGATGTTGCACGGCAACTATCCGGGCATCGCCACCCACGACGAGGCGATCATCCGCGAGGCGATCCGATTCGCGCGCGCGCATGGGGTCGGTCCGGAACGATTCGAGTTCCAGATGCTGTATGGTGTGCGTCGCGATCTTCAGGATCGGCTCGTTCGGGACGGCTGGCGGATGCGCGTGTACGTCCCGTTCGGAACGGAGTGGTACCCGTACCTTATGCGCCGGCTGGCGGAACGGCCGGCGAACGTGGCGTTCATGACTGGCAACGTCATGCGCGAGCTGGTCTCAGGCCGTCGCTGACCTGCGAATGGGTCGCTTCCTGCCTCCCGATCACTCCAAGGGCGACGAGAGCACGATCGCCGGTTACATGGCTGTGCACGATCGGCCGGCGGCGTTCGAGGGAGCGGATGGCGCATCATACAGCGTCGCCATCGAGGTGGATCAGACGGGAGAGAGCGACCGGCCGTGGGGCGCCTTTCTTCTGTTCGTGCGATGGACGCCAGGTGAGCCACATCCGGCTGGGCATATCGAGTCGCCGTTTCTGACCTGGGGTGGCTCGGAAGCGAAAGCGCGTGACCTGTTGGGCGCGTTCTCACTTGATGCCGTGAAGAATGTCCTGGATGGCTTGATCAAAAGTAAGTCGAGGCCGTCGCGGCCATGGTGGGAATCCATGGGCGATGACGCGGCCGGTGGCGGCGCAACATGACTGACAGCACTGTGCGGGCACACGTTCTCCGCAGCGCGGGCGGAGGGTGGCGTGTGCTGATGGAGAGCGGCGAAGTGCGCGAGGTCTCGCTGCGCGGCCGGCTCAAGCAGGCAGAAGCCATCAAGCTGGCGGTAGGCGACGAGGTGATTCTGGAACGTGATTCGTCCGGCGACGCGTTGGCGATCGCTGAAATTCTGCCGCGGCGGTCTCGGCTCGCCCGTCGCGCCCCCGGAGGCGCCTTTGGGGAGCGCGTGGTGGCGGCGAACGTGGATCAGGTCGTCGCCGTTTTCGCAGCGGTCCATCCGCAGCCGCATCCGAGGATGCTGGACCGCTTTCTGGTCATCGCCGAGGCCAACGACATTGCGGCGCGTATCGTGGTCAATAAGGTCGACCTCGCCGGCGAAGCGGCAGTGCGGGCGATCTTCGTCGATCACGAGCGCGCCGGCTATCCGCTTCATATCACCAGCGCGCGAACCGGCGCCGGGCTGACCGAGTTGCGCGAGGCGCTCCATGGTCGGACGAGCGCGCTCACCGGCCCATCCGGTGTAGGCAAGTCGTCGCTTCTCAACGCCATGTACGAGGGACTCGATCTTCGCGTGGGAGAGGTCAGCAGCGCAGTGAACAAGGGGCGCCACACAACCGTCGGTGCCGACATGCATCCGCTCCCGGATGGCGGATTCGTACTGGACACGCCTGGTTTGCGTGAGGTGGGCGTATGGAACCTGGATCCCAGCGACCTCGATCACTGCTTCCCGGAGTTTCGCGAGTACCGTGGCAGTTGCCGCTTCGCCGACTGTCGGCACCGGGCCGAGCCCGGATGCGCGATCCACGCAGCAGTCGGCGCCGGCGAAGTGAGCGCCGCGCGCCATGAGAGCTACCTGAAGCTGCTGGTGGAGCTGCAGGGGGCGGGGGGGGGAGTGCGTGGGTCGTCGGCTCGGTAAGGCCTCGCGTCGGGGACCCTGGTCACGTCAACGGAGAAGGCGAGCGGTCAGCTGCCAGCTGGTGGCAAATGGCTGTCTCTTCTCAGTTGACGCACCGCCGAGCAACTCCGGCCCCGTCTCACCCCTCCTCGAACGGAGCAAGGCCGATCATCTCCATGAGCGTGAGTGCGTTGACGGACGATGCGAGTCCGTGTCGGAGTCGGTAGTCGAATGTCATGCGCGGTACGCCGTCCTCACGCAGCACGGTCTCGGTGAAGTGCACGGGCGCGCCCGCCCGCCGGAGCTCTTCGCTGTCCGCAAGAGACAGATCGTGCGACGTCACGGCTCCGATTGCGGGTAGCGACAGCAGCTCGCGGATGATGCGCCGCGCCGCTACCTGTCGTTCGGCGGTGTTGGTTCCCTGAAGGATCTCGTCCAGCAGATAGAGCAGGGGAGGCATACCGGGTTCGAGCCCGACGCGGGCCGCGTCCACTACCGCGCGCAGTCGCAGAAGCTCGGCCATGAAGAACGAGACTCCCTGTTCCAGCGAATCCTGTATTCGCATGCTGGTGTGAACGCGAATCGGCGTGAGACGCATCGACGTCGCACAGACAGGGGCACCCGCCTGGGCAAGCACCACATTGAGCCCGATCGCTCGCAGCAGTGTGCTCTTTCCCGACATGTTGGAGCCGGTGACCAGCAAAAAGGTCCCGGGCGGCCCGAGCGTCACGTCGTTCCCGACACGAGTGGTGAGTGGGATGAGAGGATGTCCGAGCGAGCGCGCGGCGAGCTGAGCTTCGCCCGCCGCCAATTCGGGGAATGTCCACTCGGGATTGTCATGGCGCAGCGTTGCCAGCGCGGCGAGGGCCTCGATATCACCAAGCGCCCAGAGCCAGTCGCGTGCCTGCGTACCCGCCCGCCTACGCCACCGGTCCAGTCGCACGACTATCTGAAGATCCCACAGCGTCAACAGCTGAAGCACGAAGTGCAGCATCGGCGAGTAGCGAACCTCAGCCAGGTGCGTGATGCGCTCGAGGGCGCGTGCCTCGCGCAGGGCATTATGGCCGTCACCCTCGAGCTGAAGCCGAAGCTCCCGCAGCAGCGGCGCCTCCAGCCGAGCCTCTCCCAAGAGCTCGAACGCCGAAACGGCATGATGCAGCGGCCCGCCTCCCGCGCGCGCCGATGCCCGTTCGATGGTGTCGCGAAGCCGAGTGCCGAGAAGCGCGAGCACCACCAGATTCGCTGCCAGCGGAAACAGCCAGACCATACCCGTCACGACGCCGCTGAAACGCAGCAAGAGTGCACCGAGGGCGAGCGGCGGAAGCAGCAAGGCCAGCACCACCGGCAGCACACCAGTGAGCGCGGGCGGGCTCTCCGCCCACTCGATGAAGCGCTCGACTTCGGCCGCCGTCGTACGGCGATGCAGCAGGCGTTGCGCGGCGAGCGCATCGCGCAGTTCGTGCAGCTCGGCCAGCTCCGCAATGGCGGGCTGGCGCTCCATGATCACCTCTGGGGGTGCGGCGCCGAGCAGCCACTCTCGCAGCCGCTGAACACCGGCGGCTGTCCCCACCGGCCCAAGAAGACGGAACAGAGATGCGTGGCCACCTACGTCGAGGTCGCGAGCGTACGCATGCTCCAGGTCGGCGTCGAGCGCATCACGCTCGGGGATGGCGTTCCACTCCCGGTGCACGCGGTGCGGCCCTTCCTCGTTCACCTCGCGCAACGCGGCGAATCGACTCTCGCGCCGACGCACCCGCGCGTGGGCGGTGGCGGCCGCGACGAACGCAGCTGCCAGCGCTGCTCCCAGCACCGCG
>CAYXRS010000172.1:0-6164 GCA_964467195.1 uncultured Gemmatimonadaceae bacterium
GGCTTTCGCGCCAAACGAAAGGGCCCCGTCAACCGCCGGGGCCGCCGTCCAGCTCATGAACAATAGCAGGCTTCGAGCGCGAAAGCAATGGTAAGACGGCTGTGGCGGCGGTCGGTAACGAGAACGATCGAGGTGGCCAGCCAACAAGTTCGCTGCGCCAGGACGACAGCAGGACTGCCCTGATCAGGAGGTCCCCGCTACGATTCCCGCCATGCCAACCTTCCAAGCCATCGACGTGCTAACCGCCGCGAAGCGGATCGAAGGTACCGTGCGGCGAACCGAGCTGCGACGCTCCGACGCCCTCAGCACGCTGGCCGACCAGCATGTCTACCTCAAACTCGAATGCGAGCAGGTCACCGGCTCCTTCAAGATCCGCGGCGCCTACAACGTGCTTGCCGCGCTTCCCGACGAGGTCCGGCGGCGCGGGGTGGTGGCGGCATCAGCTGGGAATCACGGTATGGGTGTGGCGCACGCGGCGCGCAAGTTTGGCGTTCCCGCCACCATCCACGTCCCATCGTCTGTGCCGCGTGTGAAGCGCGATGGGATCACCGATCTCGGCGCCAGCGTGCATGCCGATGGAGCGCACTTCGATGACGCGCGCCAGCGAGCCGAGGATGCGGCCCGTGACGATGGAACCACGTTCATTCATCCATGCGAGGGTGAAGTGCTGATCGCCGGCCAGGGAACGGTGGCGCTAGAGGTTCTTCTCGATCAGCCGCTGATCTCATCGATCATCGTTCCTGTGGGTGGCGCCGGCCTCGTCGCCGGTATAGCCAGCTTGACGCGCACGCTTGCTCCCGCGGTTCGGATCATCGGCGTCCAGACGGACAACACCGACGCGCTTGCCCGCGCCCTTGCTGCCGGCCATCCAATGCCCACCGATCACAAACCGACGATCGCCGAAGGACTCGCCGGAGAGGCAGACGCGTACGCTCTCGATCTGGCGCGCTTCGCCGTGGACGACATGATCGTGGTTAGCGAGGAGGAAACCGCTCGCGCCGTGGCGTGGCTTCACAGAAACGAGGGGCTCGTCGTCGAAGGCTCCGGCGCGGTTGGCGTTGCCGCCTTGCTGTTCGGTCATCTTGCCGCCCTTCCTGGACCCAGCGCGGTCATCATCACCGGCCGCAACATCGATCCGGACCGCCATCAGGAGATCGTTCGCAGATACGGTTGACGCCGGAGCGGTTGCACAGGCCAGCACGCAAGACGGGCGACCAGCTGTTCAGCTCATCAGCATCAGCGACGAACAGCAAGCGCCGCCTGTCCGGCGCCCATCGCACAAAGCCCGCCGATCATTTCACTGTATATTGCACGAATGTCTCTCACACTTCGATTCCTCGGCACATCGGCGGCGCGTCCCACGGTGGAGCGCAACGTGACCGCGATGGCGGTGGTGCGCGAGGGAGAGACGCTCCTGTTCGATTGCGGCGAAGGAACGCAGCGACAGATGATGCGTTACGGTACATCGTTCTCCCTGAGCGACATCTTCTTCAGCCACTTCCACGCCGACCATGTGATCGGAGTAATCGGGCTGCTGCGGACGATGTCGCTCCAGGGTCGCGAGCACCCGATCCGACTGTGGGGGCCGCGCGGCGCCGCGCGTGTACTGCGGCGTGCCTCGGAGTTCAGCGTGGACCGCGTGCTGTTCCCGGTAGAGGTGAACGAGCTGCGGCCGGGCGAGCCACTGGCGCGTGCCGGATATCAGATCATGCCCTATCAAACCGATCACCGCGGCGCGCCGGCGCTGGGATTCGCGATCGTGGAGGAGGAGCGGCGCGGTCGTTTCAATCCGGAGCGCGCCGTCGAGCTGGGCATTCCAGAGGGGCCGCTGTGGGGCCAGCTCCACCGCGGCATTGCGGTCACGTTGGAGGACGGCCGGTTGATCGACCCGTCAGAGCTGGTGGGTCCCAGACGCAGCGGACGACTCATTGTGATAAGCGGCGACACACGCCCCTGCGATGCGACGATCGAGATCGCGCAGGGCGCCGACGCTCTCGTCCATGAATCGACCTTCGGCGACGAGGAGGCCGAACGCGCCGTCGAGACGGGCCACTCGACCGCCAGGGAGGCCGCCACCGTGGCGGCGCGTTCCGGTGTGCGCCGCCTGCTCCTCACCCACTTGTCAGCCCGCTACTCTCGGGACGCCTCGATCCTCCAGCAGCAGGCTCGAGAAATCTTCTCCAACGTCATCGTTGCGAAGGATGGGATGGAAGTGGAGGTCGGGTATCGTGAGGAGCCGGCAAACGGGGGACTGCCCGCCTGACTCGCGGCTCCTCGCCGTTCGGCCCCCACCGCTGGCCCTGTCGTTACGCCTTACCCGTGCGTTACCGGTGCTTCAAAGGGAGAATCCGCGGCGGCGATCAACATCGAGCGGCGAAAAAGCAGCACCAGGCCGTCGTCGGAGATGGCGTCCAGTACCTCGCGCGGGTCGACGCGTCCCGTCACGTCGCGCGCCTCCGGACCGGAAATATTGTACCAGGCATAGCGATCCTTCCGCGCCGTGCTGCCGTCGGGATGCGAGAAGACCACCATGACGTTACTCGATCCGGGTGATTGACCGCGAACCACCCAACGGGTGCCATCAGGAGCATCATAATGGCGGACGCGATTGGCGCGTCTTCTCACGTTACACCGCTTGGCTCGAGACGCTGGCGTCCGGCGAATCCCGTGTCCGTTTCGTGCCAGTACTCGACTGCCGGTTCGCCCAGCTTCCAGCACAGGTAGATCAGCCGTCCGTCAATCTCTGACGGGAAATCGACCAGCCCAAGATCATAGCCCTTGAACTCGACGCCGATCTCCCGCAGTTCGGTGAGGAATCCGTCGATCTCTCGAGCCAACCGCTGGAGCTCGAGCTGCGTCGCTTCGGCCTCCGGAACCGGGCGCTCCACACTGGAGTTCCCGGCATGCAGCTCGAACTCGCGAACCAGGTCGCGCCATCGCGCGTAGTGCGCAACGATGTCCTGCACTATCCTTCCAACGAGAGGCAGCGTTCGGTTGGCCTGCTCCAAAGTGAAGCGTTTCATGCGTGACATGGTGTGCAGACGACATGCCGGGGTCAAGCGGCCCGTCTACCTTTCGCCACGGCGCACCGCGTCCTACCTTCGAACCGAGGCGCGACTCGAGCCCAACGCGGTATGGTGGATGTCCTGGATCGTCTGAGCAGCGCACTCGCCGACCGCTATCTGTTCGAGGGGGAAGCGGGGCGCGGCGGCATGGCACGCGTGTTCATCGCCCGCGACCTTCGTCACGGTCGCCGCGTGGCGATCAAGGTATTCGACGCGGGCCACGCCACCGATGCGGAGCGCGCCCGATTCCTGCGCGAGATCCGTGTCTCCGCCCAGCTCCAGCATCCGCACATCCTCCCGCTCTACGACTCCGGGGAGACCGACGGTCTCCTCTGGTTCGTGATGCCGTACGTAGAGGGTGAGTCGCTGCGGGAGCGGCTCGGCCGCGAGGGTCAGCTCCCCGTTGGCGATGCTCTCCGGCTCGCGTGCGAAGTGGCCGATGCGCTGGTCTACGCCCACGCGCACGATGTGGTGCATCGCGACATAAAGCCGGAGAACATCCTCCTCTCCGATGGCCACGCCCTTCTTGGCGATTTCGGCATTGCCCGAGCGCTGTCCCGAACACTGGGCGATCGCATCACGGAAACGGGGATGGCGCTGGGTACACCGGCGTACATGAGCCCGGAGCAGGCGAGCGGTGAGCATGGCGTGGACGCGCGCAGCGACGTCTACAGCCTTGGAGTGGTGCTGTACGAGATGCTAGTAGGCGAGCCTCCGTTCACCGGACCTAACGCCCAGGTGGTCATGTCGCGCCGGTTCACCCGACCGGCCCCGCCACCAAGCGCGACGCGAGAGAGTGTTCCGCGAGCGGTTGATGCCGTGGTGAACCGGGCGCTGGCGCGGGTGCCGGCGGACAGGTACGGTAACGTAGAGGAACTCCTGCGCGAACTGCGCGCGGCGACGGCGACGGCCGAGCGGCCGGTAATGTCGAAGGCGGGCTGGTGGACACCCGCGAGGGTGGCGGCGATCGCATTCCTGCCAATTGTCATCCTGGCGGGGATGCTGCTGCGTGACGCGCGGACACGGACGCCGGCGCTCGATCCCGACGTGCTTGCGGTGCTCGCCTTCACGCAGCGCGAACCAGGGCAGGAACTGCCGCTCACCGGACATCAAAGCGAGATCCTTCTTTACGAGGCGATGGGACGTTGGGACGGCCTCCGACTGGTCAACGAGCTCCGGGTCGCGGATGCGAGAGCTCGCTCGGGGGACGACCTCGAGACGCTGAGCGGTACCCTCGCACTGGCGCGCGTGCTGGGCGCAGGGCTGACTGCCTGGGGCGAGATGTGGGCCTTCGATGGCGCGATCCACGTCCGCGGTACGCTCTACGATGCTCGGGCGGGTGAAGCGATTCGGACCCATACCGTGCGCATCGCAGCGGATCTGTCGAATGCCGTTGACATGTTCTCCGAGCTTGCCGACTCGCTGCTGGTGGGACGACCCGACGTCACTGCTGCGGGGACCGGGGCGTCCGGCACGCGTTCGCTTGCTGCCTGGCGGGCATACGAGCGTGCTCATAGCCAGCTTTCACTGTGGCAGCTGGAGGAAGCGCGCCAGGAGTTCCTGACCGCCATGCGTGAGGATCCGAACTATCCCCACGCTCATCTCTGGCTCGCTCAGCTTTCGCTATGGAGCGGGCGGCCGCAGGCGGAATGGCGAGGAGCGGCCTCGCGAGCCGTGGCGCTTCGCCATGGGTTGAGTACCCGAGAGGCGGCGTTGAGCGAGGCGCTACTGGCGATAGCCGAGCTGCGATACCCCGACGCCTGCGCCGCATTCGGCGCACTGACTGCCAGGGACTCCCTCGATTTCGCTGCGTGGTATGGCCTGGGAGAATGCCACCGGCTCGATCGACTCGTTCGTCCCGATCCTGGGAGTCCCTCTGGCTGGAGCTTCCGGGGCAGCGCGGAACGAGCGATCGCGGCGTATGCCAGGGCACTTCAGATAATCCCCTCCGCCCACCAGGCGTTCACCGGCCTCGCTTACGAGCGGCTCGCGCGACTCCTGTATACCGAACCCAATGTGATCAGGCAGGGCTACGCGGTAAACGGGGATACCAGCTGGTTCGGCGCCTATGCGTCGCTGCATCACGATACGCTCACCTTCATCCCCCACCCCTGGGAGGACGTCACGAGCGGTCGCGTATCGGCGTTCGACCCGTCGATGGCGATTGCCCGCAATCGCGGCGTGCTGCTTCAGGTAACGCGCACGTGGGTTGCAGCCTTCCCGCGAAGCGCAGAGGCACACGAGGCGCTGGGGCTCGTGCTGGAAAGTACCGGCGAGCTGATAGGTGATCAGGTGCTGCGTTCGGCGACCGCGGCCATGACCCGCGCTCTTGCGCTCACCTCGGCGCGCCCAGCTCGAGTGCGCATGGCCGCCGCGAACGTGCGTATCCACCTCAAGGCTGGACAGCTCGAGGTTGCCGCCAGCCTTGCGGATTCGCTGCTCGCTTCGGTTGGTGACGCCGCAACCGAAGAGGCGTTCGCACTGGCTGCAATGGCAGCGCTGCGAGGCAGACCGTCGCTGGCGGCGGAACTGTTGACGATCGCGGCGCGCGACAGCGATCGGGACCTCCTGTCCGGGACCGGCGAGCGAATCAGGGTACCTCCGCAGGTGATGATCGCTTCGCGGCCACTTCTCGCCTACGCCGCGCTCGGCGTGCACGCCGACAGCGTGCACATTCTCGATACGCAACTCCGCGAGATGATCGACGCTTTGGTTGCCCCGCGCCTTCGCGAGCCGCTTACTTCCCACGTGCTCCTCGAACCGCTCATGCTCGCTTATGAGTTTGCCGGCGCCAGCTCGCTGCACCACGCACTCCGCTCGCCGGATCCGCTGCTCGAGGCGCAGGTCGAGCTGTCTCGCGGCGACGTGCGGGCGGCACGCGTCGCGCTTCGGCGCGTCGCTGCACAGCGCCGGGATCTGCGCGCAGCCGATGTGACCCTGGACGTGAGTTTCATGGAAGCCGCGCTGCTGGCGGCTGTAGGTGACACCGCGTCCGCCGTCAGGATACTGGATGAATCGCTGAGCGCCCTGGTGGCGCAGCCGCGCTGGCTGCGCGAACTGCTGCCGCAGGCGGGCGCGCTGGTGCGTGCCATGGCTCTT
>CAYXRS010000173.1:0-6157 GCA_964467195.1 uncultured Gemmatimonadaceae bacterium
CCGAGAGCGTTCTGGGGCATCATGCCTCCGTGAGTGGTAGCATCCGCGCGCGAATGTGCGTGCTCCCGCCCCGTTTGTAAAGAGACTCTTGCGGCAGTATGTTGGCCGCATGCTCCGGTCGCCGTGCTACATCGTGGCCGACACCCATCTCGATTTCCGGTCCGCGGAACGGGAGCGTCAGTTCGTCGCCTTCCTTCGGGATCTGCACGGGCGAGCAGGGTCGCTCGTGCTGAACGGGGATATCTTCGACTTCTGGTTCGAGTGGGGGACGGTCATTCCACGGGAGCACTTCCGCGTGCTCGCCGCCCTGGCCGAGCTGAGAGAGGCCGACATCCCCATAGTCATGATCGCCGGCAATCACGACTCCTGGGTGGGGGAGGTGCTCACGCGGGACGTTGGATTGACCTACGCCGAGCACGGGTGGCGGGGGGATGTTGCCGGCTGGCGGGCGCGCATCGAGCATGGCGACGGGTTGCGGCCACAAGAAGATCGCGGGTACCGTCGAATGCGGCGAATCATTCGAAGTCCAGTGTCCACCTTCGCCTTCAGGATGCTGCACCCGGACATTGCCGTGCGTTTGGCTCGGCTCACCTCCTCCACGAGCCGGCAGCATGGCATGCGCGACAAGGGTGCCGGGCTTCGCTTGGTGGCGCACTCCTGGTTGTCGTCGGATCCAGAGGTGGACCTGGTGGTCCTGTCGCATGCCCACGCCACAGCGCTGGAGCGTGCTCCCCACGGCGGTGTGTACGCCAACACCGGCTCCTGGCTGGATGGGCCCACCTATCTGGTGGTGAGGCCCGAAGTGATCGAGCTGCGCCGGTGGAACGGGTCAGCCGAGGGTGAGCTTCTCGACGCCGTCGATCGCGGTGCCGAGGAAGCGCTGGCCGACGCATAGGAACTGCTGCGGTGCGTCTGACGCGACGAAGCGGTAAGCCGGCGCGCTCTTGCCCTCGCGGAGCAGGCGCTGCCGCTCCATCACAGTAACGGCCTCGGCCGCGGTTTCCTCGGCGCTGTCGATCAGTGCCACCGACGGACCCATGATGTCGGCCAGCAGCGGCTTGAGCAGCGGATAGTGCGTACATCCGAGGACGAGCGTGTCGGTTTGCTCCTGCTGGAGTGGCGCGAGGTACTCGTGCGCGATCATGCGCGTGGCCTCCGTATCCAGCCAGCCTTCCTCCACGAGCGGGACGAACAGCGGACACGGCTTGCCGGCAACAAAGGCATTGGGCGCCAGCGAATGGATGGCGCGCTCGTACGCGCCTGAGGCGATGGTACCGGCGGTACCGATAACGCCGATGCGCTCGTTACGTGACGCGCGCACCGCTGCGCGCGCACCGGGCTGCACAACGCCCATCACGGGAATGTCGAACTCCTCCTGAAGCAACGGAAGGGCGTGTGCGGTGGCCGTGTTGCAGGCGACGATGATGGACTTCACCCCTTCGCCTTGCAGCCACTCAGCGATCTCGCGGCTGTAGCGCTGAACGGTCTCGACGCTCTTCGGACCATAAGGGAGTCGGGCGGTATCACCGAAGTAGATGATGCTCTCACGCGGAAGCTGCCGCATGAGCTCGGCCACCACGGTGAGGCCGCCGAGTCCGGAATCGAAAACGCCGATGGGTGCGTCGCTCACGGCTGCCAGGGGATGCGCACGCCAACGCGCGCGTCGACGCCGTCGTGTTGAAACTCCAGCTGCACTGGAAGGTCCCATAGATGCGCGGCGACGAACGCGTCGGCGCCGGCAAGGAAGTGATTGAAGAGCAGGATCGCCGTCCAGTCCTCCACCTGCTGCCGCCTGGGCTGAATTCGGCCAGCCAGAGGTCCCGGGACCACGATCGGTCGAGGCGGGTCGCCAGGCGTGGACGGCGGCTCCCAGCCCACGATCATCGTGTCGCGCCCCCACACACGCGCAAGCTTCAGGCGCTGTCGAGCATCCACCATCATCACGGCCGACACGAACTCGGTGGCGACGAAGAAGGCGCCGGCGCGTGGTCGGCCGAGCACGTGTTGCGCCCAGCCGGGGACGAGGAAGGAGCGCAGGAAGGCACCGCCCGGGGTGAGCGGGGCTCGGACTTCATCCTGCTGCGGGAGGCGCTGGACAGGGGGCGGGGGCGCCAGTGTGGTGTCTGGGTCTTGCGCCGGAACCGGGTGCACCGCGGCCAGGAGAGCAGTTGCAAGGAGGGAGAGCGTGGCTAGAGCGCGGCCGGCGACAAACGGACGCCGTCCGAGCGCGAGGCTCATGGCCATGCGCTCACCAGACTCCATCTTGTGTCTGCGTCGTTGCTCGCCCACATGATTTCCTCACGACTGTACCACCCGTTGGGCAACGGCGGGCCGGCTGGACCTTAGCGGGCGCGTCATCTCGCGCGTGTTCACGGATGCTGCCGCCGGGATGCGTGACGATCGGATCAGAGGGATGATGACGGGTGGAGGGTGCTTTTGCCAGCGGCGCACGTTGATGCGCTGATGCCCCAGCCCTTGCAGCGTCCACGGTGATCTCTCCAATACACATTCCGGCATCGCCAATTCGTGGGCATCGGGCGCGGGCCAGTTGCGGGGGGGACCGGCGCATGGCAGCTTCGACTTGGCCCATTCCATCCACCCCATTCGGCCGCTGAGGCGCTTCCAAATGTCCAACGACGACGAAACCATCGGACGAGTGCTTTCGCGACGCGAGATGCTGGCCCTGCTCGGCGCCTCCGGCGCGGCGCTGCTCGCGGGCTGCACGAGGCACGGTGACGCCAACCCGCCGGAGTCCCAACTTCCATCGTGCGTCGTGCGGCCGGAGCAGATGGAAGGCCCGTACTTCGTGGATCAAGCTCTCGAACGCAGCGACATCCGGTCGGACCCCGCTAACGGGACCGTGAAGGAGGGTTTGCCTCTCATACTCACCTTCAACGTAAGCCGTATCGGTGACAGCTGCACACCGCTGGAGGGAGCGCAGGTCGACATCTGGCAGTGCGACGCGCTGGGCGTCTACTCCGGCGTTCGGGATCCCGGTTTCGACACAAGCGGCCAGCGGTTTCTGCGCGGGTACCAGCTCACCGATGCGAGTGGCGTTGCGCGGTTTACCACGATCTATCCAGGCTGGTACGGCGGCCGAGCCGTACACATTCACTTCAAGATCCGCACGACACCGGCTGCATCGTCGGGATACGTGTTCACTTCACAGCTTTACTTCGACGACGCCGTAACGGATCGAGTGCACAGCCGCCAACCCTACGCGGCCAAAGGCACCAGGAATCGGCGGAATGACGCCGACGGAATCTTTCGCCGTGGAGGGGAGCAACTGATGCTCGTAGTCAGCGGCGACGAAAGCGCCGAGGTCAGCACGGCGTTCGATATCGGACTGAGGTACTGAGGAGATTCACCGATCAGGGCCCGCTTGGCATGTCACTGGCGGCCACTGTCCGCGCACTCCGCGGCATGCTGTTCACACAGCGTCGGACTGCGCGCCGAGAAAACCCGGAGGCTTGAAGTTTCAACTACTCTGACCCCTTGAACCTTGAACCTGAACCTTGAACGGGAACGTGTGGGAATCGAACCCACCCGGCCCGACGTGGTCGGGTCGCACCAGTTTTGAAGACTGGGGAAGCCACCAGGCCCCATCCGCCCCCCTGGGTTAGCCGAGGACGATGTCGGCGTCGCCCTTCGGCTCAACGGAACCAATGACGACAGAACCAGGAACGCGGGAAAGATAGTCCGGCACCGCATCCGCGTGCAGCGCCAGGAGAAGTCCGCCCGAGGTCTGCGGGTCGACCAACAGCGCTCGGGTGAGTGCGTCGGCGGTGCCCCAGTCCACGCGCGACTCCAGCCATTCTGCGTTTCGGGTGGCGCCGCCGGTGGTGGCGCCGGCAGCGAGCGCCTCGCGCGCTCCAGGCAACACTGGAACGTCGCCGGACGTGATGCGGAGCGTGACGTCGCTGGCGCGCGCGATGTGCGACGCATGACCCAGCAGACCGAAGCCGGTCACGTCGGTGGCGCAACGCGCGCCAAGCGCCAAAGCCACTCTGCTGGCGTTCGCGTTGAGCGTCGTCATCGCCGTCACCATGGCGTCGTAGCTTTGAGGGGAAATTGAGCCGCGCTTGAGCGCAGTGGCGAGCACACCGGTGCCGATTGGCTTGGTGAGCACGAGCATGTCGCCGGCTGCGGCGGCGGCGTTGGTGAGCAGGCGCCGGGGATCCGCTCGCCCGGTGACGGCGAGCCCGTACTTGAGCTCCTCATCCTCCACCGTATGTCCGCCAACGACCACCGCACCTGCAGAATGCACGGCATCCTGCCCACCGCGCAGCACGTCGGTGAGCACCTCGAGCGGTAGCTTGGCTGTGGGAAAGGCGACGATGTTGAGCGCGGTAAGCGGCTCGCCTCCCATGGCGTACACATCGGAAAGCGCGTTCGTTGCGGCAACGCGGCCGAATGTGTACGGGTCATCCACGATTGGCGCGAAGAAGTCGACGGTCTGCACCAGCACGAGATCTTCGGACACGGCAAAAATCCCCGCATCATCGAAGGTCTCGCGACCGATGAGAAGACGTGGATCATCTAGGCGCGGGAGCGGCGCCAACGCTGCCGTCAGGTCTCCCGGACCCACCTTGGCGGCTCAACCCGCGCAGCGCGCGAATGCGGTGAGCCGGAAGAGTTCCTCTCTGGTGTGCGATCCGCTGCTCATCTGATCCTCCCAGGACAACATGCACCAGCATGAATCCAGTTCCCGAACATACCAGCCTGGTTTAGCGCGCGAGCCGCGCGATGGCGTCGATCTCCACCAAACCGCCCTTAGGGAGCGCCGCCACCTGCACGGTAGATCGCGCCGGTCGCGCGGCACCGAGGCGCTGTCCGTACAGCTCGTTGACCGTTGGAAAGTCCTTGAGGTCGGCGAGATAGATAGTCGTTTTCACCACATCTCCCCAGGAGGCGCCCGCTGCCTGGAGTACGGCCTCGAGATTGTCGAGCACGCGACGCGTCTGGGCGCTCACGTCGCCCGCGCTCATCTCGCCGGTGGCCGGATCCAGTGCGATCTGGCCGGCGGTGAAGAGAAAACCGTCGCTGGCGATGGCCTGGGAGTACGGGCCGATGGCGGCAGGTGCCTTCTCGGTGTGGATGGTCTTCATGCGAGCTCCGGTAGCGATAGAGATGCGGCACGCGCCGCATCGATCATCATACCGTGTTCGCGTCCTCCGTCGCCAGTGCGAAGAACCGCTGCGCATTGCGGATGGTCAATTCGCCGAGCGTCGCCGCGTCCGTGTCCCTGGCGCGCGCCAGGCGCTCGACCGTGCGGGCTACCCAGGCAGGCTCATTGCGCTTGCCACGGTCCGGAACCGGTGCCAGGTAGGGTGAATCGGACTCCACGAGGAGCCGGTCGTCCGGCACCGAGCGCAGCAGGTCGTCATCCTCCCACCTACGGAAAGTGACGATGCCGCTGAACGAGAGATACCAGCCGGCTGCGAGGGCATGCTCCGCCAGATCTCGCGGTCCGGTGAAGCAGTGCAGCACGCCCACCACCCCCGCACCACCGGCTTCTTCCACCATCGCCGACATGTCCTCCTCGGCATCACGCGTGTGCACCACCACCGGCCGCTTCAGGTCAGCCGCCAGCGCCAGCTGCGCGGCGAAGGTCTGTCGCTGCTTCCATCGGGGTGCGTTGTCGTAGTGATAGTCGAGCCCGCATTCACCCACCGCCACAGCCCCGCGCGCGAGCATTTCCGCCAGCGCGCCGGGATGCGCTCCAGCATCGAACGCCGCGGCATCGTGAGGGTGCACGCCGGCGGTCCAGAAGCAGAAACCAGGGTGCTTGGCGGAAACGCCGCTGGCACGGACCGCCGCATCGAGCGATTCGCCAATGCAGATGATGCCGTGCACACCTGCCTCCCGCGCCCGCTGGACGACCGCGGCGCGATCCTCATCGAAGGCAGGATCAGCGAGGTGAGCGTGACTGTCGAAGAACTTCAAGGTTTCAAGGGGTCAGAGTACTTGAAACCGTTCCGAAAGTCGGCGGTCGTTCGGCAGAGGATCATCCGAGAAACAGACCGCTCAGCTGCCGGCATGTCAGCTGCCAGCTGAGCGGTTGTCGTTCTCCGTTGATGGGTCAACTTCCGGCGCTCACCTCGCCGGGGTCCACGTCACGGCGCCGCGCGCGCCGCCGCGCTGGTGCGCGCGGCCG
>CAYXRS010000174.1:0-2356 GCA_964467195.1 uncultured Gemmatimonadaceae bacterium
CGCGGTGAAGTGAACGTGCAGACTCCACGCGCGAGACGCCGGCCCACGACCGAGACCCGAACGACCACGAAGCGTCCGCCGAAGCCTGCGCCCGCGATGGTACCGACGACTACCTGGACACGCGAGCGGTGCCCGGGCCCTTTCCGTGGCGATGGTTCGAAGCCGTATCGCACCTCTCCGGGAAGAGAACCGACCCCCGCGGGCCTAACGCCCTTCGGATAAGCTGCACGCCCATACTGGCGCCACTACGCCCTACCAGCCCTCCGCTCTCCCTGCGCTGAACGCCTGCCGGAGCGGCGTGACAGTCTCATCCGTCCGTTATGCCACAACCTTCAGCGCACACCGCAGATCTCAGCCCTTGTCGAAGTCCGCAGCAGTAGCTACCATTGTTATAACTGCGCAGGAGGCGCTATGATCAAGGAAACCACCATCCGCGCCATCGGCAACTCGGCCGGGGCCACGATCCCAAAGGCCATGCTCGAGCGCTACCGCCTCGCCGAAGGGGACCGCGTGCACCTGGTCGAAACCGAGCAGGGCATCCTGATTACGCCCTTTGATCCCGACTTCGCTGACGCCATGGCGGCCTACGAGGAGAGCGCCAAGAAGTATCGCAACGCCCTGCGGGAACTCGCGAAGTGAGGGAGCCGCGCTGGCTCTCCGTAGCCATGGTGCTGGCGTTCCATTCGCACCAGATACAGGAACACGGCGGCGGTCTCGGCCTCCGTGATCGAGGCTCGCTCGAATCGGCATTGGATCGGCCGCGCAACAAGCGGCACTATGCGCCCGAGACTCCGCTCGTAGACTTGGCGGCCGCGTACGGATTCGGCCTCGCTCGTAACCACCCGTTCGTGGATGGAAACAAGCGCGTGGCCTTCCAAGCCATGTACGTGTTCCTGCGGCTCAACGGGTTCGTTATCGAGGCCGGCGAACCGGAGGTTGTGCGGGTTGTGCTCGCCGTGGCCGCTGGAGAACTCGACGAATCCGGTCTTGCTGAGTGGCTCAGGACTCACACGGTCGCCGCTTAATCGGCGCAATCTGTCGGTGCACACCCCGCGACGCATGCTCGACAAGTTGTGGCCTAACGCTCCCGGGTTCACCTGCGCGGCGCGAAGCGCCGTGTCAGGTGCAACCCGCCGTTATGCCGTGGTGGGAGGTCCGTACGCGGGAGGAGCGGCGGTCACTCACAGGTGAACTGGAGATCCGAGCCATCGGTACCTGGTTTCGGTTGAACCTGGGGCGGCCAGCCATGGACCTGCCATAGCCCGACGAGGCCGATGTCCTTCGCGAACCGGGGAAAGCCGGGATGTGTGCGTATCCGGCGAGCGCCCTCCGTCGGATACCAGAGGGACATGAGCGCCCCCGAAAGGTACGTATTGGGCCTCGTCCGGACTTCCTCGAAGAAGGCTTCGGCCTCACCGAGCGCACTGATCGTGGCCTTGAAGGAAAGGTTGGAAACGTACTTCGGATTCCCCAGCCTGCCCTTCGTCGCCATCCACATCAGCCAACGTGCCCAGGCCGACCTCATCCCGATCGCGCTGGCGAAGAGGTACTGCACAGCCCTCGCCTTCAGTTGATCCGGCAGACGGTCCCGATGCTCCCTGAACGTCGACAGCATGTAGGCGCGAGCCTTGCGAGGTTCACCGAGCTCGGCGATCATGGCGCCTTTCGTCACAAGCACCAGTGGGAACCCGAGCTCGATGCTGCGGTCGAGGCTGGCACTCGCGCCCTCGATGTCGCCGAGGAACCACTGCGCGACGCCCAGCGCCCCGGTGAAACTCGGTGAGAACGGGTCGTCGACGCTCGACTTCTCGAGGTAGGGGTAACCGGTCTCGATCAGACCCATCAGGATGTAGGCCATGCCGAACTCATGCATGGCGGCGACCGACGAGGGATCGAGGTCGTGGGCGCGCTTGCGCGCTTCCCACTGCGCCTCGAGGTCGAGGTCGAGGAGGTGAGCGTAGGACACCGCCAGGTTGGCGTCCGACAGGTCCGGGTCGAGCCGAATGGCTTCTCTCGCCGCTAACTTGCCCGCCTCTAGATAGGCCTGCCAGTCCGCTACTTCATTATGTTCCGGAAGGAAAAAACGCGCGTTCGCGAGCCACGCCCAAGCCAGTGCGAACTCGGGATCCAGTCTCACGGCCTGCTCCAGGTGCTCAACGGCGCGCGCGAGCACGCCCTCACCGTCCTGCACCTGCGCCAGCCTCCGTCCCTGCAAGAAGGCGTCGTACGCCTCCGGGCTCTTTGTCATGGTCGCGACGAGACGCGCCTGGTCCACATCCAGGACGATCTCGAGCTCGCCCAGGATCGACCGCGCTATGCTGTCCTGGAGATCGAAGACGTCGGACAGGTCGCCGTG
>CAYXRS010000174.1:2456-6146 GCA_964467195.1 uncultured Gemmatimonadaceae bacterium
AGATAGGCCTGATCCCCTTCGGCGCTCATGTCGACGAACGGCAGCACCGCGATGGAATGACGGGGCGCCGGTGTACCGGTCAGGGCCCTAGCAGGCAGGTCGCTGTGGGCTCCGACGCGAAGGGATTCGCGTGTCGCGAGCGCATGGGTCGGGCCTTCGTCGCGTTTGAAGCCTGTTGGCCCAAAATCGAACAGCCACGATACGACGATGGCGGCCGGCAGGCCGAGTAGGATCAACCCGACCGCGAGCCGTTCAGCCGTGTTGCTGCCACCGTACACCGGGATGAGCGTCGTGGCGACCTCGATGCCGGCCCACGCCAGCGCGGTGTACACGACGGCTGTCTGGAGGACTCGGCGACGGCGCAACTCCGACAGAAAGGCCCGCGCACGCGGCATGTTCACCTGATCGATCGAAGGTGTGAAAAACGGGGCCGCCTCCTCAACAATGCCATCCTCGCTGAAATGAGGTCAACATGCTGAAAGCCGCGCAGCCACTGCCCCACGACGTTCGTGGCACTGCAGCAGGGCTCGCACTGATCGCGCAGCCGTCGCGGGTCACCGAGTTCGAGCTGGACATAGCAGCAGCGGCACCGCTGGATACCGCCGAATGCCTCGTGGCTCTCTTCGAAGCCATCGGAGTGTCGTAGATCATCACCGGTGGTGTCGCGTCCGTCATTTACCGCGACCCCGGCAAGCTCGAACTGCGACGCCAAGGATGCATTGGGTCATCGCATTGCTCTCCACAAAAGATCAGTGCGGCATAACGCCTTGAGCTCAATTGCGAGCCTGTCCGAGCGCCACTACCTTAACCAGCAGTGCCGCCTCCGGACAGCCTCGCATCGCAAAGTCTGCTCGTCAATTGCAGCGCCTCGTTAGGCCGCGCCTTTGCCAAACGCTTCGGTTGACTAGGCATCCAGGCTACTGGGGCACGCCGTCCATGGCAGCGAGAATCCGAAGCAGAATTTGCTCGGAACGCCGTTGGCCGTAGCCTCGGCCATAGGCACTGGACGTGATTGCGATGACGAGATCATAGGCGGGCACCAGGTAGATCTTGTTACCTCCATTGCCTGACGCGAAGTGCACAGTTATCGCATTGCCGCCGCTCTCGTACCGCTTGCAATACCACATGTAGCCGTAGGCGTCTGCGTACCGATCGACACTGGAGATGTCGACGTGAGACGCGAGAGCCTCGCTGACCCAGAGACTGTCAACGACCTGGCGATTGTCGAGGCGGCCCCGTCGCAGGAATAGTTCTCCGATCGTGACCATGTCACGAGCGGTAATGGAGAGATTGCCTTGCCCGACGCCCTCGCCCCGCGGTCCGCGACGCCACTGAAACCGATGGATGCCAAGGGGGCCAAAGAAGTGCTTCTCTGCAAAGGCTTGGAGGGAATGATTGGACGCGTGCTCCACAACCGCCCCAGCCAGAAATGCATTCAATGAAGAGTAGACGTAGCGCTCACCAGGTGGCGACCTCATCGGCACCGTACGGGCAAACGCGGCCCAATCGGTGCTCTCGTCCAATCGGTTCTCGTTTCCGACAGACAAAGAATCCTCATCGTCCGAATCGAGACCGGACCGCATCGTAAGTACGTCGCGCAGGGTAATGCGCCTCTCCATGGTAATCATACCATCGGGCAGCAACTCGCTGAGGGGCTCATTGATGCCCTTGACGAGCCGCTGCTGAATAGCGATTCCGACCAGCGTGGATGTGATGCTCTTGGTGGCTGACCGAATGTCATGCAGCGATGACGCGTTGGCACCGTTGAAGTACTGTTCAGCGAGCGTACAGCCGTATCGCTGTATCACGACGCCTTTGATATCTCGCGTGCTATCGCGACCGAGGTCAGCAAAAAGACTGTCGATTCCAGCAGCATCGAAGGATTCCCCCACAATGCTCGGGCATGTCGAAACACGGAGTGTGCTAGGCCGTGCACACGCGATTGCGCAGCTGGCGCACAAGAGCAGGACCAGCATCCGTGTGGTTGGAATGATGAGGCTCATTGCAAGAACGCCTATCGGCTGCGGGTTTTTTGGAGAATGACAGGACGTGAGAGACGTGAGCCTGACATGTCCGGTGTCTGGCACGCGGCCTAACGCCTCAAGTTCAGCTGCGAGCCCGTCCAGCACCCGCGACATCCGAACCGCTATGCGAGTTGTATCCAGCTCCAACACACATGCACCGCAAGCTCGTCAGCTGCAACGCTTACGTTAGGCGGCGCCTCCTCTGACAACAGCAACGTCAGCACACACGCTAGACGGCTACCATTATGCACAGGGCTCGCCTCCCAGAGGCTAGCCTTGCGCCACGCCACGCGAAGGATCCGTGCAGCCATACACGTGACGAACGCATGCTTCTGGACTGGATCTCCGACTCCACCTATAGTCTGTCGGGTGATCGCCCCTAGCCATTCTTGCGATCGGATAAGACGGCCTACTCCGGAGGTTCAACGTGCATCACGGATTCAGCAGTGGATAGGTAGTCAGGAGCTGCACAATTGCGTAGGTGAGGACGAAGACGGCCATAACGCCATGCGCTGCTCGGTTGGTCGTTGAAATGCCCACTATGCTAATCGCGACTTGGGCCGCTGACAAACCCCAGTAGGGAATCCCCAATCGTGCAACATAGTCCGAGCCTTTGAGAAGGGCTTCCGTGATGTCCACCGCCGTGAGCATGATGAGCAGACCGAAGAACCACCGGCGTACCCGCATGAAGTAAACACGAAAGTCCGAAACATCGTCGCTTCGGGCGGGAAACAACACCACACACATTAGGAAAAGGCAGACTGTGTAGAGGACGAGGAACAGGTAGAGTCCGAGCCCCCAGTTCTCCACCGTTCGCCAGCTAAATTCCCACCACCAGAATCCGACGAGCCAGACAAAGACGAACCCTACCCACGTGAGATGTAGCGTGTCGACCTGCACCCGAGGTCCATGACCCGATATGCGGGAGATCAGGTTGCCGATCCCAAGAAGCAGATGAGTTATTCCAAGCCCAAGCACGATGGAAAGAAGGACCATGATATACTCGAACTGATCCATTGGATCCAATCACCTTTCGGCTGGTTAGAGGGTTACTCATCATCCGCCGTTCTTTCCATTCAGCGATGCGCCGCCTTGTATCTTCCGAATGACTGCTCTAAGGATGTAAACTCGGGGCGTGCGGCAGCCCGTTTGGCCTAGGGAGCACATGAAACCGTGCATTAGCCGGGGCGCCGCACGCCCCCAGGTCGTGAAAGCTCGAACAGTCGGAAGGGCCCCCGCGCCATTCATCCTCCGGTCCGATCGCACAATGAGCAGAGCGAGCTAGAGGGTGCTCCGTGTCTGCCAGAGCGCCGCGCCGCGCCCAAGTGCTCATCGAACCACCGTACCGTTTCGAGAAACGGGTTCGGCTCATCGGTCGGAAATGGCGGGAAGTGACCGCCACCGCGGATGTTGACCTGGCGCACCGTGACTCCGGCGGCTTCAAGCGCTTCAGTCATCAATTCCGAGTTGCGGAAAGGTACAATCGGGTCAGCATCGCCGTGCACGAGGAGTGTCGGCGCATCGTCCGCTGTCGCATGGAACACAGGCGAGGCGCCATGATATATCAAGTATTCCGGAGTGGACGTATCGGTGCGATCGAACAGCGCCACCCCGAGGTAGCTGGATTGGGCAAAGCTTGCGGGAACATTGATGAAGTCGGTCGGTG
>CAYXRS010000175.1:0-5980 GCA_964467195.1 uncultured Gemmatimonadaceae bacterium
GGGAGCGGGAGCGGCCGCGGCCGGAGTGGTGTCAGCGAGCGACGGCTCCGCCGGGTTCATCTGCGTGGCGAGAACGAGATCGCGAGCGAGCTCGGTGTCGGCGTTCGCGTCGCGGCCTGAACAGGCCGCCACGCTGATCATGGCGAGGACGGGCAGCAGACGTACTAGAACGTGGTTGCGCATGGGTGTAGTCCTGGTGTGGAGTCGACGGGTGGCCGACGGAAGGACGATCGGGGCGCGCGCCGGGCCACAAGACAGTTGTCAGGCACCGGTTTTTTGCGCAGTGTGGGGGTGCGTCGCCACTTTCCACGCCTCGTCCCGGTCAAACTGGAGCAGAGCTTGATCTTCAGAAATGTTGTTCCTGCTGGTGTTTTGTATGTCTGCATCGCCGCGCTGGCCCTTCCCGTAGTCGCCGCCGGTGGAGATGGAAGTCCCTTCCATCAGATGGAAGCAGCTGGCCCCGAGAATTACGTGTCCGCCGTCGGGCGGAGCGAGGGCGGCAATGGCGGTCGCCTGCGTTCCAGCGGCCCGCCCCTCCGCCGCACATCATGGATGTACTCGTAAGAGTGAGATGACTCCGAGCCAACCACACCAAGCCAACGATCCGTGCGCCTCCAACTCCTCGTAACCCTGACGCTGTTCTGCGCGGGCGGTCTGCTCGCGCAAGGTTCCCGCGGCGCGTCGCCCGATACGGCGACAAAGGTTCTCGTCATTCCCGGCGATCGTGCCGGACCGAGCGTCTTCCCGCTCACCAACTACAAGGAGATGCAGCCGCTCGTTCCGGGCGAGATGGACTGGCGACACTACAAGACCACGGCGGAGATGAACGACTGGCTGCACCGCTGGGCGCGCGATTATCCTGATCTGGTCGACCTCTATGAAGTCGGACGCAGCTTCGGCGGGCAGCCGATCTGGCAGATCACGGTCACCAACAAGAAGACTGGCACGCACACCGACAAACCTGCCGCTTTTTTCGAGGGCGGCAGGCACTCCGGCGAGATCATGTCATCGGAGTCGACGCTGTACCTCGCATCGTACCTGCTCGAGCGATACGGCAGCGATACCGCCGTCACCCGGCTGCTCGATGAGAAAGCGATCTATCTGCGCCCCAATAACAACCCGGATGGCGCCGATCTCTACAAGCTCACGGCGCAGATGAACCGGAGCTCCGTTCGCCCGCATGATTCGGACGGCGACGGATTGCTGGACGAGGATCCGCCGGAGGATCTCGATGGTGACGGTCTCATTCGCCAGATGCGGAAGCGCGTGGGGCGAGGGAAGGGAGATTGGATCCTCGATCCAAAGGACAGGAGCGGTAGACTGATGCAGCGGGTGCCCGCCGCTACCGGTGATTGGATGGTTTGGTCCGAAGGCATCGACAACGATCTGGACGGGAACTACAACGAGGATGGGATCGGCGGACTCGACTTGCATCGCAACTATCCGATGAACTGGCGCCCCGAGCCAGGTCGCGATGCCACGGGGCGCGGCTGGACACAGGTAGGTGCCGGCGAGTACCCGCTGTCGGAACCGGAGACCCGCGCGGTCTTTTTCTGGCTCATCACGCATCCCAACGTCGGCGTTGCCAACAGCATGGACACCTACGTTCCCATGCATTTGCGCCCTCCGTCGACATGCGAGGAAACGGAGTGCATGTATCCGGAGGATCTCCGTCTCTACCAGCACTTCGATTCCGTAGGACTCACGCTGACAGGTTATCCCTGGGCCGGCGACGTCTACCGCACCTTCAACATGCGCTTTCCGGTCAATCCCTTTACGGGAGACTCAGCGCGACCCACGCCGCTCTTCGGCCATGGCCCCGACTTCGGCTACTTCTATTACGGTGCCATCTGGTACGGCGATGAGATCTGGCACAACGGTCGCGAGAAGGACTATGACGGTGACGGCCAGATCGAGAACTGGGAGATCCTCCGCTATTGCGACGAGGCATTCGGAGGGCGGTGCTTCAAGCGTTGGACGAAGTTTCAGCACCCGCAGCTTGGTGAGGTCGAGATCGGCGGTTTCGATCCCAAGTTCTTCTGGCAGAACGGGCCTCCCGAGGTCCTCGAGAGGTGGAGCCACAATCAGGCGATGTTCAACCTGCACCTGGCCATGTCGCTGCCGCGAGTGGAAATCACGGAACTCACTGTCACCGCGCTGCCCCGCATGGCGGCCGACTCGGCCACGCACGAGCTGCACGTCTCAATTCGCAATAACGGACTGATTCCCACCGCGCTAGAGCAGGCAAAGCGCACCAAGATCGTACGGCCCGACCGCCTCGAGCTGGCGTCAGAAGGAGATCATGGCATGCGGATCATCGGCAGCGCCCCGGAGTTCTGGCTGGGTGGCAATGAGACGCGGTCGTTCACGGTGCGGGTGCATGTTCCAGCGGGGGCGGGTGGACAGGATCTCACGGTACGGGCGCTCAGTACGCGGGGAGGAGTATCGCAGCGGAGCATCGGACTCTGAATCAGGCAGAATGACCCTACTGGCGGCGACCGCTGGCGCCGCCGAGGCCCCGACATTGCACGAGCAGGGTAGGTGGGTGGACGGTAGTTCCACAGCCCGCTATCGGACGTCGGAGGTTGTCATGCTCAGAGGATCCAGGAGCTTTCGCTCCCTTGCACTGGCCGCGGCGGCGGGTACGGCGCTCAGCGCCTGCGCTGTCAATCCCGTTACCGGCCGCCGCGAGGTCGCGCTCATCTCGGAATCGCAGGAAGTGGCGATGGGGCGCGAAGCGGCGCGAGACGTCGAGGCGTCCATCGGACTCGTTCCCGATGCCGCTCTTCAGGAGTACGTCCAGCGGCTCGGGGTGAGCCTGGCGGCGGATTCGGAGCGTCCGGAGCTCCCCTGGCACTTTCGGGTGGTGGATGATCCCACTCCCAATGCGTTCGCGCTGCCCGGCGGATTCATCTACGTCACCCGAGGGCTGCTCACACTGATGAACGCGGAGGCCGAGCTTGCCACGGTGCTGGGGCACGAGGTCGGCCACGTGACGGCGCGGCATTCCGTGCAAATGATCTCCCGGGCGCAGCTCGCACAGCTTGGTCTGGGTGTGGGGATGATCCTGCTTCCGGAGCTCCGCCAGTTTGGTGACCTCGCTGGAGCCGGGATGCAGCTTCTCTTTCTGCGATATGGACGAGACGCCGAGCATCAGGCAGATGATCTGGGGTTCCGCTACGCGCTGGAGGAGGGATACGACGTTCGTGCCATGGCCAATGTCTTCGCGGCGCTCGCTCGCATGAGCCAGCTGGAGAATCAGAGCCCGCTGCCGGCCTGGCTGTCCACGCACCCGTATCCTGAAGAGCGGATCCAGCGGACGCAGGCGCGAGTGGCGGCGGTAGAACAGGACCTGGCCGCGCTCCGGCTGGGAACCGCGGACTACATGAACCGGATTTCGGGGATGATCTATGGTGTGAATCCCCGTAACGGCTTCTTCGAGGGGGCGATGTACTACCATCCGGAGCTTCGTTTTCGGATGGCGCTGCCGAGTGGCTGGCAGGCGCAAAACCTTCCGCAGATGGTCATCGCCGTGAGCCAGAATCAGGATGCGGCAGTGCAGCTGACGCTGGCCCAGGGTGCCATCGGCGCGGCCGCCCAACAGTTCCTCCGCCAGGAAGGCATCCGCGTTCTTCAGTCGGTACAGACACAGATCAACGGTCTGCCGGCGGTGGTGAGCACATTCCAGGCGCAAACGCAGGATGGTGTGGTCGGCGGGATCGTGGCTTTCATCGATCACGGCGGTCGTACGTATCGCCTGCTCACCTACACTCCGCAGCAGCGCCTTGCCACCTACAACGCGACCTTTCAGCAGGTCATCGGCAGCTTCGCGCCGGTGACCGATCCGCGGATTCTGAATGTGCAGCCAAACCGCCTGGCGGTAGTGCGGTTGGATCGTGCCATGACTCTGTCGGCGTTCAATCAGCTGTACCCGTCGGTGGTTCCGCTGGCCGAGCTGGCGCTCATCAACCAGCTGGAGTCAACGGCAGCGACGATGGCGGCGGGTACGCTCGTAAAGCGCGTGGTTGCGAGTACCGGTGGGAGCTAGGCGGCCGAGCACTCACCAGCGCAACTCCGCCCGGCGCAAGAAGGCGGGCAGGGGTCACGATCTCGCCGCCTGCCCGCCAGCAAGGGCGGTCAGGTCGTCTCAGCCGTCTGCCGCACCGCCTGCACGTTGATGTCCATGCGGATCTCGTTGCTTACCTGAGCAGCAGCGTCAGCAAGGTGGCGAGGGCAATCAGCAGCGCCACTGCCGCCGTACCGGCAGCGAGTAGAGCAGTGCCCCGCCACCGTGCCTCGGCCGCCTTGATGGCGCCCAGCAGTCGGTCCTCCTCACGTGTGGGAGATCCGTCTTCGTCGTCGAACAACGACTGGCGCATCACAGCCTTGGCGGCGATCACTTCCTCCATGGCCGACATGAAATGCCGCTGGTGGATGCGCTTCACGAGATCGGCGCCAGGCTCGGTTGCCGCCGCGGTAGCAGCCTTCAACACGGCGTTCTTGATATCTCCTCCGCTTACGGCGAACTGCTCCGCCAGCGCAGCGAAGTCAACGTCGTCGGCAAGGGGCGTCCGGTCGGGATGAATTTGTACGCGCCAGATCTCTTCCCTCTCGTCCACGCCGGGCATCTCGAACAGGACATGAGTGCGGATGCGGCGCTCGAAGGCCGGATCGAAGTTGGCCGCCAGATTGGTGGCAAAGATGACCACCCCATTGAACGCCTCCAGCTCACGAAGCAGGACGCTCACCACCGTATTGGATTCCCGCGTATATGGCTGCGGGGAACCCGACGAACGCCGGGCAGCGATAGCATCCGCTTCATCGAAGAACAGTACCGCCTCCTGATCCGCGGCGAGCCGGAACACCGCCGCCACGTTCTTGGGCGTCTCTCCAACCCACATCGATTCCATCTCGGCGTATCGAACGACGAGAAGTTTCTTCCCCAGGGTATTGGCGATCGCTTCGGCGCAGATGGTCTTACCCGTGCCCGGTGGCCCGGCGAAGTTGAAGGCCAGCCCTCGTCCGGTGGCGTGCCGTTCCCCCAATCCCCACCGCCGGAAGATGAGCTCGTGGCTGTGCACCTGCGCCAGGGCCTGATCCAGAGTCCGCCGGGTTGCCGGAGGAAGAATCACGTCGGCGAACGTGCGCTTCGGGACGATGCTTTCCACCGTGCGGCGAGCGCCCAGCCGGCCCGAGAGCAGATCGAATAGCGGAGAGGGCATGAATACGGCCCTAGCAACCTCCGTGCGAGAGTCGATTCAGGCCTTGCCCAACCGGCGCCGGCCATGATCCTGGGATTCTCGCGACCGGTGTCCGGCCGATCCTGAACTGTCGCGACCCGCCCTGAGCAGAATCCGGACTCTGGGCAGCGTTCACCACGCGCTGACCATCGGTGTCCCCTCGACGAGCCATCTTGCGCATCCCTTGTTGATATCCTGTCGAGCCATAGAGGCGGCGTAGTCACAGGGACTACTCTCATGTGGGGTGTGCGTGCTTCGGATTCAGGCATTTGGCGAGCTCGTCGTACTCAACGACGGTAAGAGAGTCGGCGGTGCCTCTCGCTCTCCAAGGCGACAGGCACTGCTGACGGTGCTCGCGTGTTACGCGGACGGCGGCATCTCTCGAGGCCGCCTTGCCGCGCTCCTGCCCCCTGTTGAACCCTGGCAAGGAAACGGCAAGAACGAGGAGGACTTGGCGACTCTGACAGAGACCCTGGGCGGTGAGCACCTCGTCGCCAGCGAGGACGCGCTGGGGCTCGAGCCGACCCTCACGTCCAGTGATGTGGCCGACTTCCGCAGTGCAATTGCGGCAGGCGATCTGGAGCGGGCGGTGCAGCTCCACCAGGGGCGGCTGGTGGATGGCTTTCATTACCGCGAATTGCCGGAGTTCGAGAGATGGCTCCAGACGCAGCGCGACTCCCTGGCGAGCGACTGCGCAGCGGCTCTCGAGCGCCTGGCCGAGGACGCCACGCGCCGCGGAG
>CAYXRS010000176.1:0-5968 GCA_964467195.1 uncultured Gemmatimonadaceae bacterium
GCCGCCTAACGAAACGCTGCAGCAGACGGGCCGGCAATGTGGACGTGAAGCAGCTGCTCCGCGGCGCATGCGCCCGCAAGCCGATTTTGCTTGCTGCACGCGCATTGCTCTACGATTACGCGGACTCCCTGCCGGTCTTGACGATATGTCGAATATGACATAGTTTCCACCATGGCTCCTGCCGACCGGCCGCTGATCTGGCTCCTTACCGAAGTGAAGACTCCGCCGTTCTCAGCGGACGCTCGGTTCCTGCTTCGGCGGCTCCAGCGCGGCGAACGCCTGGGTTTCCCCCAAGCTCGATCCATGAGTTCGATCGCCCGCCGCTGCGTAGAAATCCGGATCCCGGATGGGGAGCATACGTGGCGGATCATCTGCCGGGTGGATCCGGACGCTGTGATCGTCGCTGAGGTGTTCAGCAAGAAGACCCAGCAGACTCCGCAGCAGGGTGATCGAATCGTCGCGGAGGCGTCTGAGAGAGTATGACCGGATAGCCGGAGGGCCTGATGGATAAGGCGAAACGGAAGCGTCTCGAGGAGGCTGGCTGGGTCATTGGCTCTGCCGCGGACTTCCTCGACCTCAGCGCCGATGAGGCTGCGTTCGTCGATCTCAAGCTTGCGCTGAGCGAGGAGCTTCGGGCCCGCCGCGAGGATCAGGGACTCAGCCAGACCGCCCTGGCCAAGAAGCTAGGTTCCAGCCAGTCCCGCGTGGCCAAGATGGAAGCAAGCGATCCGAGCGTCTCCGTCGACTTGCTGATCCGAGGGCTTTTGGCTGCGGGCGCGTCGCGCAATGAAATCGCGTCAGCAATTGCGCCAAAGCCAGCCAGCCGGAGGCATCCAACTGCGGTGAAGCGTCGGGCCAACGTCAAGTCCTAAGGCACGGCTGAGAACGCGACGTCATCCGGAGCATAACGAAACGGTTCAGCAGACGGGCAGTCAGTTCAGAAGCCCAGCAACTGGAAGGTGATCGCTGAAACTGATGTGAAGCTGCTGGTCGGGCCCGCAGCTGAGCTTGGATGCGTCAGGCGGACACTCCCAGGGGAATAATGTCTCGCATCACACGTGCTTTCGGCGCTCTCGTAATCGTGCAGACAGGACATTCGATCGAAGAATACGTCGGTCGGCTCTGGGAGTCGTTTCCGCCAGCGATATTACTGACTGGCTTGATCTCATCGGATCGACGGTTGGGGTTCTTGATAGTCAATGGCCTCTTCGTGGCATTTGGCTTCTGGTGCTTGCTGTGGCCCGTCAGGAAACGCTGGCCGGCCGCGCCGGTGGTCGTATCGTTGTGGGTTTTGATTGAGACGATAAACGGGATCGTTCACCCGGCGTGGAGTGTCAGGCAGGGTGGATATACCCCGGGAGTCCTAACTGCGCCCCTTCTGCTGGGCCTTGCACTGTATCTTGGCGTACAGCTCTGGCGCACACCACGCCCGGCGTCTGCGAGGTAGACCTTGTCCGTACGCTCGCTGTTAATTACCGGCTTGGCGCCGGATCGCCGAGATGGGAAGTACGAATGGTCATAATCCTCAATGGACCGCTCGGGATCGGCAAGTCGACACTCGCCGAAGTGCTCATGGAGAACATCGAGTCTTGTGTCATGCTCGACGGCGACCAGCTCGTCGCAGCCAATCCGCCAGCAGCTGACGAACTCGATCATTTACACTCCACCATCGTGCTGCTCATCAAGCATCATCAACGGTTCGGTTATCGCCACTTCGTTGTGAATCACATCTGGCGCTCAACAGCGGAACTGACCGACCTACGCCGCCGGCTCACTACGACTGACGCCGACATCCGCTGCTTCCTCTTGACCCTGCCTGTCGACGAAAACATCCGGCGCATCGAACGTCGGCAGTATGCGCGTGCGATCGACGAACGGGACTTCGAACTGCGGATGTTCACGGAGGAACGAGAGGTCCTGAATGGAGGGTCGGGCGGTGACTTGGGTGAGCCCTTCGACGTTTCGGCACCGCCAACTGAGCTCGTCGCCACCATGCTTCGTCGCCTCGAGCTGCGTGCATGAAGGTCCGTACTTGTCCGCCTAACGGAGAGGTGAAGCTGACGAACGTCGCGGGAGATGTTTCGGTAACCGACGCGGGCAGTACGCGCCGTTCGCAGCTTACCTCAAGGGCGTTAGGCCCACTGCAATTCAGCATCGGCGCGTTTACTATTAACAGGTGAACGTCGAATCATGATTCCGGAGCCATCCACTTTCCTTGTACGATCCTTTGTCGTTCTCGTTTTGCTGATTGCACCTGCCCTACCTCTAGGGGTCTACTGGGGTGTCCTGCGCAGTGACAACAATCGGAAAATGGCCCGGAGGTCGGGTCTCCATGTCATGGTTGGCGTGTCCCTCTGGATGGCCATCACCTGGTTTGCTGCAGCGTCTGGTTTGCTGGAGTTCGGGCCACTGCCCCCACCGATCATGTTTGTCTTGCTCCCGATGTTTGTCGGTGCTGTTGTTCTGGCGCGGAGTTCCATCGGACGACGCGTGGCGGCCGGCGTCCCGTTGGCGGCGCTTGTGGGTATCCAGGGCTTCAGGTTGCCTTTGGAGTTGATCATGCACCGCGCGTACTCAGAAGGTGTCATGCCTGGGCAGATGAGCTATTCCGGCCTCAACTACGATATCCTAACGGGCATCAGTGCCCTTGTTGTGACGAGCTTGCTCCTGCTCGGCAGGATGCCGACCTGGGGAGTAAAGATCTGGAACTGGGGTGGTAGTATACTTCTCCTGAACATCATCGTAATTGCTGTACTCTCGACTCCTACGCCTCTCAGGGTGTTTCGCCAGGAGCCAGCAAACGTCTGGATCGTAGATACTCCCTTTGTATGGCTGCCGACCTTGTTCGTAGGTTACGCCATTCTAGGTCATCTGCTCGTGTTCCGACGGCTGCGTGCGCACGGATCCGCGACCTCTCCTGAACACCGTCAGAATGTGATGGTTTCCAGATCAGGGGCCTAACGGAGCGTTGAAGCTGACCGGTGCTCGGCGCAGGCGTTGTGGCGCTGGTGAGAACTCGTACTGGGGTTCAGAATTCAAGGTGCTGGACACGCCGGTAGCTTGACTTAATGCGTTAGGCTCCCTTCACGATGCCTCAGCACCACGCGAAATCGGAGCGCAAGTCGTGCGATACATGATTGTCGAGCACTTCCGTGACGGTAATCCAGAGCCTGTCTATGAACGCCTCAGGGAGCGAGGGTGCCTCGCACCGGACGGGCTTCGTTACATCGACAGCTGGGTAACGCATGACTTGGCTCATTGTTGCCAGCTCATGGAGTGCGATAGACCGATTCTTCTCAACGAATGGATCGCTGCGTGGTCCGATCTCGTGGAATTTGCGGTTCATCCGGTGATCAGTTCGACCGAAGCTGCGGAGCGCGCCTGGCCGTGGGGTTGAATGACACGCCGGTGGTGTCTCATCCTGCGAGGAGCAACCGTTTCGGTGAGCGACGGTCACTGCTCAGATGGCTTCACATCGGCGTCGGCGGCCTTGGCCTCATCACGTTTCTTCTCACTGGCCTGTACATGGACCGCTCGCTCGACCACCTGCGCGGCATGCAGGACGCTCCGCGAGCTCTGTATCGCTCCGGTCATATCTACATCCTGTTTTCAGCCCTGCTGCATGTATCGCTTGGCGCCTACGTGACTATCAAGAACCCGATCGGGATCCGCGTAATCCAGTATATCGGATCGCTGTCCCTCGTCGCGTCACTCGCATTATTCGTGTATGGGTTTGCCGTGGAAACGCCACAGGCTGTCGTCGAGCGTCCGATGACCCGGGCAGCAATCGAGTTGTCGCTCGCGGGAGTGCTGCTGCACGCGATCGCCGTTCTGCTACCGTCGGATACGTGGCGGTCGCAGGCTTCGTCAAACGAACACTGCGTCCGGCGCCCGTGAATCGATCCGGTTCGGGCAGAACCTCTTGAGCAACCTTCGTCGGCAGGTGGTAGCGGTGGTTGCCGGTGTGCGCCGGACGTTCCCGGTCGCAGCGGCTTGCCGGTCTACGCGCGGGGGGGTTCGCCGGGTGGTCCTGGATCGCGACCTTGCTGAGCCGCCGGCATAACGAGGCGCTGAAGCTGACGGCGTGAGGAGTCTGGCGGGCGGAGCCGTGTCGGGTGAAGACTGGGCTGAGGCCCAGGCGCTGGACGGGCCGCAGCCTTTCGCCGAGGCGTTAGCCAGCACATAATCGGAACGGCAATGTTCAGATGGTTTGCTTTGGCGGCCTTTGTCTTGTCACTCAGCATTTCGGCAGTTCGACGGTGGCAGGCACGCCGGGCTGGAGGAACAATTCGCCGTGGCGAGGAATCCGGCGCGTTTATTCTCGGTCGAATCGCCGTTGCGCTGCCCTTGTTCGGCGGCGTGGTTATGTACCTTGCGAACCCGCAATGGATGGCGTGGGCGTCGCTCAATGTCCCAATGTGGACCCGCTGGACTGGTGTGGTACTCGGAATCTTAGCCGTACCTTCGGTCCACTGGGTTCTGACCAACTTGGGTGCGAACGTGAGCGAGACCGTGCTTACCAAGCAACAACATCGCCTCGTCACCGTAGGACCTTACCGGTGGGTGCGGCATCCTTTATACACGGTAGGGATAGCGCTCTTCGTGGGCATCGGCCTCATGGCAGCCAACTGGTTCATCCTTTTATCGGCACTGATCGCATTGGTGGCCGTGCGTCTCGTGGTCATCCCTCGAGAGGAGGCCCATTTGGAGGCGACGTTTGGGGAGGAGTATCGTCGATATCGATCCACCGCTGGCTCATTGTTGCCGTCGCTCCCACGTGCAACGGGACATCGGCGTGCTGGCTGACGAGGCGTTGCACCTGACAGCGTGCTACGCGCGCCGCAGGTGAACGCCAGCGCGTTAGCTGGCCCTCAACTCAGGCAACAGGGAGGCACAAATGACTCAGCTGATCCGGACGGTGATCGTCGGCCTGCTATTGGTGTCTCCCGGAATCGCCCGTGCTCAGGTCGCACCCTCCGTCGAAGCGGTGACGCTGCCGGGCACCGAACTCCATACGCTCCAGTCATCCTTGGCCCAAAGTGATTACCGTATCTACGTCGCGCTGCCTGACAGCTATGTTCCCGGCGATACGACCGCATATCCGGTGGTTTATCTTCTCGATGGCAACTTCTTCTTTGCCATGATGGTGCAGGCGTACAGGATGATGCGTATTCTGAGTGAGGAGGTTCGAGAAGCGATATTTGTAGGCATAGGGTATCCAGTCGAAAGCTACGACGATGTCCTTGCGCGCCGCTTCATGGATCAAACGCCCACTCGAGTAGAACAGAGCGAGAAACAGTTCGCCGGCCTCTTGGGGCAACCCATACGGACCGGCGGAGGTCAAGCCTTCCTCCGTGCACTGAGCGACGAGATCATACCGTTTGTGGAGGCAAGCTATCGTGCTGCTCCAGAGCGAATGCTGGTGGGATTCTCCCTCAGCAGCATGTTCGGGGCTTATGTCCTTTTTCATGAACCGCAGCTATTTCAGTCCTATCTGATCGGGAGTCCATCTCTCTGGTGGGACGACGAGTTGACGTTCGGCTACGAAGAGCGGTACGCCTCCAGGCATCCAAACCTGCCGGCGCGTGTATTCATTTCGGCAGGTTCGCGTGAAGGCACCTTGACGACCTCCGTGCAGCGGCTGGCCGCGACACTGACGCAGCGCCGCTACCCTGATCTGGAGTTGACCGCACATGTGTTTGAGGACGAAACACATTTCTCGGTGATTGCGGCCACGCTGGCCCGCGGACTAAGAGTGCTGCTGGCCCCATGAGCGAGCCAGCTAACGAGGCGTTGCACCTGACAGCGCGCTTCGCGCGCCGCAGGTGAACGCCGAGGCGTTAGACACCCTGGCGTCAACGGTCTGAGTTGAAGCATCAGCAGCACCGTTGTGGGCCCCTCAACAAGCAGCGTGTGTGCATCGGAAGCACTGTCCCGGCCAGCCGCCCTCTTATATGCTCAAGGCATT
>CAYXRS010000177.1:0-5787 GCA_964467195.1 uncultured Gemmatimonadaceae bacterium
GCGACGCGGCCGGGGCGGGGGGCGGGGGCCGGCGGCCGGGGCAGGCAACCAGATCAATTGGACAGGGAGCCACCGAGCCCTGGCCCTGCCCCTTCCTACCTCAGCCTCACATGATAGAGCAGCTCCTCCAGGGAGTCCCCTCTATATCTGCGTCGTTCGCTGTCGCTGTCGGCGCGGTAGCGGCGGTATGGTTTCCGAAAACACGTCACGCGCCCGTCCGCTGACCGCTCGCGCAGAAGGGATCGCAGCTCTTCCTCCGGCAGCAGCCCTTCCGAGTTGTAGCTCACCAGCAGGTGACGCGCGCCAGTGGCCGACAGGAGCTCCGTGAGCGCCCCGCGTACGCGAGGGGCGGAACACCAATCACTCTTCAGATCGTGCTCGGCAAGCAGGCCCGTGCGTCCGCTTAACGTGGGTGGCTGGTCGAACCATCCGCGCGCGATGATCTCGGGCACATGATAGTAGCCGACGTACTGGCGGCTGTTGTACGGGGGATCCACGTACAACAGGTCCACATCTCCAATCTCGCGAGCGACCTGTGCGGCGTCCGCACGGAACGCTCGTGATCCGGCGGGTCCACGCACCGGACTGCGAACCTGGAGCTCGAGCGGCTTCAGCGCGTTCGGTTGCCAGCTTTTCATGAACGCCGCGTAGACGCCAGCGGTGTTGGCTACGCGGTCCGCGCCCTCGAGCAGAGCGGCGAGGAGCAGATAATAGGCGTCATCATCGATCAGGCCGTCACGTAACCACTCGTGCAACACACCGCGAGCAGCGTCGAGACGCCCTGCGTTTTCCGATGTGAAGTACATTCGGCCGCTGGCGCCTCGAGGCGAGAACTGCTCGGTAACGAACCCTGCGTGCGGCAGAAGCACCGCTGAACAGTAGGCGGCGACGAGCGCCAGCCGGCCGCCGTTGCGCGCGGCACGCTCGCGCAATGCCAGGGGTGGCGAGCGCAGCGCGCGACGCAGATCCTGATCGCCGGCGACCAGTGCACGGAACGATGGCGGGCGCTGCGCAACCACGTATGCACGCTGCAGCACGTACGAGTAAGTCATGATGTCGCTCGATACCACGCGCCAGCCGGACTCCTTGAGGGCCCGCCCCACTGCCGCAGTCCCGGCAAAGGCGTCGTGCGCCGTGCCCGGTGCGATCTGCAGCCGGTGCAGCGCCTTCGCCAGGAACGGCAGGAGGCGGGTCTTGTTCCCGATGTAACGCATCAGCTCGGCAAAGCTGGCAAGTGGCAGTTAGGGGGCGTGCGAGTGCGGTCTATGGTAGCGACTACTCGTCGCCTCGCGCCACTGCATACGCACCCGATCATGCAATGCTCGGCGTCGCGGCGGACACGAAGCTCTCCCAACGCATTCGCCTGATCTCCTCGCCGTGCTCGTCGAGCAGAGGTGGCGGCAGCCGCACCGTGCCGGGCACGCTGGGTGCCACGCCAGTCAGCGCGGAAGCGTTCACCTCGGACAACGTCTCGAGTACGCTCTTCACGACACCACAGGGCACGCCGACGGGATCGAGGAGCCCTATCCATTCCGCCGCAGACCGCTGCGCAACGCGCGCACTGATCACGGCCACCAGTACGCCCCGATGCACGACGCGACCTTCGTTCGTGCGGAAACGCGGGTCGGCGGCCAGCGCGTCGAGGCCGAGCGCGCCCGCGCAAGCCAGCCACTGTGCATCGCTGCCCACCGCGATCACGAAAGCGCGATCGCTGGCCTGGAAGAGCTGGTAAGGAGCGAGGTTCGGGTGTGCGTTGCCCCAGCGGCCAGCATCTCGCCCCGTGACCAGGGCATTCTGGGCGACGTTGACGAGCGCCGCGGCAGCGCTTGCGGACAGCGAAGTTGTCACGTGCCGGCCCCGCCCAGTCCGCCCTCGCTCCACCAGCGCTGCCAGGATCGCGATAGCCGCATCCTTGCCGGCGACAACGTCGGCGAGAGCCACTCCCATCTTCGTGGGAGGACCGTCCGGCTCGCCGGTGATCGACATCCACCCCCGCTCGGCCTGGACGACGAAGTCATAGCCCGGCCGTTCACTCGCTCCGTCAAAGCCACCGATGGTACACCAGATCAGGCGCGGGAAATCCTCCGTTAGCTGCGCCGGGTCGAGCCCAATCCGCCGGAGCGACGAGGGGAGGAAGTTGTCCACCACCACGTCAGCGTGGGCCATTAGCTCGAACAGCAGTGCCCGGGCGTCAGCATCACGAAGATCCAGGGCCACGCTCTTCTTGTTCCGATTCACGCTAAGGAAATAGGCGCTCTGGCCGCGCGGGTCGAACGGGGGGCCCCACCCGCGGGTGTCATCGCCGACAACCGGACGCTCGACCTTGATGACATCTGCTCCCAGGTCTCCGAGCATCATAGTCGCCAGCGGACCGGCGAGGATTCGCGAAAGATCCAGCACCCTCGTCCCCGAAAGCATCATATTGGCGCTATTATGTTGGTATTATGTTATATTAGTGGCTTAAATAACCGCTCTTCGATACGGCCGGGCGCGGCGCTTGCATACCTGCCGAAAAATCATATACTTACCGGCGCCCGGGGGCCATGCCGCGCGCCTCCAGCGCTTTGGCAGGAACCGCTCTTCGACCGTCCTCCACCGCGCCCAGGAGCGCGTGAACCTGATGGCTGACAAGCCCGATCTGGCTGACACTCCCACTACACCCGCCGCCTCTGTCACGCCGGCACCGCGACGTTCTCCCGGCCATCGCGGCCAGGACGTGCGCGATACTGTCGCCGAAATGGCGCTTCGTGCGCAGGAGATCAGCCAGGAGGCTGGAAGCAAAATGGCGGCGGCCATGAAGGATGTAGTCAGCGCCGCTGCCGGTCTTACGGCCTTCGCTGTGGAGAGCGCCCGCGACCTGGTTCAGTATATGGTGAGGCGCGGTCAGATGACGCAGGAAGAAGCCGACAAGCTGATTCGCGAAGCCGAGGCGGCCGCCGGGAAGCGGAAGCCGCCCGCTTCCGCCGAATCCAGAACGCGGGCCGAACCTGCCCCCAAGGCCGACGCGGCCGTGCGAAGCGTCCGGGCTGAGCCTGCAGGCGCGCCTGCTGCAAAGACGATAGCCAAGGCGCCGCCTGCCCCGGGGCCCGTTGCAAAAGCAGCGTCGCCCAAAACCACCGCCAAGGCACCGTCCGCCAAGGCAACCTCCGCCAAGGCAACCTCCGCCAAGGCACCCCCCCCGTCCGCCAAGGCCGCAGCCAAGGCCCCTGCTCAGAAGCAGGCTGCGACGTCCAGGGCGAAGGCCGCCCCGAAACAGGCAGCCAAGGGAGCAGCAAAGAAGGCCGCGGCACCGGCGAAGAAGAAGTCGCCCGCCAAGGCGAAGGCTCCGGCAAAGGCGGCCAGGAAGAAGCGCTAACGGTCTGCCCTAGCCGCGTGGGCGGGCCGCGGCTGCGCGTGCCGGCCGACGTGTTCCCAGCAGCCAGTCCAGGAACTGCCGCACTTCTTCCGTGTCCCCCAGAGCGAACTCCGCCACTGTGGGAGCGTCGTTTTCCTGCGCGACGCGAACGGTGACAGCGCGCGGTGTACGGTGGCGGAGCGCACGGAACGCGTCCTCATCAGTCGTATCGTCCCCCAAATATACCAGCGACGCCGTCTCGCTCAGACCACGCAGTCGTGTGGCCAGTAGCAAGACCGCGGTTCCCTTGTCCACTCGAGCCGGTGGCCGCACCTCGAGCACCTCCTTCCCCTCCATCATGCGCAGCCCAAGCTGAGCGGCAGTCTCGGAGACGGTGGCGCGCAGGCGCGGAATCACTTCGCGGGGTGCCAGCCGGTAGTGGATGCTGAGCGTCCACACCTTGTTCTCGAAGATCACGCCTGGAACCGTGCGGACGAGGGGCTCGATTCGGCCAGCCGCCTGCCCCATAAGCGGCTGGTAGCCTTCGAGCTCAGGCTCCGAGAGTACCTCCTCTCCCTGCGGCCCGGTCAGCTGGTAGCCATGGTTTCCGATCACCCAGACGGACGCCACTCCCACCATGCGGCGAGCGTCAGCGGCGGCACGTCCGGACACCAGCGCCACCTGCACACCTTCACACGCGGCCAGCTGCGCGATCGTCTTTCGCGTTTCCGGCGGGACCACGGCAGCATCCGGACGCGGAGCGATCGGAGCCAGCGTGCCGTCCACGTCGAGCATGATCACGAGCGGGCGCCCTGCGAGACGAGCCTCGGTGGCCTCGTCGATGGGGAGCAGCGGGCGACTCACGCCGTGGCGCTCCGCGCAGCGCGTCGTGCGATAATGCCTTCTGCATGCGACAGGATTGCACCAAGCCAATCGAAGATGGTTCGCTCGCGAAGCTGGCGTCTCATGCGGTGCATACGAATCCGGCGCTCCCCTTCTCCCATGTCCAGTGCCCTGCGGATCCCCTCCACGAAGCCATCTATGTTGAACGGGTTGATGAGAACGGCGCCATCGATTTCCTCGGCCGCACCGGTGAACCGGCTGAGTACCAGCACGCCGTGCTCCTCCACCTGGCAGGCGACGAACTCCTTCGCCACGAGATTCATTCCGTCCTGGAGCGAGGAAACAAGACAGAGATCCGCCGCACGAAAAACGCCAGCGAGAACCTCTGAGCTGACATTCTCATGAATCAGCACGATGGGTGCCCAGCTCTCCGTGCGAAACTCATCGTTGATCTCTATGACCAGCGAGACCATCTCCTCCTCGAGCGAACGGTACGCCGGAAGCTCCGAACGTGAGGGGGTGGCAACGAGCAGGAAAGTGAACTTCTCCCGAAGTTCGGGGTGCGCCTGCCAAAGCATGCGGAGAGCGCGCAGCCGCTCCGGGATGCCCTTGGTATAGTCCACGCGATCCACCCCCAGGCCGAGCTTTCTCCCATCGGTGGCGTAGCGCTCGCGAAGTCGCTCCACCAATTCGGCACTGCCGGGTGTCTGAGCGAGCGCCTCATAGCGGTCGACATCTATACTGATGGGGAACGCCGCAACCTCGATGGCCCGCCCCTGGTAGTGCACCACCAGATCGTCGGCGTCGATCTCCGCCTCGGGAATGAACTCGGCCACGCAGCCAAGGAAATTCAGAGCGTACCGTTCCGTATGAAATGCCAGCAGATCGTTGCCCAGCATCCCGCGGAGGAGCGCGTCGTGCACGCCTGTTGGCAGGAACCTGAGGATGTCGGGCGGCGGAAAGGGGATGTGCCAGAACTGATGAATCAGCAGTGGCTCGCTCAGCGCCCGAATCATCTCGGCGGCCAGCCCGAAGTGATAGTCCTGTATCCAGACGATCGGACCGTTGTCGGCTCGCTCCACTTCGTCTGCCACCGCTCGCGCGAACTTGTGGTTGACAAATCTGTACCGCTCCCAGTAGTCGGCGCGGTACTCGAAGTGCTGTACCAGCAGGTGGCAGAGCGGCCATAGGGAGCGGTTCGAGAAACCGAGGTAGTATCCCTCCACGTCCCGATCATCCAGGAACACGCGCCGAAGCGTGTAGGACGGATCGGACGGTGGCACCTGGAGGCGCCCCTCCTCATCGGCGGTCTCCGCGTCGGCAGTTCCAGAGCCCCAGGCCACCCATACTCCATGAGTGGCCTGGAGTGTAGGGTCCAGCGCCGACACCAGACCCCCGGGCGGCACACGAACCTCCACACTGCCATCTGTCTGGCGATGCTCATAAGGCTCCCGATTGGAGAGCAGAATGAGCGTACGCTCGTGAAGAAGTTGTGTGAGGTCGGGCATTGGCGCTACTCGGCGCAGAACGTGTGCCGTCCACCAACCGCGGCATCTGCTCTGGCGGACCGCTCCGTCTTTACTACCTTCCCGGGCGAATCTTCGGAAGGG
>CAYXRS010000178.1:0-5744 GCA_964467195.1 uncultured Gemmatimonadaceae bacterium
TGCCAGCGCCTCCCTCACCAGATTGATTTGTGATCCCGCACGCTTTCTACAGCGGGATAACGCACTGGCGTTAACCTGCGCGGCGCGAAGCGCCGTGACAGGTTCAACGCCTCGTTATCCGCCTCCGCGAGAACGCAGCAATCCTGAGGAAACCCTATTCACATCCGTGTCGCCATCGGCTTGTTGGGCCGCGCGTGTGCGAGTCATCGATCGTCGGGGACCGCTCGCCAAACCGGCAGTTGATTAGCGCTGGAGCGGAACCGGGCCAGGAACTCGGGGTCGGCGTCCCCCACAAGCATCGGTACCACCGCGATTCGGCCCCGCCCGACCGCCGCTACGTCGGTGTCGGAACCTGGGCGGCCCTGGACACTTATCTCGACGGACCACACCTCCTGACCGCTCTGCTGACTCGCGGCAGTGTCGAGCCTGGCCGTGCCGCCTATGATCCCGCGGGCACGATCCACAATCTCAACGCCCGTGATCTCCACCGATGGCCCGGCAGGAAGACTAACGGTCAGGTAGTGCGGCGGTTGAACTTGCTGCATGAACTCGCTCCGGGCCAGGCGTATCACCCAATCGACCACGACTGCGATAGCTTCCGAATCGGAGCGGTCGATCCCCGAGACTGCCATTGCGGGAATGCCGAGATAGGCGGCCGTACGTGCTGCGCCGACGGTCCCTGAGCCAAACCACTCATCGGCCAGATTGGCCCCACCGTTAATCCCGGAAACGACTAGGTCCGGTGGCGTGTCGACCATCGGGCCGAGGAGCGCAAAGACAACGCAATCAGCCGGATACCCGTCCAAGGCCCATGCACGGACACCGTCAGCAACCTCCCGGCGCTCAGCGACGAACCTGCCCGTTCGCGGAAACGTCATGAGGTTGGATGTGCCGCTTCGGTCCTCTACCGAGGCGACGAGGACCACGTCGGCGACCTGCGCGAAGGCGCGGGCGAGCGCTCTCGTGGCGACATCGTCGATTCCGTTATCGTTGGTGATCAGGACCCGCTGCGGCCACGCATCTACTTGAGCCCGCGCATCGCCATACCCGACGACCGCGAGCACGAGCATTGCCGCGATGAGCGTCGAGCGTAGCCCGGTCGCGCGGATCGAACGCGGGTGTGCGGGATGGCGCGTCGTTGCTGCCTTCAGGCCAGAAGACATGGTCGACATGGCTTCCTCCAAGGTTCGACGGTGGATCCACTTGTGGCGAACGCCGAACCGTAATGACGCGATCGCACGGTCTCAATCGCCTGTTCGGAGGATTTCAACCACCCTATTGGGTGATTTGGCGCGAGATCTGGCGAGGCCCGGTTCAGGATTCAAGCAGTCGCGCCGCACCTGAAGGCGTGGATGTCTCGCCCGGGCCAGGCGGACCTGCGAGAGCTGCGATCAAAGCTGCACGCGTGCGAAATCCGCTCTTGTCGAAGATCGCTCCCAGGTGCGTCTTCACGGTGTTCGGTGAGATCTTAAGCTCCAGGGCGACCTCGCGATTACTCAAGCCCCGCTGGACGAGGCGAACGACTTCCTTCTCCCGCAGGCTCAGATCCCACGCCGCCGGGATCATGCCCGCCGCCGTCGAGTGTCGGGCGATCAGGACGTCGAGCATAGCCAACCCCATTACGCAGTACCAGAACGGATTCAACCGGAGGCCCGGTCCGTCCACGAGAAAAAGGTCGTGAGCGGCGACCGGCACACCGATCAGGAGCAGCGCTACAAACCGCTTGGCCAGGACATGGCGATTCGCCGAATGGTTGAGGGTCTTGAGGCCCAACCAGACCGTGTAGGCCACTATAGTAGCAAAGAGGAGATCCTCAGCGACATCCCCTCGCGCGTCCCATGGGCCGCCGAGGACGAACTCGGTGATGTGCTGTGCCACGAACGCAGCAAGGACGATTCCCACCAACACGCTGGTCCTAACGCCTCCGGGCGTGCCGAAGACACGGTGGGCGAAAAGAGGAAGTGCCAACATCACGCCGTATCGCCCTACGAAGGACTCGACATACTCGACGGTGACGATCATTCTTGTGGACGGCGCCGCCAACACATCCATGAAGCCCAGCATTAGCGCCCCGAGCACGAGAACGCTCAAGGGCACGTAGAAGCCGAGGAACGCTTGAGCCAACTCGTCCTGCCGCGATCGCGCCAGGACCAGAGCGGCTCCAAGACAGGCGATCCCAACCACGAACGCCGTGAAGGCGTAGGCTAACACGTATAAGTCACTCAACTCGACCTCGTCTACCTATAGCATCGTGAAATCGACGACGTGGTGCAGAGTGCGGATAACGCGCTGGCGTTAACCTGCGCGGCGCGAAGCGCCGTGACAGGTTCAACGCCTCGTTATCTGCCACCGCCCGCCCACCAGCCTACCACGTATGACGGTCCTTGCCGGACCGTATTCAGTCATTCAGCCCCGCGGTCCTCCAAGAACCGTCCGTAGTTCTCCATCATAGCAACCTGTTGATAGTAGAGATCTGTGATTAGGCGATGGAATATCACCATGTTCTCCTCGGACCTTTCTGGATCGAACAATTCCCGTGCGCTCAGGAAGTGCACCGCGGCCCGTACCGCATTATCTACGTACTCCTGCTGTCGGAACACTCGGTTAACCGCCAGCCGCGTCTCCAGGTCCAGGCGTACATTGCTCTGACGAAGGTATTCCCAACTGTCGTGGGTCAGGATCTCCCGGAAGATACCCCGCTCGTCCACAAAAACGTACGGGTTGAACGGCCCATCTCGTTCGCTCCCAGCCTCCGGCTGCGTCTCGAGCCTTTCGCGAATTTCTTGATGGTACGGCGCCCAGCGCTCGAGTATCTCCCTGTTCGTGTTCACCTCGTTGATCACCGCTTCCAAGGCGGCTTGGGTGGCACGCCTCTCCCCGACCTGAACGCGGTAATCGTTCAACCAGAACGCCAGGAATACACTAGCGAAGATCAATACTCCCTGGATCGAGTGATCTATCACTCGCTCACTCAACGACCAGCGTCCGAGCTCGATTCTCTTCATGGTCGGCTACCCGTTCTTTCACCCTCGCTCGTGCGCGAGGCAGCCTTTCCTTTGGGCACGTCCGAGTCCTTCTGCATTGCGTAGTGGCAGATAACGCCATATGGGTCAACTGCGCGCCCGTCCAGCGTCTGCATGTAAGTCACTACGATAGTCTATCCCGCGCCGTAACATTGATTGATCTGCGTGTCAGTTGCACCCATCTGTTAGGCCGCTGACTGGCGTAGCGGGCACTTCGAGGCTAATCCGGCACGACGGCCGCGTATGCACGCGCCGCATGAAACCGGACTCGCCGAGGATCCATGAGAAGAAGGCTGCTCATGGCCTGAACTGGTCGAGGAATGTCGCGTCGATCCAGAAAATGTCGCCGCCGGTCGCGTTCGCCCAGGAACCTCCGTATAGCCTAGTGAAGAAGAGGTACTTTCCATCAGGAGTGACCATCGGACAAAACTCATGCGCATCGGTGTTGATTACATCGCCGAGATGGATCGGTTCTCCCCACCTACCGTCGTCGAGGCGGAACGAAACGAAAAGGTCGCCGTTCCCGAGGCTGGGCGGGCGCCGGGATGAAAAGATCATGTAACTCTCGTCAGGCGCCACGAAGGTGTCGCCCGTGCCGAATTCGCTGTTGATCGGCGGCCCCACATTCACGGGCTCGGCAAAGCTATCGTCCGGTAGCCGCTGTGCGCGATACAGATCACTGGACCCCATACCCCCGGGACGATCCGAGGAGAAGTACAGACTTCCGTCCGCGATTACGACGGGATACACCTCCATCGCCTCTGTGCTAATGGGCCGGGGTACCACATGAGCGAGAGTCCACTCTCCATCGACCCGGTGGCTCACCCAGATGTCCCACGTCGGGTTCTCGGGGGCGTACTCGTTGGGGTGCTGGCCGAGGAAGTACAACTCCATGCCATCGGGCGAAACCGCCATGTCACCGCTCAC
Source organism: uncultured Gemmatimonadaceae bacterium (assembly GCA_964467195.1). Lineage (GTDB taxonomy): Bacteria > Gemmatimonadota > Gemmatimonadetes > Gemmatimonadales > Gemmatimonadaceae > CAYXRS01. The sequence goes on from CAYXRS010000178.1 coordinate 3,951, forward strand.
GTCCCCGCGAAATGCCGGGAGCCGCACTGGATCGCTCCAGCGGCCATCTGCGTACACCGAGTGGAACATGGTGTCCACACCAGCGACGTGGCGCCCGAAGAAGAACTCGTGCCCGTCGGGAGAGAACACCCCGTTGAACTCGATGCGATCAGTGTTCACGATCCCCGGCGCGAAGAGCTCCGGGGTGAGGCCAGGAACCGGCTGTCCGAAGTAGGGCAAGGCAGGTTGGCCTGGCCCTTCCGTCGAAGTGGCACCATTCTCCCCGGTACCACATGCCGCTGCGACAACGACGCATACAGATTTCGGCAACAGTCGAATGATACGCACGCTATTCAAGTTGGTGACCCTCCGTTTTGCGGCATAACGCCACTTCGGATCAGCTGCAGGCCCAGACGGGCGCTGTGATGCCGGTTGCAGCCCGTTCGCTGATCGGCGCCCAGACATAAGAACGGCCCGCCTGACTGCTGCATCCGTTCGTTAGCTGGCGATTCTCTGTGAGACCCACTCTTCACCATAGCTCACACGCACCCACACTCCAACCAGGTCCCGATGGCAGGCCTGCCGAGCTGGCGCATTGTCTCACGGAGTGCACGTTTACTCACGCTACAGAACTTCGGGTTTGCAGGGCCGGCCAACGAGTTGTTGTTGCGATCTATGTGAGTGCAGCCAGCTATGTGCAGAGTTGCCTTACCGCGGTCAGGATTCCGGCCAGTACTCACGACGAATCCTTGCGGATGCCGGAGTATCCACTCTCGGTACGGTCGATCTTCCTCGAATCTGATGACTTCATCTTCGTGAATCGGGGCCAAAGGTGCCTTCGGTTCCATGCGAGTGCGCACCCGGTGCTCGGTTTGCGGCGAATCGTGTCTCGGGATCGAACGGCTGGCGGCGCTGTCCGCTGCCCGGGCGCGTCGCGGCTACGAGTAACAGGTCCTCAGGCGGGACTCCGACCTGGAGAGCCGATTCAATCCAAGCTGGCTCGTTCTTGTTCGGCCGATCCCGAGGACCCTTGTACTCCAAGAAGACGGTATGCCCATCGTGCCAAGCGATGACATCGAAGCACCCGCTTGGACTGCCCTTGTTGCCGGCGATGCGGTGGTAGACGCCTGCAGCTTCCGGCGGAAGCTCGACGGGTTGGCTTTCGTGAGGCATGCCGCGCCAGAACTTACCATGATATGTGTCAGCCCAAACGGCCGACCAGCCGTCCCGTTCGAGAAGACGGACAATGGCCAATTCACCGAACACGGACGCTCCATCGACCTCGACGAGCGGCTTGCTGGTGTATGACGAGCTGAGCACGCCAGGGGAGAGTCTGTTCGGATTGGCCTCGGCGAAGGGTACAATCCACTCGGTGAGCGCAGCTAATTGTCCCGAGGGCAGAGACACCGATTCGAGCCGAATTTCTGTCGCTAGAGCTCTGAGCAAATTCATAGTAGATATGCATGCTGTTCAGTCCAGCTAACGTATCCAAGGTCAGCTGCGAGCCCATCCATCTTCCGCGACCGCAGCATAGCCGTTAACTTTCCAGCACCCACCAATCAGCACAACCTGCTCGACTGCTCCACCGCACCGTTAGGCGGCTTGTGGTTGACGGTTTGAGCGAAGATCAGTTCGCGTCCTGCGAGTCTTGCACCGCCTCGCCCATACCGTCGAGTATGTAGCCCGCGCGGCGGCAGTTCTGTTCGAACGTCCGACCTGCTTTAAGCCGGTACACCAGACACTCGGCCCAGCGAGTCATCAGCATGTTGTCGCGCTGGTACTCGCGGAGCCGGTCCATGTTGGCACGGAAACGAG
>CAYXRS010000179.1:0-5724 GCA_964467195.1 uncultured Gemmatimonadaceae bacterium
GCACGGTGTCTCCCGCAGCGCGCCGCGCCGCCGCCCATTCGGCCTCACCCAGCACCGAGTCCACCGGTACCGGTAGCGAGTCACGGTCGATGAGCTCGAACATGTTGGTCGAGAGCTGCTGCCGCGGATTGATCGGTCGCGAGAAAGTCACCTGAACGGTTACCGAGTCCGTGATCGAGATCTGCTGGATCACCGGAGGAATCGTGTCGTGCACGAAGGCAAGAAGCTCCAGGCTCAGGCTGTCCTGAAGCGCGACCATGGTGGTGTCCCATGGCTCCCGTTCGTCCAGCGCACGATTGTTGTTCAGATCGATGTAACCGCGCACACGGTACGATCCGGGAGTGAGATACCGCATCTCGAAGCTCCCGCTGGAGTCGGCACGCGCCACGAAAAGAGTGCTGTCCGACAGACGGAGCGCTTCGATGGAGGCACGCGGCGCCGGCGTGCCCGCCACCCAGTCGAAGAGGATGCCATCGATGCGCGTATCGGGAATCTCTCCCCCGGTCGAAAACACCGTGGTGATCCGTTCCGCTATGAGATTGCCGCGCAGATCGGCAAGCCCGGGCAGGAGGGTGACCGTATATGCCGTGTTCGGACGCCAGGCGCGGCGCGGCCGAACGGAGATTGCCTGCCGCTGCCAGGAGACTCGCGGAAGTCCGTCCGAGGGTGAGATGACGACGAGCGCGCTCAAGTCGGTAGCGCCCCGCGCCTGTTCGGCGAGCACGCGGTCGAAGCGAAAAACCACGGCGCGCGGCGCCGTACGGAGAGCGCCGCTGTCCGGTGAGACGCCGACCAGTTCCGGAGGGGTGGTAAGCTCCGGACCTCCGGGGGGGAAGCCAGGGGATGCGCACGCCCCGAGCAGAGCGGCGGCGGCGATCAGCTTCCGCACAGCGACTCCACCTTTCGTGCGAGCTGATCGCGCCTCGCGGACCACTCGCGCTCCTTGCTGCGCTCCGCTTCGACTACTGAGAGAGGCGCGCGCAATGTGAACCCCTCGTTCGAGAGGCGTGCCCGCAGCGCGGACAGCTTCTTGTCGAGCTGTGAAAGCTCTGTTCCCAGCCTGGTGCACTCTTTGTCCACATCGATGATACCCGCAAGAGGCACCACGAGTTGCGCGCCGTTCGACAATACCGCGGTTGCGGAAGAACCGCTCGGAGACTCGTCGCCCACTTGCACGCGCGCTCGGGCCAGGAAACCGATGAGCGCGCTCTCCTGGGCAAACACCTCACGCACGCCGCTGTCCTCCGACGCGAGTACCGCCTCGATCAGCGATCCCGGAGCGACGTTGTACTCGGCGCGGATCTGGCGCGCCGCGCTCACGGCCTGGCGCACGAGCTCGAACTCCCCCGCACCCGCGTCGCTGATCGTACGAACGCGTGGCCATGGCGCCACCGCCACCAGCTCTCCCTCGCGACGACCCGGCGCGGGGAGCCGCTGCCAGAGCGCCTCGGTAATGAACGGAACGATTGGATGCAGCAGCCGCAGCGCCTGATCGAACACGTGCACGAGCACCGCTCGCGCGATATCCCGGCCGGAGCCGCCTTCCATGAGGCGGGGCTTGGCCGCCTCCACGTACCAGTCAGCCAGCTCGTTCCAGACGAAGCGGCGTGCGCATTCGGCGTACTCGCTAAGCCGCAGTCCGGCCCGCCTGTCTGCGTCGCGCCACTCGGCTCCCATTGACGGACGCGGTGGACCGAGAGCGGCGTCGCACTCGGCGATCGCCAAGTCGAGACGCTCCAGGATCCAGCGGTCGGCGCGCGTGAGGCTGGCATCTTCCACCTCTGCCACAGGAACGACAGACTCCTCCCCCACGTTGCGCAGAAGGAAGCGACCGATGTTCCAGAGTTTGGTGGCGAAGTTGCGACCCGGCGCGAACGACTTCTCCAGGTTCTGCGGGTCGAGAATGACATCAACGCCCAGCCCCATGCCGGCAACCACGGTGTAGCGCAGCGCATCGGCGCCGAACGCCCTCACGACATCGAGCGGATCGATGCCGTTGCCGAGCGACTTGGACATCTTCCGGTGCTGTTCGTCGCGGACGATACCGTGCAGATAAACGGTGTGGAATGGCGACCGTCCCGCAAAGAAGTATCCCGCCATGATCATCCTCGAGATCCAGAAGAAGAGGATGTCCGGACCGGAGACCAGCAGGTCGGTAGGATAGAACGCGCGAAGGTCCTCGCTTTCCTCTTGCGGCCAGCCGAGCGTGGAGAGCGGCCAGAGCCATGAGGAAAACCAGGTGTCCAGCACATCTTCGTCCTGGCGCACCGGACCGCCGCAGGTGGGACAGGCGGCAAGCTCGGTGCGACTGGCGATCGGCTCCCCACCGCAGGCATCACAGTACCACACCGGGATACGGTGTCCCCACCAGAGCTGTCGGGAGATGTTCCAGTCGCGGATGTTCTCCAGCCAGTGGATGTACACCCCCTCCCAACGCTCGGGGAGGATGCGCACCGCACCTTCATGGACGGCGGTGAGCGCCGGAGCGGCCAGCGGCTTCATGCGCACGAACCACTGATCCGAGAGGCGCGGCTCCACCACCGTGTCGCAGCGGTAGCAGTGGCGGACGGCGTGATCGTGGCGCTCCACTTTCTGTAGTCTTCCGTCGGCGCGGAGCATCTCGATGATCCGTTCCCGTGCGGCGAAGCGGTCGAGACCACCGATGAGCTCCGGCACGCGTCCGGCGGCATCGGTTACCTCGCCCATCTCGCCGGTCGGGGCGATCACCACCGGCATCGGCAATCCGTGGCGCAGCCCCACCTCGAAATCGTTGGGGTCGTGCGCTGGCGTGATCTTCACCGCTCCCGAGCCAAACGCCGGGTCGGTGAAGGAGTCGGCGATGATTGGGATTTCGATCTCGGCGACGGGTAGCCGCACGCTGCGCCCGATGAGGTCGCGATAGCGATCGTCATCGGGGTGCACAGCGACTGCGACGTCGCCGAGCATAGTTTCGGGTCGGGTGGTGGCGACCACGATGGCACGTGTCGTGTCATCGACCAGGGGGTAGGCGATGTGGTACAGGGTGCCACTGGTGTCCGAGAACTCCGCTTCTTCGTCGCTCAGCGACGTGAGACAGCGCGGACACCAGTGGATCACCCGATGGCCGCGGTAGACCAGCCCGTTTTCGTAGAGCCGCACGAAGGCCTCACGTACGGCGATCGACAGCTCCGGAGAGAGAGTGTAGGCGGTCCGTGACCAGTCGCAGGAACAACCGATGGCCTTGAGCTGGTCGAGAATGGTGCCGCCGGTTTGGCGGACGAACTCTTCCGTACGCGCAAGGAATGCCTCGCGTCCTGCATCGAAGCGCGTCTTGCCCTCGCTGGCGAGTTGTCGCTCGATCACGTTCTGGGTGGCGATTCCGGCGTGATCGGTGCCTGGCACCCAGAGCGCCTCGTCGCCGGCCATGCGCCGCCAGCGGATGAAGAGGTCCTGCGCGACGTTATCCAGTCCGTGTCCCATGTGCAGCACGGCCGTAACGTTCGGTGGCGGGATGACGATCGTGAATGGCTCGCGATCGCCGCCCGAGCGCACCGAGCGGTCGGCACTGGCGCGGAAGATCCCGGCGTCCATCCACCGTTGGTAGATGTCGCGCTCTACCGACGATGGATCGAAGATTGGAGGCAGCTCGTTGGCGATCGTCTTCATCGGCGGAAAGCTAACGGGCGCCCAAGAGAGCAGGGAGGGACGCTGGTCCCTCCCTGCTCAGGCAAGTGCGATCGTCAGCGCGCGTTGTGAGTCAGCTGACCTGACCCTGCTGTTCCGGCGGCTTGACGTGGTCCGCCTTGGGAACGCCGCCTGGGGCCACCGGTGATCCGCCCGCTCGATCGGGTTTGGCTGAGGATGGCTGGTCGGCGGCGCGGCGGCCGCTCTCCGGCATCTCGTCGGCTGCGTTGCGGACAGCGTGCTGCTCGTCGAGCCAGCGGTCCTCGAGCTTGGGTTTCGGATCGGCATGGCGATCCGGTTCATCCGACGTTCCCTGTCGACGCGGCCCAGTGCCCATCCGCTGACCCTCCCAACGCTTGGACTGAAGCGCGGGATCGCCGTTCTCGTAGCGTTCCGCGTTTTCCTCGTACAACTCCTCCTCGTCACCGATCTCGAGCCTGTTGACGACGGTGTCCACGCCCGGTGTGCCCGCCGCGATCGTCACTGCGTGCTCTGACTCCTCGTCCGTGTTGACCCAGCCGCTCAGTTCGATGATCCCTTCACCTATGGCGCCGATGTCCACAGGTCGCTCAGCGAGAATGGGATCGTTCTGAAAGGCCTCGAGCACGCGCTCCTCGAGTTCCGAATCCACGCTTTCGTCCTCCTCATCGTATCGATCGTAGTCCTCGAACCCGTCGTCGTCGTAGCCATCATCGGACAGATCGTCCTGGATGCCCTGAAGTCGGTCGCGGACACGGGACATCAGTCCTGGCAGTCCACCGACACGCTGGGCCATCACCACTCCCACGGTGAGGCCGGCGAGTGCTCCGGCGGCGAATCCTGCCAGCACGCCTCCGATCGACGTGTCATCATCGCGATAGCGGAAGGGAGCCATTACTTGCACCTGTGGCGAAGGTGATTACTGCGGGATAGCTTTCTCTGAGGGCTAGCATAACCTTCGGCGGGCGGCCTGCAAGCCGGTGCAAGAAGAAGGCCAGTCGGCGGCCATCATACGGTGCTGCACCAGCCTCGCGGGTGCGACTCAATTTCACAAGATGATCGAACAGCAGGCAGCCGACCAGCTAACGCTCACGCTCACACTTCCCGACGGCTCTCAGTGCGAGGTCGCCCATGGTACGCCGGCGCGAGACGTCGTCGCGGGGATCGGGCCCGGGCTCTTGCGCGCCGCCATCGCCGTAGAGGTGGACGGGCAGGTACAGGACCTCATGACACCGCTGCGGTCGGGGGGGCGGTTCAGGGTGATAACGGGGCAGCCGCCCAAGGATCCCGCGGATCGACCGGCGGCAGCGGCGTGGCGGATCGCACACGACGTGGTGCGTCATTCGGCTGCGCACGTGCTCGCCACGGCGGTCCGCAGGCTCCGTCCCGAGGCGAAGATCGGCTTCGGCCCCTCCATCGAGGACGGCTTCTATTACGACTTCGAGGTCGCGCAGCCCTTCACCCCGGAGGACGTAGAGCTGTTCGAGCAGGAGATGCGAAAGGTCGTATCGGAGAAGTATCCGTTCGTGCGTGAGGAAGTGGGGCGGACCGAAGCCGAGCGACGATTCTCTGACGATCCACTCAAGCTCGAACGCCTTTCCGAGCTGGGCGATGACGAGGTCATCTCGATCTACACCGACGGTCCCTTCGTCGACCTCTGCCGCGGTCCGCACGTTCCCGATACCTCCTACATCAAGCATTTCAAGCTGACGCACACCGCGGGCGCCTACTGGCGCGGCGATGAGCGGCGTCAAATGCTGCAACGCATCTACGGCACAGCCTGGCTCAGGCAGGAGGATCTGGCTGCTCACCTCCATCGCATCGAGGAAGCGAGGAAGCGCGACCACCGCAGGCTCGGTCGGGAGCTGGACCTGTTCTCCACGGACCAGCGTGTCGGGCCGGGTCTGATCCTATGGCATCCCCGCGGCGGAATCATTCGCAACGAGATCGAGAACTTCGAGCGCGAGCTGGTTCTTCGTCACGGCTACGATCTGGTATACACGCCGCACATCATGAATGAGAGGTTGTTCGAGATTTCCGGTCATCTCGTCAACTTCAAGGAGAACATGTTCGGGGCGATGG
>CAYXRS010000180.1:0-5718 GCA_964467195.1 uncultured Gemmatimonadaceae bacterium
GTCAACGATTTCGATGTGAGCGGTATCAGCGGGTATGTCGCATTTCGGCGACTCTTAATCAGTAGGTTGGAGGTTCGAGTCCTCCCGGGGGCACTAGGTTGCACAGACCTTGTCGCAGGGCCGCTGATGTTGGCGGCCCTTTGTTCTGCCAGGTGTGTGATCCGTTCACGAGTCGTGTCCGACTGATCAACCTGACCATGGCGACGTGCTCCGGAGGCTCCACTTGTCAGATTGCATCTTCTGCGAGATAGTCGCCGGCCGCAGCCCCGTCTCGACCTTCTATGAAGACGATCACGTCATCGGTCTCATGACCATCGGCCCCGTGACCGAGGGCCATACGATGGTCATGCCGAAGCGTCACGCTGCATGTCTCGCCGAACTGGACGAAGCCACCGGACGCCACGTGTGGACTGTATCGCAGCGCGCCGCGGCGGCGCTCCGTGAGTCCGGTGTCCGCTGCGAGGGTGTGAACCTGTTCCTGGCCGACGGCGAGGCCGCCGCGCAGGAGATCTTCCACGTCCACATGCACGTCTTCCCCAGATACCGAGGCGATCCATTCAAGCTCGTAGCTGACTGGAACATCAAGCCGCCTCGCGAAGAGCTGGATCGCGTCGCAGCAAGAATTCGCCTCGCGTACCAGCGGTTGTGGGCGAGTTCGCCTCTGACTGACCTTCGCATCGGAGGTTGATCGAGATACGCCTGGCCTGTCTTCCGCGCCTCCGCGGGCTACCACGACAGCGTCGTTCAGGCATCCTGCTTCGATCCAAACTTGTCCTAAAACTGTATGCTCCTGTCCTAAAATGTGCCTTGTGTGAGTTCCGGGACGCAGCAGAATTCCTATACGCAAGCGGGTTCAAGTCGTCTTGCCCCAGGGGGAAGCATGGTGACTCGTTCATCCCGGCGGCGCTACGGCGCCGTCTTCACCCTTTGCGCCGCCTTCGTAGCTTGCGCGCCCGCGCTCCAAAGAACGGACGAGCAGCAGCCAGCAGCGGACGAAACCCGACCGCAGCCGGGCGTTCCACGCCCGCTTGATCCGCTCACCGACTTCGAGCGGCAGACGGCCTCGCGCCTCGCGCTCGCCGATCAGCGGGTTTTGCGAATAGCGAGCGATCGCGCGCACGACGTTGCATTTGTCGAGCTACTCGTTCGGAAGCCAACCGATCTCGTGGACGACGCTGACCGGCCTCCTGATCTGGGCCGGCGCGCCGAAGTGTTGATCAGCGTCTATGAGAGCCGCTTCACTGGAATACGGGCCGTAATAGATCTTGAGCGACAGGCGGTCGAGGAGGTCAGCGAGCTGCCGTCGCCTCCAGCAGAGTCCGATGACTCACTGCGCGTTGGAACCTCGGTTCCGATCTCACCTCGTGAAGTCGAGCTCTCGCGGCGACTGGTGCTCGCCCACCCGGAGTTTCGGTCGCTCGTCGGCAGACCGGCCGAGGAGATCACCGTAGAGTACCTCCCCATAACTTCTGTCGACCGGGAGTATTGCCCCTCAGGGCGCTGCCTGGAGCTCCTCTTCCGTCGTGGCGAATCATACTCCACAACGACCGCCGTAGTCGACATTCCGACGCAGGGTGTGCGCTTCAGGAGGGGAGAGAGATGAAAACAACATTTCGATGGCTGGCCGCGCCGCTGCTTTTGGCAACGATCGCCATGTCTCCCCGGGATTCAGCCGCGCAGTGGTGCTCGTCACCCTACCTGGTCGAGCAAACATTCTCGTCCGGTTCGCATCAGACAGCATGGCGCATCTGCTGGGCGACGCCAGCGACCTATGGTCTGGCAATCACATCCGCGCATTTTCGCAGTGGGCCCGGCAAGCCGTGGACTCGCGTGTTCTGGGACGGACGCGTTACCGAGATCTTTGTGCCGTACCACTCCGGATCACCTCGGTACTATGACCTGTCGGCGTTCAATTTCTCTCTCATGAACCTGACGTCCACGGACTGTCCTTCTGTGCAGGGAGGGCTTCTTCTGGGAAGTCCGTCGCGCGTCTGTCGAGAGGTCAGAGATCGCGGGCTCGGCTGGAAAACTTCCAGTGGAAGTGTATATCGGGGACGGGAGCTCGTACTTTGGAGCGCGCTGAGTGCGGGGAACTACGCATACATCTTTCGCTGGACGTTCCGGGATGATGGTGTCGTTGTCGGGGAACTCGGCGGGACTGGCGCGAATCTCCCCAGCTCGCCAATGCAGGCGCACATGCACAACGGCAGCTGGCGCCTGGACATCGACCTGAATGGTTTCTGGAATGACAACGTGCGACGTGTGCGCCATACGGAGAGCGGGCTCACGGCCACCGACGCACACGATCCGATCACCTTCGAGCAAGGCCTCACCTGGGATCACCTGAGTCATACGGCGCTGCACATCTACGACTCGGGCACCACCAATGCACACGGCAACAACATCGGGTACATGCTCATCCCCATTCGAACCGGCACTCAGAGACACAATGAGGCGTGGTCCAAACGGGACTTCTGGGTGACCCAGTATCCGGGCGTCTGGCGCCCCGCACAGTTGCCTGGCTACGTGTCGAGCACGAGGTCAGTCAGCAACAGAGACATTGTCGTGTGGTACACGGGGGGAGTGCACCACCTCTACCGCAATGAGGATGGGACGTCCGCCAGTGGCTGGTTCACTGGAACGGCGCAGGTGATGTGGGCCGGCTTCATGCTCAAGCCGCACAACCTGTTCGACGGAGTGCCGTTCTTCCCCTAGCACACTGACCAGGGAGGCCAGAATGCGCCCCACCAGGGAAACCGCAGTCCTCACGCTGGCCAACATTCTGTTGAAAACACGCACGGCAGGATTGCTCGCACACAGTTCGCCGGCAACCTCACGCCTGGGTCGATCGACATCGATGACGCGAACCCTTTCTGGACCATTGTGAATGAGCGCCCGTTCCCGTTTGTCGGGGATGTGCTGCACAAGACGGGTCGGACTACTGGCTGGACGATGGGTCCCGTGGTGGCAACGTGCCTCGATGTAGGTGTTGCCGGAGTAGATGAGCCGATCGCCATGCTCTGCCAGGACCTCGTAGCATCGCTCGCGGCCGGTGGTGACAGTGGCTCCCCTGTTTTCGAGCGCATCGGAGACACCTGAAACGTGCGGCTGGTCGGCATTCTCTGGGGTTCCGGCACCGACATCATGGCTCTCAGCGCAATGGACAACATTCGATTCGAGAACGTGGGACCTGCGCCGTGGACGACGTTCCCGGGGCAGGTGCCACCCCTTGACGGGAGCCATTACTCGCGGCTCGCTTCTGAACTGCACATCGAAGCGGTGTGGCACTGTCATGGTTCGTGCGGTGTCTTCAAGTTGTGGCTGGCTCGCAGGGCAGTTTTGCCAGGCACGAAGGAGGCGGGAGGTAACGGATAATGATGAGCCTTTAGCGGCCCTTGCGCTCGCACTTCTGCTGGCCAACTGTCATCAGTCTTCAACGGATCCAGTACGCCCCACCGATGAGGCAATGGTGGAACAGCAGAGTCAGATGCTCACCACGGATCGGCCCACCTACTCGCGAAGCCAGGATCTCCGGCTCACGCTGACAAACGAGACTCAGGAGGCGCTCGGAACCAACCTGTGTATCTCGACGCTGGAGCGGCGCCAGGGCGAGCAGTGGATCGCAGTACCCGGCTTTCCGCCCGACCCCTGTCCCGCAATTCTCCGCATCGTCGCGCCGGGACAGAGCGCGTCGCAGCTGTTCAGGCTCGATGGTACGCTTGCCACCGGACAGTACCGCCTGGTGACGCGCGTCGAGTTCACCGAGGCAGGCGAGGACAGACGCGTCGCATCGAACACCTTCCAGCTCACCGATTGAGTGGGCGGCCCTGCGTCCGCTACGCCGGTGAACCTGGCGCACATTCTTGGAGGCCGTCGTTCATCAGGAGTGGCGCGACGTCGACCGATCGTGTGACCATCGCTAGATTGCCGAGACGGGTCTCCCCGATCTGCCAATGAGCATCATCCAGGCGTCAATTCCGCTGTTCTTCCTGCTGATCGGAATCGAGCTGCTCGTCGCGCGACGGCGCGGCCAGCGGTTGGCGCGCCTCAACGACTCCATCTCCGATCTCAGCCTGGGAATACTCAGCCAGATCGCAGGCGTCACCTTGAAGCTGTTCACCATTGGCATCTACATAGTGGTGGAACGGCATTTGGCGGTCCAGAACTTCCTCCCCATACCCGGATGGCCTGCGTCGGCTCCGATGACCAGTGCCGACGGTTTTCCCGGCTTTGCGATTCACCTGGTGCCGCTGACAAGCTGGGTTGTCGTCTTCCTGCTCGTCGATTTCGCCTACTACTGGATGCATCGCTGCTCGCATGTGATTCACGTGCTCTGGGCCGGGCACGTCGTGCATCACTCGAGCGAGGAATACAACCTGTCCGTGGCGCTGCGGCAGAGCGCCCTCCACGGAACGATGAGCTGGGTTTTCTACATCCCGCTGGCGATGCTCGGCGTGCCGGCCGTCATGTTCATCGTTTGCTACGCGCTCAACCTGGTGTATCAGTTCTGGATCCACACTCGTATCATCCGTCGTATGGGCGTGCTGGAGTGGGTGCTCAACACGCCATCGCATCACCGCGTGCATCACGGGATCAACCCGCGCTATCTGGACCGCAACTACGGTGGTGTGCTGATCGTGTGGGACCGGCTGTTCGGAACCTTCGAGCCGGAGAGAGAGGAGCCGGTGTACGGCCTCACATCTCCCTTGGCTAGCTGGAATCCGCTCTGGGCGAACGTGCACGTTTACGTTCACATCGCGCGCACCGCCAGGCGGTCGAGGAGTTGGAGTGACCGTTTCAGAACGATCTTCGGCCATCCGGCCTGGCGGCCGGTCGAGCTGGGTGGAGTAATCGAGCCCAAGGCCGTGTCGCCGGAGACGTATGCGAAATTCGACCCGCCGGTTCCACGCGCGCTCACCTGGTACGCTCTCGCCCAGTTCGTGATTGTGCTGATAGCGTCGGTGGCGTTGCTCGGTGCAGCTTCGGAGCTCCCGGTGCGGCATGTGGTCGCCGGTGGCTTCTATGTAGCCGTCGCGCTGGCGGGGATTGGTGGCGTGCTGGAGCGGCAGCGCTGGGCGCTCCTTCTGGAGGAGGCGCGCCTCGTCACGCTGCTGGCGGCGGTGGTGCTGTTGGCATGGGTCGGGATGCTCGCGCCGGTGTTCCTGCTTGCGGCGGTGTTGGTAGGCGCGGGCTCGGCAGCCTGGCTCTGGCTGCTGCGGCACGACCTTGACGCGCCCGTCGACATCGGTGGAATGCTGGCCGCCTGAGCCTTCCCAGTCGCCCCCTCGGACCCTTGAATCGGGGTTCGGACCCTGCTAGAATTCGGACCCGCCTCGAGGCCGTCATAGGGTGCCGAGAGTGGGTTCAGAAGTCCCAAAGGGCTTGCGGAAGACGCCCGTTGGGGTTATGTTTCAAGGCTATCGCAAAAATACCTGCGATTGAATCAGTAGGACGCTTTTTGACAAATCGAGTGAGAGAGTGATCGTGCGGGGCGACTCGTTGATCCGTCGTTCTGTTCGGGGCGGCGGGGAGAGTCATTTAGACCTGAACGATTTCTGATTCCGGATTGATCGAGTTCAGTGGGGACGTTGTGTTCGGCGGCGGGTTTTCCGTTGGTCGGGCTGGCGGACATGCGGATTTTGATCAGTTCAGGAGAGCCAAAGCAGACTTTTCTCTTGGAGAGTTTGATCCTGGCTCAGGACGAACGCTGGCGGCGTG
>CAYXRS010000181.1:0-5674 GCA_964467195.1 uncultured Gemmatimonadaceae bacterium
AACGCGCTTCCATGGGTCGTGGCGGGCATCGCGCTCGTTGCGCTCATCGCACTCGTCGCGGGCCAGCGGTTCAGCGGAGGACGGGGCGACGCCGTACCCATGGTGCAGGCGGCGCCCATGGCCGGGGCGCCAGCACCTGACATCTCGGCACTGTCGCCGCGCGAGCGTGCGGATCGCCTGTTCGACCGGATCATGCTCCTCGACGAGCAGGGCAAGTCCGACAGTGTGCAGTTCTTCGCCCAAATGGGGATCTCGGCCTTTCAGATGCTGCCCGAGATCGACGCCCACGCTCGCTACGACATGGGTCGAATAGCGGAAGTGGCGGGGATCCATCGCTTCGCCGCCGCGCAGGCGGATACGATTCTTGCCGCCAATCCCGACCACCTGCTCGGCCTGATTCTCGCCGCAAGTGCGGCTCGTCTGGCCGGCGACCAGAACACCGTCAGGGCGTACGAGGAACGCCTCGTAGCTGCCGCCCCCGCGCAGCGTGCGAGCGGTCGCCTCGAATACCAGCAGCACCAGGCGGACATCGACGCCGCCCTCGCGCGGCTCGGACAGGAACCCTAGCCGGCAACGTGCGCTGACGCATTCGCGGCCGAGAAGATCACCGTCAAACTCTCCCGAATCAGATCACGTGTCCTCCCGAGTCATCCACGTGGCGCACAGCCCGGATTCAGATGATGCCTTCATGTTCTACGCCCTTGCCAGTGGGGCGATCGATACTGAGGGACTCACCTACGTGCACGAGTTGCAGGACATCGAGACGCTCAACCGCCGTGCACTCGCCGGCGAACTGGAAGTGAGTGCCGTCTCCATTCACGCGTATGCGTACCTCGCCGACCGGTACGCTCTCCTGCCGCATGGATCGTCCATGGGCGACCGCTACGGGCCGCGGCTCGTCGCCGCACACGAGATGTCGAAGGAGGAAGTGCGTGGGCGACGCATCGGCGTACCCGGCACGATGACCACCGCGTATCTCACGCTTCGCCTCTACGAACCGCATTTCGAGTCGGTTGTCCTGCCGTTCGACCGGATCGAGGACGCCGTGGTGGACGGAGAGGTCGAGCTCGGACTGCTGATCCACGAGGGGCAGCTCACCTACCGGGATCGTGGTCTGCACCTGGTGGCCGACATGGGTGAATGGTGGTTTCAGGAAACAGGGCTGCCCCTCCCGCTGGGTGGCAACGTGGTGCGAAAGGACCTGGGCGAAGCGCTGGTGCGGCAGATCTCCCGTCATCTCCACGCAAGCATCGCTTACGCACTCGAGCATCGCACCGCGGCGCTCGATCACGCAATGCGCTTCGCCCGGGGGCTGAGCCGCGACAGCGCCGATACGTTCGTGGGCATGTACGTGAACGACTGGACTCTCGATTACGGACCGCGAGGAAGGCAGGCGGTGCACGAGCTGCTCGATCGCGGCACGAGGGCGGGGATCATCGACCAGCCCGTGCAGGTGGAGTTCGTCGAATCATGAGGCATTTCTAACGTTCGTTGGCGTTACAGCCCTCCAGCCCTCTCGTCATCCACCAGTAAGGCGCGCACCGCGATGCGGCTGCGCGCCAGTTTCATCATGCAGCGCAATGACGGTGGCGCGCCGCGCCTGCACGGACTCTCTACACAGCGGATGCACTCGGGAACTTTTGATCCACCCGTACCGGTGACACGCGAGCGGCCTTTCGATGCTGAGGCGGCGCGCCTGGCCGAAGTCGCGCGCGTACTGGTTCTTCGCAACGCCCTGCTCTTCCACCAGGCGGAACGACGCGCGCGTGAGGCACGGGCACTGACCGAGATCGTCCGCAACATCAACCAGTCGCTTGAGCTGGACCAGGTATTCGCGCTCGTTGCCCGGCATGCGACAGAACTGCTCGAGGCGCGCGGCGCTCGTCTAGCGATGCTCGAGGGAGATGATCTGGTGGTTGTGGCGAACCACGGAGAGGTGCAGGCGCCGAGGTGGCGCACTCCGCTCCGTGGCAGTTGCTGCGAGCCGTGCATCGACAACGGTGTCGCAATGCGGTGCCGTGACGCGCACCCCTCACGCGCAATCTGGCGCTGGCCCGCCGACTGCGCCGGCGCCAACGTGATCGCCGTGCCATTGAGCATCAGCAGCCGTCCGCTGGGAGCGATCGTCGTGCTGGGTATGCCGTCGCAGGAGTTCGACGACGCCGATGAGGAGCTGCTCATGGCCCTTGGCGAGCACGCCGCCGTCGCCATCGAGAATGCGCGGCTCTACCGCGGTTCCGTTCGCACCATGCGTCACGCCAGCATCCTGGCGGCCTCGGCGCGAAGCCTGGCTCTGCACGTCACACCGCAGGCGATGTATGCGGACGTGTGGCGACTGGCGCGCATCTCGCTCGGTGCCGACGGCATTGGCATCTATCTCACCGATGGCGCGGGTGCTCCGGCGGAGCTGACGTTCTCCGCAGGAATCGCCGCGGAGATCATCCGGCAGCACGTGCACGACTTCTGGAACAACTCCGGTACTGACCTGCTTCCCGACGGACGTCCGAGGTTCCTCTCTTCGCTGATCAATGAACGCGGACCGCTGGCCGCTCCGCTGTCCGAGGTAGGGGTGAGCTCCGTAGCGCTCCTGCCGCTGAGGGTGGAAGGCAAACCTCGCGGCGTGCTGTCGCTGCGCTATCGAGTCCCGCAATGCTTCGAGGACGACCAGCAGCGCCTGCTCATCGATTTCGCCAGCCACACGGCTGTTGCCGTGAGAAACGCTCTCCTGTTTGCCGATCTGGATGAGCAGGCGGTTCAGCTTCGCGCGGCGGTGGAGCGAGAAAGGAAGGAGCGAGAGGAGACGGAGTCCGGAGCCGCGATCGCGAGAGTGGCGCTGCAATCGATCGGCGTCGGTGCCGCGGCAGAGCAGATCCTGGGGATACTCCAGGTCGTGGTGCCATCGGCGGCTTCGGCGCTGGCCCTGCGCGGCGAGGATGGACTGCTCCGTTATATGGCGGTGCGTGACGCGGCTGCGGATCTCCGCGGCTCGGAGCTCTCGGTGGAGAACGTGAACGGCTCCACATCGCCGCGACTGGCCGTCGCCGAGTGTGTGTCGCAGACGGTGGTCCCGCTCGTCTCCGGCAATCAACTGATCGGCGCGCTCGCCCTCGGTGCCGCTCCTCCCGGAGCGGACGAACAGCACCGACGGGAGGCACTCGGACGACTCACCGCCCCGTTGTCGCTCGCCCTTTCGTCGCTGCTGCTTCGAGAGGAGGAGCGCAGAGTGGCCGATCAGCTACGCCAGACGGAGCGGTTGGCGGCGCTGGGTGAACTGGTGGCGGGCGTCGCACACGAGGTGAACAATCCACTCACCGGAATCTCCGCTTTCGCTCAGCTCCTGCAGGATGACCAGCTCACGCCGGAACAGCTCGAGTCCGTGCGACTAATCAAGAAGGAGGCTGACCGGGCCGTAGCCGTGATGCGCGATCTGCTCACCTTTGCGCGGAAGGCCGGGCCTCGTCTCGTGGCAGTGGACATGAATGACATCGTTCATCATACGCTCCGTCTGCGAACATACGGCCTGCGAACGATGGGAATACAGGTGCGGCTGGAGCTCTCAGAACCGCTTCGGCGAGTGCGCGGTGATGACCGACAGCTTCAGCAGGTGCTGCTCAATCTGCTCGTGAATGCCGAGCACGCGTTGGCCGGCCGCAGCGAGCGAGCGATCACCATCCGCTCGCGGAACGACGATGATCATGTAGTGGTGGAGGTGCTGGATACGGGCAGCGGGATGCCCGCCGAAGTGCAGCGGCGGATATTCGAGCCGTTCTTCACCACCAAGACCGATGGTCGAGGCACCGGCCTGGGACTGAGCGTGAGCTACGGCATCATCCGCAACCATCAGGGGTCGTTCGAGGCAGAGAGTACACCGGGAAAGGGAAGCGCATTCCGAATCAGACTGCCCGTCGTCGCCCCTCACGAAAAGCTCGAGCCCAGCTCTCTCAAATGACGAATCCGGCAATCGACCTCAGGGTCATCGACTCCGCGGAGACGAACCACGAGCCCACGGCCGCTCCCAGAGTACTGATTGTGGACGATGAGCATTCGGTGCGACTCGCGATCTCCAGGTTTCTGCGTACTCGCGGTTACGACGTGGACGTCGCGGAAACCGCCGCCGGAGCGCTGGAGCTGCTCGGGCGCGAACGTTTCGAGGTCATGTTGTGTGATGTCCGCATGCCGGCGATGACGGGCCTCGAGCTGCTGCCGCGGGCACTGAGCCTGGATGGTGACCTGGCGGTTGTGATGCTGACCGCGGTGGACGATGCGGTAACAGTGCGCCACGCGCTGGGAGAGGGCGCGTTCGATTACCTGGTGAAGCCCATCGAGCTGCCCGATCTGGGTGCCGCGCTGACGCGAGCGCTGCACCGTCGACAGCTCCAGATCCAGCGACGGCAGATCGAGGAGATGATTCGCGATGAGGTGAGCGCCCGCACCAGCGAGCTCGAGCAGGAGAAGCGGGCGCTGCGGGAGCTGAGCGTCAACGTGGCCGAAGCGCTCACCAACGCCATGGAAGCGAAGGATCAGTATCTGCGCGGGCACTCGCAGCGCGTCGCCGACCTTTCCGCGTCCATCGCGCACGCCATGCAGCTGGATGAAGACACGGTGGAGCTGGTGCGACTCGCGGCCCGGGTAATGGACGTAGGCAAGATCGGCATCCGTGAGACGGTGATGAACAAACCGGGTACGCTTACCGGCGAGGAGTTCGAGCACGTGAAGGATCACGTCCGCATTGGCATCGAGATCCTGTCGCCGCTGAAGCACCTCGGTCCGGCGCTCTGCTACGTTCAGGATCATCACGAACGAATGGACGGCAGCGGCTACCCGCGCGGCCTGCGTGGTGAGGAGATATCGATCGGTGGTCGCATTCTCGCCGCCGCTGACGCCTACAGCGCCCTCACGTCGCAGCGCGCCTTCCGGGACTCCATGGCGCCGCTGGACGCGCTCCGCTTGCTGGAGCACCAGGCGGCCGGCGTCCTCGATCCCGGCGTTTTCGCCGCGTTGAGCGCCGTCGTGAGAAGGCGGCGGTCGCTGGTGTTCATCGAGGAAGCGGAGTAGCGGGCAAGTCTGGGAGCTGGTCGGTGGACGTGCAGGTCGGCGAAGGCCACTACCGGGAACTGCGAGTCGGTCGACGAAGGCCACTGCCGCGAACTCCCTGAGCACGGGGCGTCCCGGGGCAGTTTGCAGCTGGTCGGTGGTAGCTGTCAGGCTGGAGGCTGAGCGCTTGACCTTTCAGGTCGCCGGCGAACCACACTCGCCACACCCCCCGCCAAAGAACCCAGCAGCTGCCCCACCACAACCCCCGCTTGACGACGGGATCGATCTGTTGTATTGGGAGTTCCTGCCTGGCTGCGAACTTTCCTTCAGGAGGCGACCAATGCCGCGTGGTGAGGGGTACACCGAGGATCCTCGATTCGACCGCGATGATGAGGAAGAGGACCTCGGCTTCGGCGGCGGCGGCGGAGCCGCCTCGTACGATGAGGATGACGACGAGGACAGCAGCTGGGGGATTACGAAGAGCCACGGCGACGACCTCTGGGATAGCGCCGAGGACGACGAAGACGAGGATCAGACCGCCGAGGAGCCCGAAGCGGAAGAGGAGGACTCGTCCCCGCTCGTCGATGACGAGGAGATCTTCGGCCGCGGCCGGACGCCGGCCCGCGGCGGCGGCGCGACG
>CAYXRS010000182.1:0-5605 GCA_964467195.1 uncultured Gemmatimonadaceae bacterium
GCCTCGCCAAGTATCCTGAACTCGTCGCTCTCTCCGAAGCGTACCCGGACCATGTTACTGTGCTGCAGGTGCTGTACGGAGACAACATGTCCAATGCTCGCAAGTGGCTGGCCGAACATCCCGGTGGGCGCGTGATCCAACTGGTGGACGATGGCCAGGTGGCCCGCCGGGATTTTGGCGTTTCGTTCATCCCTGTCATGTTCGTGGGCGAGGACCATGCCGTGCTGCCCGCTTGCGCCTCGTGCAGATACAGACACCACTCAGTCACTGATTTCGCCGACCAGCTCGCGCGCGGGGAATGGTTGGATACCGACCGATAGTCCGCGTTTGCCGTCAGAAAGGATCGTGCATGACGTCAGACCTGCCACTGCTTCGTCATGCCGCCATCCTCGTCGCAGCCATTTCGGTCGTTGCGTGCAGTCCGACCGAATCGACAGATCGGTGCGATGCCGTCTGGGACGGTGTGCCGGTCGCCGTTGCGACCATACCCGACCCTGCTGATCGACCGCGAATCGTCCTCGAGGATATCTGGCGCGCCGGCGGCTCCGACGTCGGCCAGGAACTCGCCTTCCCTGCGTTGTTCGCGGTCGTCGAGCGCGACGGGCATCGACTACGTCGCCGTCCGCTCCGATCGCGCCGTCCTTCTGAAGTACCCGCTGCAACCCATCGCGCCAGTCATCCGCTACGGCAGGTTGACCTAGAGGTTTCGGTTGAGATTGTAGGGCACAGGCCCCTAGGCTGCGAGGGGCCTTCCGAGGCGAGTATGATATAAAAATACAGTCTGATGTCGCCATGACCGGAAGCCGAGATGATTCGCCGGGCGGCCGAACAACTGGACAAGCCGACGGGAGGACGGCATCTACGCCCGTCGGCATTTCATATCGTAGGTTGGATTCACCGCTCTTGGCCTCGGTGACAAGTGCCGGTCCGGGCACTATCGGAGCGACCTCCGCGGCGCCGGCACGCGCCCTCGGTCACCTATCGAATGGTCTCACTATGTGGGGCCTTGGCTGCGTGCGACGCGGTGTCAACGGTAGTTCTTGACGGGGGAGAGTACACACGACAAGGAGGTGAGTCAAATGCACCGAATCATCAGGCGGGCTGGTGCGCTCTGTTCCCTTACGATGGTGATGGCGGTTTCCGCGTCAGCCTCGAACGTCTCCACCAGAGACAACCGCGCGCCCTGTCGAAACTGTATTCAGAACGAAACAGGATCGGCTCATTGGTGCGCTTCAGGGGAGTGCGAAGGTGGTGACATCTGCTTTCATAGCTGTGATCACACGGGTGGCGAAAGTGGGACGTGCTTCAGCCAGCATGACCACTGCCCGCATCTGTTTGGTGGCGCGGCCGACTTGTACGTTGCGGTAGATACAGAGAACTTTGGTTCGATACTTGGGGCGTTGGCTACGAATCCGGCGGGGTATAGTTACAACGCAGCTCGTGCTGCGATCCAGATCTACGATTGCGAGGGCAACGTAATTGAACACATACCCGTGACCGGCGCTGTCACTGCAGTGCTCGCGGAATAGCGACTGCTGCGCTCTCCCCCGTTAAGGCGGCGCCGCCGCAAACGGAATCACATTGATGGTATGGATTCCGGAATGCACCCCATTCAGGAGCAGCGACATTGCTGACATTACCGCTTTACGTCGTGAAGATGACCTTTGGGGTTCTCGGCTTTCCGCTGATTCTCGGGCATTCCACTGCGTCAGGAGCTACGAACCCACCTTGTCGAATAACCATCAGTCCGGTCGCTACTTTGGGAAGCGACTCCGATCCAGTGTCCCCGACTGACTTCCAGCTGACGGTCGCCCGCGACCGCCTGGGGCGCTTCTATGTAGCACCTACGGCCGAGCCCTGGAGTATCGCAGTGTACGACGCGGGTGGACGGTTTAGTAAACTGATCGGACGGCGCGGAGAGGGTCCCGGGGAGTATCAGTTCATCATGCGCGTGCTGACTTTGCCTGGCGACTCCATGCTCGTCATTGATGTCGGGAACGGCCGAATCACCTTGCTGTCCCCTGATCACCAGCCAGTCCGAACCATTCGTATGCCAGGCTACATCACAGACGTCGTACCGCTGCGCGATGGCACTATGATCGCGCACGGCCGCGTTGCCACGGCGGAAGGAATCGGATTCCCCCTGCACCTGCTGTCCAGAGATGGCAGTGTGATCCGATCGTTTGGGTCTGTGCGTCCCGAGGCTCGGCGTGATCGACCTCAGGCCGGCATAAGGAAGATTGCTGCCGCAAATGCCGGGGAGGTATGGAGCCGTCACATGGATCGATATGAGATCGATCTGTATTCTGTTGACGGCGTACTACTTCGATCGATTCGACGCGATGTGGAATGGTACCGACCGTATGATTATCGACCGGGTACTCCCCGTACCCCGCCAATGCCAGTAGCGGTGGGTATCTGGCAGGACGGCCCGGGCCGCCTCTGGACGATGTCCCGAATACCTTCGGATAGTTGGCGGGTGGATCGCAGGTATCCGGGGCAACCTGAGCGCCCTATCCCTCCGTTCGACAAGTATGCGCATGAGTTCGAGACGGTACTCGAGGTCTTCGACGCAGCAACGGGGAATCTTCTTGCCTCCGAACGGGTTCCCCAGTTCATGATGGGGAGTGTTGGCGGAGGAATGGTATACAGCCTTCGCGCAACGAATGACGGGGACCTTCGTGTTGATGTTTGGGAAGTAGCCGTATCCGCCTGTGGTGGTTCGGCCGATGCCGGACTTTCGGCGGGTCAGGATGGTTACGGGACACGTTGACCGCCTGGTGACTACCAATAGAACTTGAATGAACGCAAAGCTGAGTGCGTGCGGACGTCGAGAGCGGCAGCAGCTCCAGCTTCATCTGGTTCTCGCGGGCATTCTGGCGATCAGTGTGTTCAGCTGTACTGGGCAGGACCGAGAGGCAAGGCCGATGACGCTCGGAGACATTGGCGTTCATGCCGAGTTCGGATCCGAGTACCCGCGGGGAGATACCGGGCTTGCAGTTCTCCAGCGCGTCGCAGATGGCGTGATCGTGGGCGATAGTGTTGCCCTTCTCGATGTCTCTCCACCCTTCGTTCGGATCTTTGACATCACCGGAGTCTTCGCACGAGCCATAGTGCTATATGGGGAAGGTCCGGGCGAGGCGCGGGCTCCGAAGTCACTCGACCGATACGGCGATCGGAGTCTACTCCTCACCCAGCCGAAGCAGCTGAGCATTCTCGGCCTTGACGGCCACGTCCTTCGGACGAACCCCAGCCCAGCCGGCGTCATGAGAGGCGCCGCTACGTGCGGCGACGCTATCCTCGTACTGCACAGTGTGCGCGATGGGTTTGCCCCGGAAGGGGCCGTTACAATCCTGGAGGACAGCGGCCGAGCACCACTCGCGAGGCTGGACACGCTGCGCGGAAGTACGCGCAGTGAACACCCTGCCTACTTCGGGTCGGACGAGCAAGGGCTGATCCTTTACACGGAAGAGGTTCATCGACCGCGCCTGCTGCGAATAGAGTGCATAACGCGCCAGGTTCAGGAAGTTGCGATCGATAGCGTCGGTCCGCAGGAGTGGTGGGAGGCCGGCCCAGGAGATCAGTGGGCTCTTCACCCGTCTCGCCCGACGTATCCCGCCGGCGTAGGTCACTCGGCGACGGGGGTGATCTGGGCTTCGCAGGCCATCCGGCCATCAGGCACGCGGAGTTACTCCGTCACGGTTGTCGACCTGATTACGCGCGATGCAGCGCGGCGTAGACTCGTACTACTTGGGTGGTATCAGCTGCTGGACACCGATTCCCACGGTCGGATGTTGTGGGCCATTCGCGACGACAACCAGGGAGACCGTGCCCTGATCGTCCAAATTGAAGCCCTCGAGAGGGCATTGCGTGACTACGGCGACGAGATCGGCGGCGTGAGGGATCAGTGATCCAGACCCCCTTTCACTGGAAATATGGGCTACGTCGCGAGCGGAGAAGGGCGCTCGCACGTCATCGGTTCTGGTGGCCGTCGTGGACCATGTCGTGGCTGAAGTCGTCGTCATCGAGCCCATAAGGGGGCACGGCAACGCTCGTCCGCGAAGTGCCGCGGCTCGATTGTCCGGTCCTGATGCACCATGCTATGTTCGGCGCTCAGGGTGCCCTTCCACGGAGGCACGATGGTTCGTCAATACATAGACGCAGCGATGCGCCGCGCCAGGTACGAGATCCTGCCTGAAGACTCCAGGTTCTATGGGGAGATCCAGGGCTTCGACGGAGTGTACGCCGAAGCTGCGACCCTCGAGGCGTGCCGTGACGAACTCGAAGAGGTCCTGGAGGAGTGGGTGCTATTCAGAGTATCACGGAATCTTGACCTGCCGACTGTTGATGGCGTGGAGCTTCGGGTGCGTAAAGTCGGTTGATGCCGCCTTTCGGTCCAATCAGCCGGCGCGATCTGGTTCGCGCTTTCCAGCAACTTGGTTTTGACGGCCCCTACTCCGGCGGCAAGCACCAGTCATGGTCCGCCGCGACCGAACCGGGCGTGCCCAATCCGCACACCGGGGATGTTGGTCGGGACCTGCTTGCACGCATCCTGCGCCAGGCGGGCGTTTCTCGGGAAGAACGGGAAGGGCGGAGCTGAGGCTTCAGGCGGTGCAACGAGGAGACAGAACCTCACTCGAAGGTTGCCTGGACACGTCCTTCTGACCGGAGGTGTTGCGTTGCGACCGCGACTGCTTCGTCGCGCCGCGATCCTCGTCGGAGCCATGTCCGTGACTGCATGCGGTCCGACCGGATCCGCAGATCCGTGCGATACCGGTTTGCACGGCGTGCCGGTCGTCATTGCGACCGTACCCGACCCTGCTGATCGCCCGCGAGTCGTCCTCGAGGAAATCTGGCGCGCCGGCGGCTCCAACGTCGGCCAGGAACTCGCCTTCCCTGCGTCGTTCGCGGTCAGCTCGTCGGGTGTTGTGGCCGTCGTCGACCACGTCCTGGCTGAGGTCGTCGTCATCGAGCCCGACGGTCGGTGGTCCGGTCCGTGGGCTCGCCGCGGCAGGGGCCCCGGTGAACTGACCATGCCGGTGGCCGCGAACTGGAACGGGGACACGCTCGTCGTATTCGACGTCGAACAGGCGAAGGTCTCGTCCTACACGAACGCAGGTGTCGCCGGCCCGGACGTGGCGATAGCGCCCGAGTTCATCAGCCCGGTTTCCGCCTCCGGCCAGATCGACTACGCCGCCGTCCGCTCCGATCGCGCCGTCCTTCTGAAGTACCCGCTGCAATCCATTACGACAGCGGCCGACAGCGCGGTTCAGGTCGTGCTGGCGCAGCGGCCCGGCCCGTACGCCCCTGACACCATCGCCACTGCTCGGGTCAGGGCGATCGCCTGGGGCGGGCGTTCGGCGATCCCGCAGCCAGGCTCGCCGGAGCCGAGGACGGCGGTCGGTCCGGATGGCTGGCTCGCTACGAGCGCGGGGGACGGGACGTATCGCATCCTCGTCGTGAACCCGGACGGTGTTCCGGTGCACCAGATCTGCCGGGATGTGGATCCCGTGCCACTCACCGCCGCAGAGCTCGGCCGGTCCGCTCCCGCGGGCTTCGAGGAGCCGGTTGCCGCAGTCGAGAGTGCGGCGCCGCCATCCCGGAT
>CAYXRS010000183.1:0-5565 GCA_964467195.1 uncultured Gemmatimonadaceae bacterium
CCCAGTGCGGCGAGCGGAGGCAGCCCGGTGGCTCCGGCGAACTGCTGCCCGGCGCCGCGCTCGAGGTCGGCGCCGATCAGCAGCGGGACGCGCGAACGCCGGCGCAGATCGCGCGTCACGGCGCGCACATCCTCCTCGGTTCCGCCAAAGAGAATGAATCCGCCCACTCCCAGCCGGAGCGCTCGATCGATCAGATCGCGATCGAAGCCGGTGACCGGCGACCAGCGGAGCGCCGGCATGAGCAGCTCGGCCACGTTGGTCATGGCGGCGTGAGCTTGCCGAGTATGCGTGGGCCGCGCGCGCCGGTGGCGCGCGGGAGATTGCCCGGACGGCGGCGCAGATGCAGGTAAGCGAGGAGCGCGAACGCGACGGCTTCCTTCGCTTCGGCATCGAAGAAGATCTCGTCGAATACGCGCACGGCGCGCGGCGCCACGGCCGTGGAGATCGCATCCACCAGCGCCGGATTCCGCGCGCCACCACCGGACAGCACGACCTCGAAATCCGTGGACGGCAGAAACCGGCGATACGCATCGGCAATGCTGCGCGCGGTGAGTGCCACCGCCGTGGCGACGATGTCCTCGCGCGACGCTCCCGGCGCCGCCTCGCGACAGCGCGCGATGAACCTCTCCACGTACTCGGCGCTGAACAGCTCGCGACCGGTGGATTTTGGCGGCTCCGCGCCGAAGTATGGCTCGGCGAGCATCTCCTCCACCGTCGGCTCGATGACGGCCCCGCGACGCGCCAGCATGCCGTCCTGGTCGTAGCGCATACCGCCATACAATACGCCTGTTACCCCATCCACCACCACACACCCCGGTCCGGTGTCGAAGGCAAGCACATGCTCGGTATCTCCGCGAGGAGGCACCAGCGTGAGGTTGCCGATCCCTCCAAGATTCTGAAGCACACGCCATCTGTCGGAGGCGCAGAACAGCATGGCGTCGGCGATCGGCACCAGCGGAGCTCCCTGGCCTCCCGCGGCAATGTCGCGCACGCGAAAGTCGCTCACCACCCACAGCCCGGTGCGCTCCGCAATCACGGCCGCCTCGCCAATCTGCCAGGAGGAATGTCCACCTTCGTGCCACAGCGTGTGCCCGTGCGAGCCGATCGCCCGCACGTCGGACCGGTTCACACCACTGCGCTCCAGCAGAAGGAGAGCGGCCTCGGCCAGCCACTCGCCCAGATCGAAGTTAAGGCGGCAGTACTCGGTGGGTGTGACGCCGCGCACAGCCCGGAGAATTCTTTCACGCTGGGGCTGCGGGTACGGATCCGACACGAACCCCAGCAGCTCGGCCGTCACGCGGCCGTCCTCCTCCTCGCGAAAGCGAACCAGCGCCGCGGAGACGCCATCGGCGGAAGTGCCGGACATGAGGCCAATGATCAGCGTGCCGCTGGCCGACGGCTCCAGCGCTGCTGTGCTTGCGCTCACGCCACCGGAGGTGGTGCGCCCGGCACAACTCGGCGAATCACTCCACCGCCCTGCAGGAGGGCCCGCTCCGCCTCCTCGCGCGAGGCGTTCAGGGCATGCATCACGATCGCCGTCTTGACGCGCGAGCCGGCGGCGTGGAGCAGGCGGCGTGCATTGTCCCGGTCGACGCCGCACACTTCCATCACTATACGCTCACCGCGGTCAACCAGCTTGCGGCTGTTGGCGCGCAGATCCACCATGAGGTTTCCATATGTCTTTCCAATCCGGATCATCGCGCCCGTGGAGATCATGTTGAGCACCAGCTTGGTAGCAGTTCCCGCCTTGAGGCGCGTGGAGCCGGTCACCGCTTCCGGCCCGGTCACCGGTACGATCGCCACATCCACCAGTAAGCGCAGCTCCGCCGAAAGCTCGGTGCAGGCGATGAGGGCAGTGCGAGCACCGAGCTCGCGAGCACGCTCGAGTGCGCCGCGAACGTACGGCGTGGTGCCGGACGCAGCGATGCCGACCACCAGATCGGCGGCGCTCACCTTCCGCTCGTCCATCGCCGCGGCGCCATCGGCAGCCACGTCTTCGGCACCCTCTCGAGAGCGGACGAGCGCCTCGAACCCGCCGGCGATGATTCCCTGCACGAGCTCCGGGTCCGTACCAAATGTGGGAGGACACTCGCTGGCGTCGAGCACGCCCAACCGACCCGATGTACCGGCACCTATGTAGAAGATGCGACCGCCGCTTCGCAACGCGTCCTCGGCAAGCTCGATCCCCCTGGCGATCGCGTCGCGTTGCGATGCCACCGCTTCCGGTACGCGGCGGTCCTCGGCGTTCATTAGGTCCACCAGCTCCAGCGGCGTGGCCAGGTCTATCTCGACCGTGCGCGGGTTGCGTGCTTCGGTAAGACGCGGATCGGTGTAGGAGGCGGACAAAGTCCCTGGAGTTGAGATGCGGACCGCCTGTTCACCTCGCGGCGGCACACGAGCTAAGTTAGACAGTGCGACACACCGTGCAAGCGGTGGCTGCGCCTTTGCTCACCCTCGAGGTCACAGCATGGCCCGTACTGCTGCTATCATGCTCGTCCTCGGCTGCCTCGCTCCGGCGGCCGTTGATGCGCAGGTATTCCGCGTTGGCGCCACCGGTGAGCCCGCACTCTGGATCACTGGCGGAGCGGGATACCTGTCGCACGGCCGAGTTCACGATGGCGACACGCAGAGCCGGTGGGATTTCGCCGGCGGGTTGCAATGGCGACTGTCGATGGAGCGGGCGATTCAGCGAGGTACTTCATTGGGGGTCACCGCCACCTACGCCGAGCTGCCCCTGCGCTACCGGTCGCTGGACGGGAGCTTCCCGGCAATCGATGCAACGGCTAACGTCTGGCAGCTGCTGGCCACCTTTCACGCCGGCGGCGGCGACGGCTTCCACCAGGTGATCCAGGTGAACGCCGGGGCGGCAGGCTTCAGAGGGTTTCGTGACGATGCGACTGGTGAGTCGCTCCCACCTTCAGGCACCGATCTCACACTGAGCATCGGCTATGGCTTTGGCTACGCACTTGGCCGCCGCACACACATCAATGTCGTGCAGGACTTCGGCTACGTCTTCCATCCACGTCGCGGACTGCCCGGCGACGTGAGCGGGAGCGCGCAAACGTCTACGTTCAGGCTGGCGCTGCGCTACGGACTGGGCCAGCGCGCCGGGGGGGGGCGATTCTAATGCAGAGGTTGGCCAGCTGCGCGCTGCTGCTGCTCTCGCTGGTCGCCTGTCAGCGGCCGTCGCCGGCACCCGAGACCCCGGATGTCGCCAACGATGTCGTGACTCGGTTTGCGCCACGCGCCATGATCTCCAGCAACCACGAGCTGGCCAGCGCGGCGGGGATCGAGATTCTGAAGGCTGGCGGCAATGCCGTGGATGCCGCCGTTGCGGTTGGGTATGCCCTCGCCGTCACGCACCCCGAGGCCGGGAACATCGGCGGTGGTGGCTTCATGATCATCCGTCTGGCCAACGGAACGGTGAGCGCCATCGACTACCGCGAACGGGCGCCAGCGGCAGCGACACGCGACATGTTCCTCGGTCCCGACGGCAACGCAACGCGCGCCAGTGTGGTGGGACACCTCGCCTCGGGCGTGCCCGGAGCGGTGGCGGGAATGAGCGAAGCTCACGCGCGACATGGAAGACTGCCGTTAGCCCAGGTCATGCAGCCCGCGATCCGACTGGCCGAGGAAGGGTTCGTGGTGGATTCCGTGCTGGCTCGCTCGCTCGACTCCAACCGCGATCTGATCGAGCAGTTCGACGGCCGCGAGGTGTTCTTTCCCGGAGGTCGGCTCCCGGCAGTCGGCAGCACGCTGCGACAGCCACGGCTCGCGCGCACTCTGCGCATGATCGCCGACGACGGCCCCGATGCATTCTACCGCGGCGAGATCGCGCAGATGATCGCACGCGAAATGCGGCGGGGAGGGGGGGGAGGCGGTCTGATCACCGAGGAAGATCTGGCCGAATATCGTGCGATCTGGCGCGAGCCCATACGGTCGCGCTACAAGGAATACACTCTGCTCGGGATGCCGCCGGTGTCATCCGGCGGGGTGGCGATGGCGCAAGCCTTCAACATGCTGGAGGCGCTGGACTCGATTCCCGCACCGGGCACCGCCGTGCACGCGCATCTCCTGGCCGAGACGTTCAAGCGAGTATTCATCGACCGCAACACCCTGCTGGGCGACCCCGCCTTCGTGGACATCCCACTCGACCGACTGGTGAGCCGGGAGTATGGTCGCGAGTTGGCGGCAGAGATCAGCCGCGTACGCGCGTCGCGCGTGCCAGCGCCGCTGCCGGGGCTGCTCGAAGGCGCGCATACGACGCACTACTCCATCGTTGACGCCGATGGCAACGCCGTCTCCACTACGACCACGATCAACGACCTTTACGGCTCCGGGGTGTTCGTGCTGGAGGGCGGCTTCTTTCTGAACAACGAGATGGACGATTTCACCGCGCGACCCGGAGTGCCCAACATCTTCGGGCTCGTGCAGGGGGAGGCGAACGCAGTCGCGCCAGGCAAACGCATGCTCAGCTCGATGACGCCTACCATCGTAATCGACGGTGGCGGCGACGTGCTGCTGGTGGTAGGCGCGCGAGGTGGTCCGCGCATAATAACCAGCACGGCGCAGATCGTTCTGAACGTGCTCGAACACGGCATGACGCTGGCTGACGCGATGGCCGCATCGCGGATCCATCACCAGGCGTGGCCGGACACGATCTTCTACGAACCGGGCGCCCTTTCGCAGCAGGTGCTGGATTCCCTCGGGGGCATGGGACATGGCACGCGCGTGGCGCCCTACGGGCGCCACGGATACATCGGCAGCGCGCACGCGGTGATGCGTGTGGGAGGCGGCTGGGTGGGCGTGGTGGATCCGCGATCGAGCGGCGGAGCTGTTGGATACTGAGTCACACGGCGCGATGCGATTGGGGGCGGAGAGAATGCTCTCTCCGCCCCCAATCCTTGCCTCCGCGTGTGGGAATCCCGACCTCGATCCCAGCGCCGAATCCCGAACCCTCACACCTGCACGGTAGCCGGTGAGTTGAGGCGAACCACGATGCGTCCGCCCTGTGGGAGGCACCCCTCATGGTCGGCCGTCGCCATGGCAACGGCGGTACCCGCGGCAGCACCCGTGGCGGCGCCGATGACCGTGGAGCGGGTGTCGCGGCCAATGATCTGGCCGAGCACCGCACCGGCGACAGCACCACCGATCACCTTGGTGGCGTCGTCACGCTGCGTGGCAGTACGGACGCGCTCCACCTGCATGTCGGTGATCGATCCGTCGATCGGATACGTGCGGCCCTCGTAGGTCACGTTCTGCACCACGAAGCCCATATGGATCGGCTCGCCGGCGCTTCCCGAGCGGCGCACCGAGGTGACCTGAACGACGGCGCGCGCCCCGGCGGGAATCATCGCGCCGTTGCTGCCCATCACGGGCTCCGCAACTACCGCCGTGAAGCGGTCGCCAGCGCTATGCGTGTTGGTGCACACGCGCTCGTTCGACGTCAGAGTGATGTTGGTGCCCGCCGCAATCGTAGCGGTCGCGCGCTCGGTCCCGGCTGGCGCCCGAGTCTCCACGTTGCCGCCCGGCGTGGTGGTGGGAGCGGGCTGCGCCGGACGCGGC
>CAYXRS010000184.1:0-5527 GCA_964467195.1 uncultured Gemmatimonadaceae bacterium
GCGGGCGGCACCGAAGAAGCGCTTCGGCTTGTGAAGTGCGTTGGCGTCCACGCCGCCCGACAGGATCTTTCCCGAGTGTGGCACGACGACGTTGTGGGCGCGCGCCAGTCGCGTGATCGAGTCGAGAAGGATGACCACATCCCGTCCGTGTTCCACGAGCCGCTTCGCCTTCTCGATTACCATGTCGGCCACCTGCACATGGCGATCGGCGGGCTCATCGAATGTGGAGCTGATCACCTCCGCGCGCGCACCGACGTTCTGCTGCATGTCGGTTACCTCCTCCGGGCGCTCGTCAATGAGGAGGATGATGAGCGACACCTCCGGATGATTCTCCAGCATTGCGTTGGCCATCTTCTGGAGGAGGATCGTCTTTCCGGCCCGCGGTGGTGCCACGATCAGACCGCGCTGTCCTTTGCCCACGGGCGTTATCAGATCCATGACGCGCATCGAGATATCGCCGTCCAGCGTTTCGAGGCGGAGCCGCTGGTCGGGGTAACGCGGGCGAAGATTGTCAAATGCGATGCGGTGCTTCGCCTTGTCCGGTTCGTCGCTGTTGATCGCCTCTACCTTGAGGAGCGCCAGGTACCGTTCACCCTCCTTGGGCGGGCGCACTTGTCCGGCGATCGTATCTCCGGTGCGGAGGTCGAAGCGCTTGATCTGCGATGGCGACACGTAGATGTCGTCTGGTCCATAGAGGTAGTTCCAATCCTGGCTGCGCAGAAAACCGTACCCCTCGGGAAGGATCTCGAGCACGCCTTCTCCGCGGAGCACGGCGTCGGAATCGAGCAAGTTCTGCTCGATCCGAAAGATCAGGTCCTGCTTCCGCAGTCCCGAGTAGTTGGAGATATTGAGGTCCTCGGCGAGCTCGTGCAGCTCTGCCACAGACTTCTGCTTCAGGTCGACGATATCCACGGACGCGGGCTCCGGACGCGGGTCGCTACGATACGGTGAGCATCTTGCTGGAAAGGGAGCCCGCGGCGCTCCGGACAACGGCGCCGGTGCTGCTGCGCGAATCGGAACGACCCAACGGAAGGCGTGCGCGGCGGGGACTGCAGGTGGCGTGCAAGCGGTGCCAAGGTAACTTCGACCTGTTTGGTGGTCAAGGGTGAAGCCCGCCATTGCGACGGACTATCTCGTGTATTGGCGCAGACTTGCGCTACCGGGCAGGGAGATTATCGAGGGAAGCGTAGCACCTGAACACCGCGGTCCATCGCCGGATCTCCAGCGGGCCCTCGATGTGTGGGACGGACATTACTACTGGGAAGCGCTCGACGGTCGGCGCTGGCTTGTTCTCATTCGTGAGGTTGCCACTCGGCGCGAGCGCTGGTGGCGGCACGTCCTGCTGCTGGCTCTTACGCTGCTTACGGCTTCTCTTGGCGGCGCAGCGCTCGCCGGCTTCGGCTCCGGTTTATGGATCCCAATCAACGCCGAGATGATCCGCGTCGGGCTACCGTTCTCGGTGCCATTGATCGCGATCCTTCTCGCGCACGAATCGGGCCATTACATGCTCGCACGGCGCTATCGCGTTGATGCAAGCCCCCCCTATTTCATACCATTTCCAGCTCAACTCAACGTGCTCGGCACGATGGGCGCGTTCATTCGTCTGCGATCCCCGGTGTACGATCGACGGACGCTGTTCGACATCGGCGTCGCTGGACCGCTGGCGGGGATCGCGATCGCCATCCCCACACTACTGATCGGAATCGCGCTTTCCGATCCGGTCGCCAACGCTCCCGTGCGAGAGCTCGCTCACCAGTATGTGCGTATCGGTGCCGGTCATCTATTCCTCGGCGATTCGATCCTCATGAGCGGTGCTCGCGCACTGCTCGGCAGGGATGACGGCGTTCTCCTCCTGCACCCCGTGGCGGTGGCGGGTTGGGCCGGCGTGCTGGTCACGATGCTCAATCTCCTCCCGCTCGCCCAGCTTGACGGTGGGCACATATCATTCGCGGTTTTCGGCCGCGCTCAGCGGTGGATCGCCCTTGGCTTCTGGCTTCTGCTGCTCGTACTTGGCTCGATGTTCTGGATGGGGTGGTGGCTATGGGCAGCCCTGGGGCTCATCCTGGGCCGCGGCAGACTGGCGCACCCGCGGGTGCTGGAGCCAGCGCGCGGGCTCGACTCCTCGCGCCGATGGCTTGGCTATCTCGCCATACTTCTCTTCATTCTCACCTTCATGCCCCGTCCTGTGGTACTGTGAGGGGCACTTCCAGACACTTGCAGCATCTCCCGGGCTGGAGCGCGTGAGGGTTGTCAGAACCGGAGATAGCGCTCCGGCCAGCGTGAGAAATCCGCACGAAGCAGCTCGATCTGCAGGCGCAGGCTCTCGATTCCCTCGACGAGTGCCTGATCATAGGCAAGCCTGCCGGCCGTCCCTTCACCCAGCCGGAGTTGCGCAGCGAGCGAATCGAGTTCCGCCGTGAGCGCCGTCAACCTTTCGTGAAGCTGTCGTTCGTGGGCGAGCCGGCCGGCAGTACCGTGCGGCGTCAGCACGGCGATGGTGACGCTGTCCACTCCCGCAGCAATGCGGCGCATGCGATTGCCGAGCTGCTCGTCCTGGAGAAGCAGGCTGATCGAACCTGGGCGCCTCGGGAAGGGGTCCCTGATGTCGGAGCGCGTCAGCAGACGCATCGCGAGCTGCCGGTCGCGGTCGATACCACCGACGGCGGTACCGAGCCCGCTCGAAAGCTCGCGAATGGTGCGTATGTTCTCGGCCATCTCCGTGAACTCGCCGCCCAGCGCGGCCAGCTCGACCGTCGCATCGCGAAGCTCGCGGTGGGTAGCGCGCCGCAGTGTGTCGCGCTCCATTACAATGGGTGCAGCTTCCGTCCCGATGCGTATGCTGATCACGGGCGCGCCGAGCAATGTGCCGCCGCTGCGAATGTCCGCCTCGGAGTCGCCCCGGATGAGGTCGCGGTATCGTCTGAGAATCCGAAGCTCGACGAGCAGCCGCCCTGCCGGATCGACGTCGGGGGAGCGAAAGTGTATTGCTGCCACCTCGCCGACGGGTCTTCCGGCGAGCCAGACGTCGGTGCCGGTCATGACGTTGCGAGCTTCGTCCACGGGCAGGTAGACCGTGTACGTGGCACCGCGCAAGGCTCCCAGCCTCGCGTACGTCAGAGTGAAGATCACGATCGCCAGCAGCACGCCGATGACGATCAATCCAGGCACGGCGGAGCGCCACGCTTTACGCCTCTGTGGCACGATCATCTCCTCCGGACGCCGGCAGCACCTCGGCGCCAGCTCCGGCATCCGGCTGACGTCGCCGTTCCAACCGCTGCGGCACGCGCACCGTAAACGTGCTCCCTTCGCCCGGAACACTGTGAATGTGTACATCGCCGTCCAGGAGCGTTGTCAGGCGCTGGACGATCGTGAGCCCGAG
Organism: uncultured Gemmatimonadaceae bacterium; assembly: GCA_964467195.1. Lineage (GTDB taxonomy): Bacteria > Gemmatimonadota > Gemmatimonadetes > Gemmatimonadales > Gemmatimonadaceae > CAYXRS01. Next base: position 3,380 of record CAYXRS010000184.1, read on the forward strand.
TCCGGTCCCGCCAGTTCGCCGTGTCGTCCTCTGCTCCACCTGCCAGAAGGGCTCGAAGATGTGTTCCAGGTGATCAGGATCAATGCCAATGCCGGTGTCTGATATCTCAAAAAATACATCCCGTCCCTCGACCCAGGTGACGACCTCCACCGACCCCTGTTCCGTGAACTTGATGGCGTTGGCAGCGAGGTTGACCAGGATCTGCTTGACCTTCCTCGAGTCTGTGCGCATTGGAATCGGTTCGGGGGGCCAGCGTACCTCGAAGCGCAGCTGTTTGTCGGCGGCCAGGGGCTCGAGCATGAGACGCACCTCGCGCATCAGAATCGAGAGCTCGACGTTCTCGAGTTGAACGCTGACGCGCCCCGCCTCGATGCGCGAAAAGGTGAGCACCTCGCTGATGAGCTGAAGCAGGTGTCGCGAGGCCGACAACGTTCTCTCCACGTAGGGGCGTAGCGGTTCAGGCAGCGGCTCCGGAATACCTGCGCGGAGTAGTTCGGCATAGCCGATAATCGCGTTCAGCGGCGTCCGGAGCTCGTGGGACATGACCGCCAGAAAATCCGACTTCGCCTTGCTGCCGGCCAGTGCGGCTTCGTAGAGCTGCGCGTTCTCCACCGCGCTCGCGGCGCGATTGGCCAGCTCGGTCACCATCTCCATGTCGTCCGACCCGAAGGACCGCGACCCCTTGGTCTGTGCCATCGTGATCGCCCCGAGAACTCGCCCACGGGATGATAACGGCACGCAGAGCAGGGATCCCAAATCAAGGGAGCGCAGGACGGCGAGATGCTGATCGTTGACCGCCGACAGTCTGAGTACCTGGTCGTCGATGCCCTGCAGAAGGATGGGCTCGCCGTGACTCAAGACACGCAGCTCCAGGCTGTAGGGATTTCCTGGACCGGGTGCATTCGCTCGCAGCGTGGCAGCTTCATCGGCGCGCTCCGCGTCACGATGCGTCACGGTAATGCGGCGTACCGTACCGTCCGGCTCGAAAAGGTCCACAGCGCACCAGTCGGCGAGCTGAGCCACCGAAAGACGAGCAATGTTGGCGAGTGTTATCTCCAGGTTCAGCGACGATGCGAGCATGGCGCTGGCCTCGGCGAAAAAGGCAGCCCGGTTTGCGGCACTGTCACGCTTGATGAGCAGCAGATCGCGCTCGGCGGCCATGTGGCGCATCTCCGAGACGTCGCGCAGGAGAAGCACCGCGCCGTAGCGCATGTCAGCCACGCGTACCGGCGCCGCACTCCCCTGGACGACTCGATCGGCTCCGCTGGCGCGCGGAATTCGCCACACGACATCGCGCACCGCGACGTCGTCACGCAGCGCGCGCAGCAGGGGGAACTGCTCAGCCGGCAGCGGATCTCCATCGGCGTTGCGGAGCTGCCCCGCGTCGATGATCGACTCGACTGTCTCACCCGGCATCGCGTCACGGTGAAGAGCGCGGGCCGAGTCGTTGGCGAAGAGGATCCTGCCCTCCGTGTCAGCCAGAATCACACCGTCCGCCATTTGGCGAAGGATCGCATCGCGTTCGGCAGAGAGTCGCTCGGCTCTCCGGCGGGATCGGCGTTCCGCCTCGAACAGTTCGCTCGCCACGGTACCGGCCAGGGCGAAGATTCCAATCTCGCCCGGCGGAAAGACGCTGCCTTCGTACCTGGCAAAGACGACCACTGCGAGTATCGCGCTGAGTGCGGTTGTCAGGAGCCCGGGACCGCGGCCTCCGTACCAGGCGCTGAAGACGACGGCGGTGAGGAGAATGAAGAAGTAGTGAGGGGTCACCAGCTGTCTTGCGGCGCCGGCGAGCGTTATCGCGACGAGACTCGAAACTACGGCGAGAGCGTAGCGGTCCCATTGCGTGCGTGCGTGCGCGGCTCGGTCCGCGGTCATACCGGGACCTCAGCTCGCGGTGCCGGGCACGTCGGGAGATCCTCGCCTCTTCCACCCGGTGCCGAGGTAACCGCTGGCGGTGCGATAGCGCACCACTCGTGTGGATACGCGTGAGTCATCGGCCAGCACATGTGCAGGATTCGGGCGCACGCGACAAGGTGCAACAAGGGCCTCAAGCTCGTTCGCTCGAGGCCCTCCGTGACAAACGCGCGAGACAGGCTTCCACCCTGTGCCCTTCTGCTCCGGTGCCCGACGCTCTATCCAACTGAG
>CAYXRS010000185.1:0-5396 GCA_964467195.1 uncultured Gemmatimonadaceae bacterium
GCTTACAAGGCGGCTGCTCTGCCAATTGAGCTACGTCAGCGGAACGGCCATTTTTGCGCGAGACTCTTAGAATAGCACACCACGAAAGCGCAGTCAAGTAACGCATCCACAGCGCTTTCCGGGCTCAGCGCAGGCGCCGCCAGCGCACCCCCCCGGGAGTGTCCTCCAATACTACTCCCCGCTCCTCCAGTTCCGACCGGATCCGGTCCGCGGTCCCGAAGTCTCGCGCCGCCCGCGCCAGCCGGCGCCGCGCGATCTGCTCCTCCACCCACACCCCAAGCTCGGCGTCTTCAGGCGCGGTGTCAGGACGGAGGTCCAGCACGTCGTCTATGAGCTGAAGGACCTCCTGAGCGCGTGTGACGGCCCCGGGATCGTTCCCGCCGCGGTCGAGCTCCGCGTTCGCCCGGTTGATGAAGGTGAACAGCGAAGCCATTGCTCCTGGCGCGTTCAGATCGTTGAAAAGGGCAAGCCGGAACTCCTGCTCCGCGTCATCCGCGGCGGCCCTCAACCCTGTCGTCCCGACCACGGCAGCCGCAAGGCGCTCGGCGAAAAGCCCGACCCGCTCCACCGCGGCGCGCGACTGCTCGAGGGCCTCGTCGGTGAGATTCAGCTGCTTGCGGTAGTGGCTGTTGAACACGAAGTGGCGGATCGCCGCCGCCGATACTCCCGCCTCCCGCAGCTCCTGGATGTTCATCACGTTGCCGATCCGTTTGGCCATCTTGGCCCCTTCGGTCAGCAAAAACTCCCCGTGACACCAGACACGCGCGAACTGCGCGCCGGTCGCGCCTTCCGACTGGGCTATCTCGTCTTCGTGATGCGGAAAGATCAGGTCCACGCCGCCGCAGTGGATGTCGAGTGTCTTCCCCAGGTACTTCATGGCCATCGCCGAGCACTCGAGATGCCAGCCCGGTCGGCCGCGGCCCCAGGGTGAGTCCCACGCTGCGCCCGCGCGTTCGTCCTCCTCTTTCGCCGACTTCCACAGCGCGAAGTCCCGAACGTCCTCCTTGTTGTAATCATCGGCCGCGACGCGTGCACCGGCCTGGATCTGCCGGCTATCCAGGCGCGAAAGCCTTCCGTATCCCTCGAATCGCGCGATGGCGAAGTAGATGGACCCATCGTCGGCAAGGTAGGCAAGGCCACGCTCCATCAGCCGTTCCACCAGCGCGATCATCTCCGGAATGTGATCGGTTGCTCGTGGATAGGCCTCAGCCGCCTCGATGCGCAGAAACTCCCGATCGCGATGGAACACCTGCACCATCGGTTCGGTGATCTCCTTGATTGTCACACCGCGCTCTGCCGCCCGACGAATGATCTTGTCGTCTACATCGGTGAGGTTCATCACCTGATACACCTCCCAGCCGCGGAGGTGGAGCGCACGTCTCAGCAGATCCTCGAACAGAAAGGTGCGAAAGTTCCCGAGATGCGCCGGATTGTAGACAGTCGGCCCGCAGGCGTAGAGACGCACGGTATGTCCGTCGGCCGGTGCGAATGGCTCGACGGCGCGCGACATGGTGTTGTAGAGCAGGAAGTCGGTCATGTCCCTGGCGGCGGCGTGAAGCTCGGTGCGAACGCGTGAAGCTATGAAGGCTGCTGGCGGCGAGCAACACGCGCCGCACTCCCCGTGCCTCGCGCTTCACCACACGCCAGGCTCCGCAACGCGCACATGCACGCCGGCGCGACGCGCCACCACACGCACGTTCGTTGAGTGCTCGAGCCGATCCGCTCCCTCACGCCCTGAGGAGCAGACCAGAACACCGTGCTCCAGCAGCTCATGCCGCGTGGCAAATGCCGTCACGCCGCTCTTTTCTCTACCGGCGACGACGACCGCTGTTCCACGCCTGGAGTGCGCTGCGGCCGTGGACAGCAGCAGGGCCTCTCCAGCCGCGTCCTCGGCCTCACCCAGATCCACAAGCAGCACAGCGGGCTCGGCGGCAAGAACGCATGCAAGCGCCAACCTACGCAGCAGCGAGGTGCCGAGCTGCCCCACCAGCTCCTCGCGGCGACCCCAAAGTTCCAGCCGTCGCAGTAGCCGGACTGCGAAGCTGGGTCCGGTCGTGAACGGCGCGGGCGGTTCGTGAAGTGCCACGACGTCGCCCACGGTGAGGGATGCGCGAAACACGGGCGAGGATGGTACGAGGCCAATGTGCGACTTGTCGAACGGGCAAGCCGGCCGCCCCCTCCACCAGACGCTACCGCGATCCGGGCGAAGCATGGCGGCGGCACACAGCAGGAGCGTCGTCTTACCCGCACCTGCGCCGCCCGTTAGTGCGACAACCTCTCCCGAGGACACCGAAAGCGACGCTCCGCGAAGTGCGCGCACCGAGGCAGAGCACCCTGGAATGCCTGCGCGGAATGTCTTCCAGACACCACGAATCGCGAGCAGTGGCGCTCGCTTGGATCCATCCATCCCGGCCCTCCCGCGCCGAGCGTTCCTCAGTATTCGCGGCTTGGCGCGGGCCCAGGATCGCGCCAGGAAGAATCCGGTGCGTCATCATGACGCCGCCTGCCGGTGCGCTACATGGCCCGACGCTGGCGGTGAAAGGCATCGATGGCCTGCACTACCGGAGCCGGATCGAAACGGACCGGATCGGTAACGGGGAGACCCGTTTCCCGGGCTGCCTGATCGATGGCCGCAACGGCGGCCTTCTTCGACAGGTCGTAGGTGTTGAGTGCGATCGCGATCACAGGCGCGGGCCGCACGGGGCGCGAAAGATCCTCGTGCAACCGGATCACCTCTGGCAGAGGCGGGATCTTCGCCCAGGTCATGTTGGTGATATGATCGCGGCTGGGTTGGGCGCACATGACGAGCGCGTGCGGCATCGCGCCATGCATCAGGCCCACGGTGACGCCGGAATAGCCGGGATGCGTGATGGATCCCTGGCCCTCGACCAGTACTATGTCTGCGCCATCCGCCGCCTCGACAACGAGTTGCTCCGCCGCTCCGGCAATGAAGTCGGCAATGACCGCATCCACGGAGATCCCCCAGCCTTCGATGAGGATCCCCGTCTGCCCGGTTCCGGCGAAACGAACACGGTGGCCGCACTCGCGTAGACCGTCTCTCATCTGAAGCGCCGCAGTCATCTTCCCGATGTTGCAATCGGTGCCGACGGTCAGCACCACGGTGGCGTCCACCTGCCGCACACGCCCGGTGGCAACCGCGAGGTCGCGCGGCGGGCGGCGCAGATCGTGGATTTGCACGCCACGCTCCGCGGCCAGCGTCGCCAGTTCAGCATCGTCACCAATGAAGGTGTGCAGCCCACTCCAGATCTCCATGCCGTTACAAATGGCCGTGCGCAGCATGTCGCGCCATGTCTCGGGAAGCTTACCGCCTTGGGGCGCGATCCCGATGAGCAGCGCCGTCGGTCCGTAGGTCAACGCCTCCTCCACGGAACCGACGATCGGGATTGCGCCGCCGAAGCCGAGGATGTCCTGGGCCGTCTTTCCAGCGCGCCGGGAATCGAGCACCGCCACCACCCGATCGGGTGTGTAGCGTATGCAGGAGTTGGCGGTCTTTGACGTGAGGGGGCCGAATAGCCCTTCGGCAAGGATGAGGAAGCGCATCCCGGAGGCGTGTATGGTTGGCGGAAGGCGCGCGAAGGGCCGGCTGCCAGAGCCGGCCCCACTCGCGCCAGAGAGAATCTAGCTCGCCTTACCGCACTCGTGCAGTGGCATGCCTCAGCCCTTTTCCGGCGACTCCTCTTCCTCGCTCTCGAATTCGGCGTCCACGGCTTCGTCGGCTCCCCCCCCCCGTCCCAGCTGCCGTTTGTCGCCCGGCGTTCCAGCGCCAAGCATGCCCATCTTCTGTTTGAGCGCGAGCAGTTGCATGTCGGCGTTCCCGGCGGTGGCGCTGATCTCCAGCCGCTTGAAATCGGACGCGAGCCGATCCCCGGAGAACTCCTCGTCGATCTCGGCGCTAGCAACGAGACGCCGCTCGCTGTCCTCGATCTTCTGCTCCATCCGGGAGAAGGCCTCGAAGGCGGACTTCTCGGACAGGCCGGACATCGTTTCCTGGATCCGCTTCTGTGCCTCGGCACGTTTCTGCCGCGCGACGAGGAGGTTTTTCTTCCGCTTCGCCTCCTCGATCTTGTCGTTGAGGTCGCGCAGGGCGTTCTTCAACTTCTCCGTTTCGAGCTGATGTGCCTGCCAGGTGGTCTCTAGCTGCTGGCCGTGCGTCATGTGCTCGTTGTGCCGGATGAGCGCCTGCTTGGCCAGATCGTCGCGCCCTTCCTGGACGGCGAGCATCGCGCGGCGTTCCCAGTCCTGCACCTGGCGATACTCCGCTTCCACCTGGTCCTTCAGCCGCTTCTCATCAGCGATCGCGGCAGCCACCTGCTGCTTGGCCTTCGCCAGCTGCGAGCGCATGTCCACGATGATCTGATTGAGCATCTTCTCGGGGTTCTCCGCCGAGGAGATCAGATCGTTGATGTTCGATTTAATGAGCGACGAAAGACGATCAAATATGCCCATGGGTCAGTGTGCCTCGCGAAACGGCGCGAGCTCGCGAAGGTGCGAGGCGAGCGCGAGCGTAAGCGATTCGAAGCTCGAGAGGAACTCCTCGTAATCCAGGTGCGTCAGCTCCAGCGCCTCGGAGAGTACCACAGCGCTACCCTCGATGCCGTAGGAACCGTGTACGAGCTCACTGGCGTTGAGCTCCAGCAGCCGGCGAGACAGGTCCGCCAGAGCTTGTCGATCATTCGGCAGGTCCATCACCTTGAGTCGGAGGAGCAGCACCGGGGGCGAGTAGTGCACCACCAGATCGATGTCCAATTCGCCTCCGGGATGCACCAACCACATGCCGGGCTCGAGCACGTCGTAGTTGGCTCCCTCGCTTGCCAGACGATCCAGGAATCCCTCGATGTCTTCTCGGCTCACCATCGGCGTACCTCGTGATCGGTCAATGTGCCGCCCGGCCAATGCCCGGACGGAAGGTATTGTGCAGGCCGCCCTGCGCCTTACACCACTACGGTCAGGGATCGCGTTGTGTTTCCGGGCAGAAGATAGCCGTCCTACCGGGCTCTGGACAGGCGCGGTCAGCTCTCCGCGCGCTTGAGCTGGACGAGCCGTTCGCGCGCCAGCCTCCGTCCGGTTGGCGTGGCGGCCAGCCCGCCGCCGGCCGTCTCCCGATATCGCACGTCCATCTCGCGGCCGATCTGACCCATTACGTCGATCACTTCGTCCACTGGTATTGGGAAGACTATCCCGGCCAGGGCCATTTCGATGGCGGCCAGTGCGATGGCGCCTCCTGTTGCATTGCGGTAGACGCAGGGCACCTCCACCAGACCGCCGAGCGGATCGCAGACGAGTCCCAGCATCCCCTGCATTGTGAGCGCGACAGCATGTCCCTTTAATGACACGGCGACCACCGAGATCTACACGGCAGCGCCCGCGGCCATGCC
>CAYXRS010000186.1:0-5364 GCA_964467195.1 uncultured Gemmatimonadaceae bacterium
GGCCGAGGTCGAGCGCGTGGCTCTGGGCGAAGCGCACCGGCGTGCCGTGGAGGTGGACGTGGGTGAGCGCGCGATTGCGCGCGACACGCTGTCGGGATCGGTGCTCGCGCGCGGCACGGCAACTGGGAGCTTCGACCGGTTCGACGTTCGGGGTGACGCTACGGCGTATGAGTTGATCGTTGCCGGGAATGCGCTCGGTTTCGGTCGCGTGGAGTACGCCGTCTCCAGTGCACCCACTGCCGATATGCGGTTCGTGGTAGGTGCAACGCTCGATTCGGTGCGCGCCGCCGGCTTCGCCTTCGATACCGTGCAGATTCGCGGTGTGATGCATGATCGCGCCGGGGACATCCATCTGGCCATCATCCAGGAGGCTGACGTCGAGTACGTGATGCAAGCGGAGTTCGAGTTGCGCCCGGAGGAGAACTCGATCCGGCTCAGTGATCTCCGCATGCGCTTCGACACCACGGTGTGGACGGCGGCACGACCGGCAGCCATTCGCTGGGGACCCGCGGGGATATCAGTTGATTCGCTCGACCTCCGCTCCGGGCCGGACGGACGTCTGTACGTGAACGGGGTGCTTCCTACCGACGACGACATCGACCTCGAGGTGGACGTGCATCGCTTCGAGCTCGGCCACGCCGTTGCGCTGTTCCAGCGCGAGGAAGGCGCACGCGGAATCATCACAATGACCGCGCGTGCCACCGGCACGCCCGCCAGTCCCAACATCCGCGGTGCTGCCGGACTGGTAGCCGGCGAGCTGGGCGACCGAGGCATCCCCGATGTTCGCGCCGCATTCACCTACAGCGACCAGAAGCTGGTCGCGAATGCGCAGGCGCACGGCGGACAGCGCCAACTATTGGCCGTAGCCGAAGCTACCATACCGGTCAACCTGGCGCTCACCGGCGACGCCGGCCAGCGAATGCTCGATGAACCAATGGCGGTGGACATTCACGCCGACGGTTTGCCGTTGGACGCCTTGCCCAGCCTGACCGACGCGGTTGCCGATGTGCAGGGGCAGCTCACCGGAGACATGACCATCCGCGGCACCATCAGCGAACCGGAAGTGAATGGCGACCTGGTGCTGGATCTGGCGTCGTTCCTGATCGTGGCGATCGGCGTGCGACTCACCGACATTGGCGGTGCGATTCAGATCCGCGGCGACACAATGGTGATAGACTCTCTCGTAGGCTGGAGCCGTGGGCGCATGCGATTGGAAGGTGGGCTGGGGCTGGCCACTCTGGCCGAGCCATCGTTCGATCTGCGCCTGAGAGCCGACAACGCAATCCTGTACAACACGGAGACGGGTCAGCTCCGCGGCGACGCCGATCTGCGCATGACCGGGCCATGGGATGGTGCGTTTGTCGCCGGGGACTTAACGATCAGGAGCGGAGTGTACTATCTCGAGGACGCACCGGATGCGGGAGTCATCGATCTCGCCGATCCGCAACTCCTCCGGGAGGCCGACCTGCTGTTGCTGGCAGAGGAAGCCGAAGCGCTCCCTGATCCCTTCCCACTGATCGACAACCTGCGCGCCGAGTTGAACGTGAGAGTGATGCGCGACACGTGGATTCGCTCGCCCGAGGCAAATGTCGAGATCTTTTCGGTGGGCGATCTCGAGCTGGAGCTCGACATGGCGAGGGATGTGCTCGCGCTGGAAGGCGTCGTCAACACCGACCGTGGGGAATACACCTTCCTGGGACGACGCTTCCTCGTCACACGCGGGTCGGTCACTTTCATTGGCGGAGAGGAGATCAACCCGCTGCTCCAGATCGTTGCAGAGCACGAGGTGCGAGGGCGTGATCCGTTCGAGATTCAGGTGGTGATCGCCGGGACGATGCGGGATCCGCAGGTCACGCTCGAGAGCAATGCCCAGCCGCCGATCTCGCAGTCCGACCTGCTCCAGTACATCGCCTTCGGACGTCAGGCGGGCTCACTGCTCCAGCTTCAGGGCGCCACGGGCCTGGCAGAGACGGGCAGACTCACTGGCGGCCGCGTCATCGGACTGGCGACTCAGCAGATGGCGGCCGTCGCGCTTGGCGTGCTGGTGTCAGAGCTGGAGCGCACCGCCGGCCGCACACTCGGTGCTGAAGTCATCAACATCACACCGGGCGATGTGCCGCAGGAACTGGCACGCGGCGCTCCCTACCGGGAGATCCTGCGCGGTACCGAGGTAGAGGTGGGGCGGTACGTGGACGCGCGCACATTCGTGGCGGTCCAATCGCGGCTCCACGGAGGCAATCCAGGAATTCGCGTGCAGCATCGGCTCCCCGGTGGCTACCGGGTGGAAACCGCGCTCGAGCCGCGGTTCCAGGTTCGTCCCCCCACTCTCGCGGCGCCCCCTGAGGCGCAGGCGTTCAACGTGTTCAGCTTCTTCCTCATCAGGGAGTGGCGCTTCTGACGGGCGGTTCGGAAATCGGGATCTGGGCTGAGACTTTCTGCCGTGTAGTACCGAGAACTGCCAGCTCTCAGCTTCCAGGGTGTTAGCTGCCACGTGAAGGCTCGCAGTGCTCAGTAATCGTCGAGTGCTGGATCTTTTCGGATGAACGTTCAGCTGTCCGGCGGCTGCCACGAGCTGGGCGGCCTAGCTCGGCCGACCAAGCTCGTCCCACAGCGCGGCGATCGCGCGCATGCCCTTGGAGAAGTTCTCGGCGCTCATCCACTCGTCCGGTGCGTGGGCGTTTTCACCGGGGAGGCCGAAGCCGACGAGCAGGACTGGCGCGCCCAGGGTGCGCTGAAAATCCGACACGACGGGAATCGATCCTCCCTCACCAGTGATGAACGGCTCGCGACCGAAAGCTGTGCGCAAGGCCCGCCGCGCCGCCTCGAACAGGGGACCGTTCAGGTCGGCCCGCCACGGATGGCCCCCATGCATGTGCGTCACTTCAACCGTCACAGATGGATGCGCTACTCGGCGGATGTGCTTCTCCAGCAGCCGCCCGATCTCTTCCGGATCCTGATCGGGGACGAGACGGCAGCTCACTTTCGCCATGGCCGTGGCGGGAAGAACGGTCTTGGCGCCCTCACCCGTGTACCCACTCAAGAGTCCATTGATCTCGCATGTGGGTCGGGTCCAGATGCGCTCGAGCGTGGAGTAGCCCTCCTCGCCGAACAGTGCCGGGGCCCGCACGGAACGGCGGAACTCTTCCTCGTCGAACGGCAGCTTCCTGATTTGCTTGCGAAGCTCCGGCTCCCACTCCCGCACACCGTCATAGAACCCCGGAATCGCGATACGCCCGTCGTCGTCGTGAAAGCTGGCAAGTATTCGGGCGAGGGCGGTGGCGGGATTGGGCACCGCTCCGCCATACGAGCCGGAATGCAGATCGGTGTTCGCGGCATGGACGTCTATCTGCAGGTACATCAGCCCGCGAAGGGATGACAGGATGGACGGCTGTCCCGGCGCGAACATCGCCGAATCGGAGATCACCACTGCGTCGGCGCGAAGTCGCTCCACGTTCTGCTCAACGAAAGGAGTGAGATTGGGGCTTCCAACCTCTTCCTCCCCCTCCGCCAGGAACACGACGTTCACGGGCAGGCGCTTGCGAGCGCGAAGGTGTGCCTCCAGGGCTTTGATGTGAAGGAACAGCTGACCCTTGTCGTCAACGGAACCGCGCGCATAGATGTTTCCGTCGCGTAGCGTCGGCTCGAATGGAGGCGAAGTCCACAGCTCCAGTGGCTCCGGCGGCTGAACGTCATAGTGGCCGTAGATGAGCACGGTAGGCGCTCCGGCTGGCGCGCCGCGCCACTCGCCCAGCACCACCGGGTGTCCACCGGTGGGCAGCACCTCCGCCCGAAGGCCAGCCGCGCTCATCGAATCGGCTACCCACTCCGCGGCCCGCGCCACGTCAGCCCTGTGTTCAGATCGTGCGCTTACGCTCGGGATGCGCAGGAAGTCGAACAGCTCCTCGTTGATCCGCTGCTCGTTGTCGTCGAGGAAGCGGGAAAGATCGGTTGCCAGAGTGTTCGTCAATCTTGGCTCCGGGTGAAATCGGACGGGGAAGATGGCTCAGGCGGGGACGGCACGAAAGCCGCAAGGCGGGCGAACAACGGGCCGCGTCTCCGGCAGTGCCCCGGTACGACGACAGCCAGACGTCGCTGCTTCGTCAGGGCCATCCCCCGCTCCAGGCCAGCAACACCCATAGCCGGCGCTGCCCGGCCACGCCACCGCCGCGGCGCAGCTCCACGAGCGGCCCGCGTTGAACCTCGAGGAAGAACGGCGCCAGCCCGTCGACCGCGGGATGCGTGCCCTCGGACTCGCCGGTAACGAAGATGAGATCCTCACCGGGGCGCGCAGCGTGCCTGAAACTCGGCCACAGACCGTACTGATTAGGACGGCTGACGATGTTCAGGGCGGGCACGTATGGCTTCCCTGGAAGGTGAAACGACAGCTCCGACGCGTCCTGATAGCGCTCGGCGCCGATGTGCGCGGTACGTCCCCTGCTTCGCGAGATCGACCGAGCCGCCGAATCGGCAGCACTGGCAAGAGCGTCCCAGCCGTGCGCACGGGCGATCGGATCCTTCCGCGCGCTCACCGGAAGGATGGGGACGAGAGCATGCATCCACACGAGGAGCACGAGAGCACCACCCATTGCGTATCCGACGGGAAACCAGCGTCGCGCAAGACCTCCGGCCGCCGCGGCGCCAAGAAGTGGAACGGCCGCCAGATACGCAGCTGCGGGCCAGTTCGCCTCCACCGGCTTCCGCAGCGCACTCACGGCAAAGAAGAGCAGCACCGTGGACGCCACTACGCCGAGCATGAAATGACGTTCACTGCGATCGCGACCACGCACGGCGCGGATCGCCGCCACCGTCATCAGCGCAAAGAGAACAGGTGTGGCGAGTGCAAGCTGGCCTCCGAGCAGCTCCAGCACACGTAGCACCGCTGATCCGCCGTCACCCGCTCCGAGCCCGTGACCCAGCTGAAAGCGAAAACTCATCCACTCATGGTTCGCGTTCCACCACACTACCGGCCCGAAGGTCGCGAGCGCGAGCACCGACGCAACGTAGGGCCCTGGCTCGCGAAAGCGCCGTCGCAACGCGGGATGAAAGAGGCAGGCGAGCACGACGCCAAAAGGCAGGAGCGCGGCAGTGTACTTGGACAGGAACGCCGCGCCGAGCGCAGCCCCCGCCAGCATCCACCAGCGGAGCGACGCAGAACCAGTCGGGGTGCTGGAGATCGCCCGCTCCACGCACAACAGACCGAGTGCACCAAACGTGAGCAGCGGGGCGTCGGGAGTCGCCAGTACCAGACCAGTTGCCGCCAACGGCAGGCAACGCTCTAGACAGGAGGTAAAGCCCGCCACCCCTTCTGGGGGGATCTGCCGATGGCAGGGCGCGAGGAGCGCGCAGAACGCCGAAGCTAACTGG
>CAYXRS010000187.1:0-5345 GCA_964467195.1 uncultured Gemmatimonadaceae bacterium
GTCCAGCCTCCGGCGCATCGGTGGCAACGCCCGGCCAGCGGCCCGGCAGCTCGTCCACGAGGACCACGTTCTGTCCCAGCAGCCGCTCGTCGCGTTCGAGCGAGGCGGCGGCGGTGGCGTCGAGGATAATGCCGTCCACCTGCCGAGCCGTGAGGGTGCGCAGGTGCCGGTCGAGCGAAGTGCGTCGCGCATCGCAGAGGAGCACGGCGTACCCCTCCTCCGCCGCCACCCGTTCGGCGCCGGAGACGACCTCGGTGAAGAACGGGTTGTCGAGATCCGGGACGATGATGCCGAGCGCGTAGGAACGCCGGCTGACCAGACCGCGGGCGAGGAGGTTGGGCTGGTAGCCGAGCTCGCGGGCTGCATGAAGTACGCGCTCGCGGGTCTTTTTGGCGACGCGCGCGCGGGGATTTCCGCTGAGTACGAGAGAGACAGTGGGCTGGGAGACGCCAGCGAGGGCAGCGACGTCGCGAGTGGTGATGCGCTTGGCGGGTTTGCCCATACGTATTAGTTAATACGTATTGGCAGGCGCGTCAAGAGACCTGGTCTTTTTGCCCAGCCGGGATCTGGAGGGGCCGCAGGCTACTTCAATTGGCTGCCTACAGCGGAAGGCGAGGACGGGTGGATTCCCCGGTAAAACTCCGGTCACCCTGTGAAACCTCTGGCTGGAGTGGACAGTATAGTTAGCCGCCAAGGGAGAACCCGGGGGTGTTCATTGCGCAGGGTCGTCGCAATCGGAGTAATGGCCGCCGCTGGGTTGGCAGCGGACGTGAAAAGCGGGAATGCGCAGCAGGGCACGCCGGAGCGGCGGGCGAGCGAGCATGGCGCCAACGCGCCGGTGGCGAGGGCGGCGCGGCTGGAGGGGCCGATCCGCATCGATGGGCGTCTGGACGAAGATGCCTGGAACGTCGCCGAGCCAATCGCCCAATTCACGCAGATGGAGCCGAATGAGGGCACGCCGGCATCGGAGCGAACCGAGGTTCGCATCCTCATAGGCGACGACGCGCTCTACATAGGCGCGCGCATGTACGAGCGCGATCCGTCGCGCATCCGCGCCAGGCTGGCGCGACGCGACGAATCGGTGGATGGCGATGTGATCGGGATCTCCCTCGATTCTCGCCACGACCATCTCACCGCATACTACTTTCGCATCACCGCCGGCGGGGCGATACGCGACGCGGTGGTGAACGAACGCGGCCACCTCGACCTCTCATGGGATGCGGTTTGGGAGGCAGCGGTCACGACCGACTCGCTCGGCTGGACGGCGGAGGTCCGCATCCCGCTCTCGCAGATCCCCTACGCTCGTGATGGCGATGGCATCTGGGGTCTCCAGCTGGAACGCTTCCGCTGGAACGATCAGGAGCGTGCCGTCTTCGCCTACACGCCAAAGACGGAAACGCAGGGGCCGCCGCGTTTCGGGCACCTGCACGGGCTGGAGGATCTGCCGTCGCCGGGCAGGCTGGAGCTCGTGCCCTACGTAGCGGCGCGTGGCGAGCACAGGGCGGTTGCCGACGACAACCCGTTCCGCAGCGGACGCGACTTGTTCGCCAACGCCGGAGTGGACTTGCGCTACCGCGTCACCTCCGGACTCACGCTCAACGCCACCGTCAATCCTGACTTCGGCCAGGTGGAGGTGGATCCGACGATCGTCAATCTCACCGCCTTCGAGACCTTTTTGCCGGAGCGCCGACCGTTTTTCGTGGAGGGGCAGCAGCTGTTCAGCTTCGGCACCCTGCGCTCGTACAACACCGGCAGCAGACCGACGCTCTTCTTCTCGCGTCGAATCGGCCGTCCACCTCAACGTCCGGTGGGCGGCGCCGGGATCCAGCATGTCGATATGCCGGAGCAGTCCACGATCGCGGCGGCCACCAAGCTCACCGGACGCACCGCCGGGGGCTGGTCGCTGGGAGTGATGGAGGCAGTCACCCTTCGAGAATCGGCGCGCTTGATTGATGCCGGAGATGCGCGCCGGACGATGGAGGTGGAGCCGCTGACCAACTACTTCGTCGGCCGAGCACGCCGCGAGATGCGCGGCGGCAACACGGTGCTCGGCAGCTACGCCTCGGCGGTGAACCGCGATCTCGGTGACGAGACGCTGGCGTTGATGCTGCGCAAGAATGCCTACATCGGTGGCGTGGACCTCAATCATTCCTGGGACAACAGACGCTGGGCGCTGGATGGGGCGATCGCCATTTCCCGCGTGGCGGGGAGCGCCAGCGCGATGTCGCTGACGCAGCGCGCGAGCGCTCGCTACTATCAGCGGCCCGACGCGCGAAGCTTCGACTTCGACCCCGACCGCACATCGCTCGCCGGCCACTACGCGCACGCCGCGCTCACCCGTACGGCCGGTACATGGCTCGGCAGCGTCACGCTTCAGGAGACGAGTCCGGGTTTCGAGGCCAACGATGTCGGATTTCAGACGCAGGCCGACCGCCGCACCATTGGAACTCTCGTAGGCAGGCAGGTGACTCAGCCGGGTCGCTTCACGCGCAATTACGTCGTCGCGCTTCTGGCGAACCAGGCGTGGAACAGGGACGGCGACCGCATCAACGAGGGCTACGGCGTCATCGCCGAAGGCCAGCTGCGCAGCTTCTGGAACATCGGCGTCAACCTCTGGCTGGGCGACGAAACCTATGACGACCGACTCACGCGCGGCGGGCCGCTGACCCTCGAGCCGCGCAAGTACGAGAGCTGGGTCAGCGTCGGCAGCGACCCGCGCAACAGCATTCAGGGGTTCTTCTACAATGGCCTCGGACGCAACGAAGCCGGACACTGGCGCGTGAACGCGGGGGTATCGCTGAGCTATCAGCCGACTCCCACGGTACGTGTGGCGCTCGGACCCGACTACACGGCAGTACACTCCCCCGCGCACTTCCTCAGGGCGTCCGTCGACACAACGGCTGCCGCGCCGGAAGCGACCTTCGGTACGCGCTACGTGTTCGCCGGACTCGATCAGCGCGAGCTGTCGCTGGTCTCACGGCTGGATTGGACGTTCAATCCGAGGCTGTCGCTCCAGGTCTTCCTGCAGCCGCTGGTAGCGGCCGCGACCTTCTCCGACTTCAAGGAGCTCGCCGCGCCGCGCACCTACGACTTCCTGGTCTACGGCCGCGATGTCGGCACCATCGAGCGCGAGGATGGGGCGGTCCGCATCGAACCCGACGGCAATCCCGGGACGAACAACGCACTCGTGCTTGGCGACCCCGACTTCAACTTCCGCTCGCTCCGCGGGAACGCCGTCCTCCGCTGGGAGTACCGGCCGGGCTCCACGCTGTTCTTCGTCTGGCAACAACAGCGCGCCGGCGCCGAGCCCTTCGGTGATTTCAGAGTGGGTCGCGACTATGGCGCGATATTCTCGGCGAAGCCGGAGAACGTGTTCGCGGTGAAGGCTACGTACTGGATTGCGCGCTAACGAGTTCTTGGTTCCGCCCTTCCCGAACTTCCACCATGGCGACAGGTAGCCGACGGCTCGCAGTTCCTGGTTCTCCCCTTTTCCGAGCCTCGACTACCGCAGCCGCTCTCGCACCCACTCCACAATCCCGACCACCAACCCCGGATCCAGCGGCAGAGTCGGATCCCTGTAGGTAGGCAGCTGTCCCATCGGCGTGGTCTCGTCCGTTCGTTTGAGTGTGTGGTTGGCGTGGGGGAGAATGAGCGCGTGCGCGTCGGGACGTGCGGCGATGAGCGCCTCGGCGTCGGCGTCGGCGATCTGAAGGTCGCGGCCACCGTGCACGATCATCACGGGAACGTCGGCGCGGCGCAGCTCGGCGGGGCCGTCGTACTCGGCCATGCTGATCAGGAAACGCTGGTTCTGCGGAAGGAAGAGCGGACGGATGGCCGGTGACACATCGCCCGGCTCTTCGCCGCGCAGGTAGCGAGCGAGCGCGGTGTCGAATTGCGCGAGAGTCTGCTCGTCGAGCATGCGCGCCACCTGCTCCCGCATCACGACCGGCAGCGGGCGGCCGAGGCCGCTGATCATGATCACACCCGCCGTCGGCGCGCCGCGGTTAGCGGCCTGGATCGCGAGCTGCGCGCCCTCGCTGTGTCCGATCAGGAAGACGCGCGAGAAGCGTCCGTCATCGGCCAGCGCCCGCGCTCCGGCAATGACGTCCTCCATGAAGTCATCGGTAGTCAGCTCGAACGGATCGATTGGCATTGCGCTGCCACCCAACCCGCGCTTGTCGTAGCGCACCGACACGATGCCGTGCCGAGCGAGTGCCCAGGCGAGCTGCGCGTACATGTTCGTGTGCAGCACGGGCGGGTTGTTGCCATCGCGATCAGTTGGACCGGAGCCGGCCACGATGAGGGCAACTGGAAGGCGCCCTCTGGCCGCTGTGGGCATGGTGAGCGTTCCGGCGAGGCGAGCGTCTTCGCGCGTAAAGGAGAAGTCGCTCTCCGTCACCTCTGCCGGCGGCGCGGTATCGGCCACGGTCGCGGCGGTGTCGACCACCACCGGCGCGATCGGATCGGGCGGAGTGCGCGTTCCGCACGCCGCCATCGCAGCCAGTATCAAAACGATCTGTAACGCGACGCGGCAGGGAGTCGGGGGCGCGGAGTTGCAACCTTTCATGGCGTTCGTGACCGAGGTGTGATGCCAGGCACCGTTATCGTGGTGCGGCGCGGAATGACGCGCGCGACGAAAGCTGACAGTGCAGGATTCGGCCCACGGTCACCTCCAAGGTGATATTCGCGCCATTCCGCGAGCGCCGAGGGGCGTGAACAGGATTCGCTCACGCGGGCTTTGACGATCGGCGCAACTGCTGCGTGACGCCGTCCGTCGTCGCTCGAGTGATGACGTCGGAGGCTTTCGTCGATCAGCGGTCGTCGCTCAGCTCGCGAACCCAGATGTTGCGGAACCGCACCGGGTCTCCGTGGTCCTGGAGCGCGATCGGGAGGCGATCGTCGTGCGCCTCGTAGGGCGCCTGCACCTGGTGGCTGGTGGGACCGACCAACTCCGCGTTGTCGTGGACGAGCACGCCATTGTGGAACACCGTCATGCGCGCCGGTGAAAGAAGCTCTCCGTCGGCGTCGAAACGCGGACTGCGGAAGATGATGTCGAACGTCTGCCATTCACCCGGCGGTCTGCTGGCGTTGACGAGCGGAGGGTGCTGTCCGTAGAGCGATGCCGCCTGGCCGTCGGCGTACGTCGGATTCCGCCACGAGTCGAGCACCTGTACCTCGTAGCGCTCCATCAAGAAGACACCGCTGTTGCCGCGGCCCTGCCCCTCTCCGCGCGGCGGGGACGGCGTGCGCCATTCCACGTGGAGCTGCACGTCGCCGAACGAGCGGCCCGTGGCGAGGCTGCCGGTGCCGGGAGCCACCTCCATGTAACCGTCGCCCAGGCGCCA
>CAYXRS010000188.1:0-5306 GCA_964467195.1 uncultured Gemmatimonadaceae bacterium
CGAGCGCGGCTGCCCGAGCTCACCGCTGCCCCGCCGCTTCCCTTGCCGCGCGGTCGCGTGCCATCACCGGGGACGCTGCGAGGGGAAGCGTACCTCGTCGCGATCATGCTGCTGGCGGCCGCGGGTCTCGTGGCCGTCGGCGTGCACTTCGCCTCCGAGGAGCAGCGCTTGCTGCGGCAATTCCGTCCGGTGACGGTGATCGTGGAGGACGCGCGCGTTCAATCGCGGCTCGGTGGCAATGGCGAGACGATGCGCCGCCCATCCGTCATGTACAGCTATCAGGTGGACGGCGTCACCTACAGGAGCGACCGCGTTACGCCGCTCGACGAGTGGCGGCAGGGTGGCTGGGCTCGTGAGATCTCGCAGCGGTTTACTCCGGGCCGTCGCTACGAGGGCTACTACGATCCGCGCGATCCGTCGCAATCATATCTTCTGCGTCGCCGGAACGCCGTGCCCATCCTGCTCATCGCGATTCCCCTCTTTGGTGTGCTCGCTCTGTCGGCCGGAGGGCCGCGGCCGCCGCCGCCATCTCCGCGAAAGGTCGCGCGCCCCTGCCGGCCGCCTCGCGCCGCCGCGCCACGAGGAGACAGGGAAGCGTAGAGGAGCGACCCCTCTCCCCTCCTTGCCAGATCCCGTCCGGCCCTCACATTGCGGTATTAGGTGGGAGGGCTCACGATGAGCAGAGTCGTTGTCCTAGCGTTCGCGTTCGCCGCCTGTGCACCGGCTACGATCTCGTCGCCGCCGAGCATGCCGTCACCCGCAGCCGGCGCCGCGCCGGACTCCGTGGATCCGCGTCGCGTAGAGCGCGGTGCCCGCAGTGCCCAGCAGCAATTCGAGAACATTCGATGGTCCACCCTCGAGTTCAGCTGGAGCCGCGGCGCCGTCAACTATTGTCACGAGCGAATCGGTCGTTACTGCCTCTGGTACAGCGACGACGAGAGCTCCTGGGAAACGCCCGAGGAGCACGCGCGCGTGAAGTCGGAACGGGAGCGGTTGATGGAGTGGCTCAGGGCCACGCTGCTGGTGTCACCGCATGACGAATGGGCGCGCGGGCAGCTGGTGCGTTACCTGATCGAGGCGGGCGACACGGAGGAGGCGATCGCGATTTCGCGCGACTGCGCCGAGGAGCAATGGTGGTGCGCTGCACTGTCGGGTTACACGCTCCACACTGCTGGCCGGTTCAGCGACTCCGAGCAGGAGTTCGGGCGCGCACTAGCCGCGATGCCGGCCCGCGAACGCCAGCGGTGGACGGATCTGACACCATTGCTCGATGGCAGCGACGCCAGGGCCTACCGCAGGTTGAGCGATGCGCAGCGCGATTCGGTGGAGCGTCGCTTCTGGTGGTTGGCCAATCCGCTCTACATGGTCCGCGGCAACGAGCGGCTCACCGAGCATCTGTCACGCAACGTGATCGAGCGCATCTATGGGGAATCGCGCAGACTCGACCGCGTGAGCTGGGGCGCCGACAACCGCGAGATCGTGCTGCGCTTCGGCGCGCCGCGCGGCTGGCAGCGCATACGTCCCGCCGGTGGTGACCCGCTGGATGGTCGCGCGATCGTCACGCACTACGAGTCGCACGGCCGCGAGTTCTCTCCATCGTTCGAGATGATGGAGTCACCCGAGGCCATCGTCGCGGAAGCGTGGAAGGTGAAGGTGCCGCGGGCCCGCACTCAGTACCGGCCCGGCTACGCAACGATCTTCGCTGACCTGGCGAGCCAGGTGGCGGTGTTCCGCCGCGGCGATAGCGCGCTGGTGCTTGCCGCTTACGAGCTGCCGTCGGACAGTGTGAGCACGTCCGAGCCGGTTCGCGCGGCGATAGTGCGCGCCTCGCACGAACGCGCGCCGCCGCGGATCGTTGAATCGCGGCAGACCGGTCGTCATGGAGTGATGCAGGCAATGCTGCCCGCACCCGACGCACTGGTCAGCGTGGAGGTGATGGCCAGCGAGAGCGGACGCGCGGCGCGCAGCCGCCACGGCCTCCGCAGCGCCCACATCGCCCGGCGAGGGTTCGGTATCTCCGACGTGCTGCTGCTGGAGCCCGGTGGCACGCCTCCCGAGTCGCTGGATGACGCGATGGGCCGCGTGCGCGGCTCCCTCCGCGCCACTGCCGGCGCCCCGGTGATGCTCTACTGGGAGCTGTACGACGCGACCGAGCAGGGCGAGGAGATAGCCTTCGAGATCTCCCTGCGCGAGCAGCGCGAGCGCGGCTTCCTGGCCCGCACGCTCGGCCTTGGCCGACCTGCCGCCGCCATCGACATGCGCGGGCGCGAGCACGTCCGCGGCCCCGTCGCTGCCCGCGGTGTGGAGATCAACCTCGGCGACCTGCCCCCCGGAAGTTACGCTCTCGAGGTTGTCGCCTCACGCCGCGGCGAAGGCCGTGCGCGATCCCTGAGGACGATCCTCGTTTCGCGGTGAGCTTTCGGGTTTTCAGGATCGGCGGGATTTCGTAGGGCTGGCATCAAGAACAGAAGGGCTCACACGAATTTCGCGGATGGAGCGGATCAGGCGGAGCGATCTTGTTGTACCTGTCCTCTGCGACTCCGCGGTGGAATCCGTTGACGATGTTCGATCCCGGACTGTGCGCATGAGCTGTGGTCAATGCCTTGCGCCGGAGCGTACGGTAAACGATATCCGAGGACGCTGAGCCAGGAGTCCGATTGCGGCTCCGGCCATCGACCTCAGGAGGGGACATGAAGAAGCTGGCCCTCACGGGCGTGCTGATGATTGCAGTGATCGCCCTGTTGGCTGGCGGGGCGGGGGCGGGGGCGGGCGTCACGCGCGATGCGGTGGGGGCGCAGGATGCCATCTTCGCTTTTGTCGACGTCACCGTCGTGCCCATGGATCGCGAGCGCACGATCCCGCGTCAGACCGTCGTCGTTCGGGGCGACAGAATCACCCGCATCGGGCCCGTCGGCAGCACGCGGCCGCCGCGCGAGGCAACCATCGTGGACGGCCGCGGGCGGTTCCTCATGCCGGGGTTGGCGGAGATGCACGCGCACATCCCGCCCGCGCAGGCCGGTGACGAGACGATGGAGCGCACGCTCTTCCTCTATCTCTCCAACGGCATCACCACCATTCGCGGTATGCTCGGTCAGCCCGCGCACCTGCGGTGGCGCGACCGCGCCAACCGCGGGGATGTTCTCTCACCTCGCATCTACACGTCGGGTCCGTCCATCAACGGAAACAGCGTACAGACGGCGGACTCCGCTCGACGCGCGGTGCTGCACCAGAAGCAGGCGGGGTACGACTTCCTCAAGCTGCACCCCGGAATAACCCGCGAAGTGTTCGACGCGATGGCGGCGACAGCCGCTCGTGAGCGGATTCCATTTGCAGGCCACGTCTCGACCGGTGTCGGGCTCCAGCGCACTCTCGAGGTCCGCCAGGCCAGCATCGATCACCTGGACGGCTACATGGAGGCGCTCGTTCCCGATGGCGCGCCTGTGGATCCGCGCCAGTCGCAGTTCTTCGGCTTCAACCTCATCGACCACGTGGATGAGTCGCGGATCCCGCAGCTCGCGCGCGCAACGCGGGAGGCCGGTGTCTGGAACGTGCCGACGCAGAGTCTGTTCGTGGACTTTGGATCGGCCGAGGAACCCGAGCAGATCGCCGCGCGACCCGAGATGCGCTACATGCCCGAGCAGACCGTCACGCAGTGGGTCAACGCCGTGGCCAACTTTCGCGGCAGCGCTAACTATTCTGCCGAGCGAGCCAACCGCTTCATGGACGTGCGACGACGCATCATCCGCGAGCTGCACCAGGCCGGTGCTCCACTCCTGCTCGGCTCTGACGCGCCGCAGGTGTTCAACGTCCCCGGCTTTTCCATCCATCAGGAACTTCGGTCTCTCATCGAGGCCGGCCTCTCTCCGTACGCCGCGCTCGAGAGTGGCACTCGCAACGTCGCGCGTTTCTTCGGCACGGAGCGCGAGGCCGGAACCGTGGAGGTCGGCAAGCGCGCAGATCTCATCATGCTGGAGGCCAACCCGCTACAGGACGTGGCCAACGTGGCTCGCCTCTCTGGCGTGATGATCGGCGGAAGGTGGCTCCCGCGCACCGAAATCGATCAGCGGTTGGCGGCAATCGCGCGACAAATGCAGAATTGAGTGAAGCGAGGCAGCGGCACCCGAACCCGCCGATTCGCATGAAGCGCGGCACCGTTACCCGAACCCGCCGATTCGAAATGAAGCGCGGCACCGGCAGCCGAACCCGACACTCGAAACTCCAACCCCAACACTCATGACCGACTTCAAACGACCACTGCGACGCTCCACTGACAACCGGATGCTGGGCGGCGTAGTGGCCGGGATCGCGCACTACTTCGGCATTGACGTGACTCTGGCGCGCGTCGGCTACGTGGTGCTGTCGCTGATCTCCGCCGCCTTCCCGGGGATGCTCGCCTATCTGATTCTCTGGCTCGTCATCCCTGAGGCCGAACCGGCGTCCTACTGAACGGGCGGCCGGCTGAATGGCGCGACCGGCCCAGCGCAGCTGTGGCCGGTTGGTCCGACGGTGCTTCGCTCACGGGTTGCCTCTCGCGGGAAGACGCTGCCCGGAGCTATGGTAATGGCGACCGCAGGTCGCGCCAACACCCACACCGGACCAACCAATGCCCTCCCGCTCAGCCTTCGCGCTCCTGCTCGCGTTCGTCTTCCTGCTCGCGCCGCGTGCCGAGGCGCAGGAGCAGGCGCAGTCCGACT
This sequence comes from uncultured Gemmatimonadaceae bacterium, assembly GCA_964467195.1. GTDB lineage: Bacteria > Gemmatimonadota > Gemmatimonadetes > Gemmatimonadales > Gemmatimonadaceae > CAYXRS01. The sequence goes on from CAYXRS010000188.1 coordinate 4,695, forward strand.
CTCCCGATTACCGCGGCCTGGTCGTTGCCCAGCTCGATGACGCGATGCGCGCCGGGGAGAAGCATGGGTTCGCGCCCGACCAGACCGCTGTCTCCCGCGAGCAGGTGATCGGGATGCTTCCCGGCGAAAGCTCGGCGATGTTCGAGGTGGTCCTTGCCCAGGGAGCAACCTATCTCATCACCGCGGCCTGCGATCAGGATTGCGGCGACCTGGATCTCGGACTCTACCTGGACGGCTCGCTGGTGGCGCAGGACATCGAGGACGATGACGTACCGGTGCTCGAGTTCACTGCATCACAGGGTGGCGCCTACATGCTGGATGTGAGAATGGTGACTTGCGAGACGAACCAGTGCTTCTTCGGCTTCCGGGTACTCCGGAAGTCGTGACCGGTCTGTCGCGATTGTCAGCGCGTCGGTTGGCGCTGGCCGTGGTACTGCTGTGCACTGCCGCCGCAACGGTGCATGCGCAGGAGTCGCGGGAGTGGCCGATGCACTCCATGGATCGGCCGCGACCGCCCGAAGTCGCTCCGGGACCGTTTCCCGGCTCGGCGCCGCCGCCGTCGGATGCAGTCGTTCTCTTCGACGGCAGCTCGCTCGGCCAGTGGCGCTCCGG
>CAYXRS010000189.1:0-5268 GCA_964467195.1 uncultured Gemmatimonadaceae bacterium
AGTTCGTAACCAGCAGAACCGTCACCAGCGTAATGACGGCGACCCCCGCGTCGATGGTGCGGAACCATTCGACCAAAAAAGCCGAATTGGGTCTCCGCGGAGTGACGGCCGAAAGCAGATCGGGGGCAGCGCGATCGTCGGCCTCACGCAGCGGCGCGGGTGCCGCCAGCGCGGTGTTCCTCGGTACGCTCGGCACTGCAGATGAGGAACTCACTCAGGACTCTCTCGCCGAGTAGCCTGACGACGGAAAAGGCGGCAGCGCCGACTGCCGAAAACGGAACAGTCGACTCACCGTGATTCCAGTCACCCGTGTATCGTGCAAAGCGTCACAGACAACTTGCCTTTTGTCGTCTACTCTGACCATCGGGGAAAACCGCGATTCAGCAGCCCGGATCGGCGCTGGCCGCAGGTAACACCCGCTAGCCCGGTCCATCGGGAGCGGGGCGCCTGTCGCCCTCCGGCTGATCCGACCGCGATCCACGGCGCCAGCTATTATCAGCACAAACATCCTCACACCCAGATCCGCCTTGGACAGCCGGGGAAAGAGCGGGGAAGCAGCGGACCCGACTGTGAAGCAGTTCGTGACTGCTGGCAAAGCAGGTGCCAAATTATTTCCATGCGAGTAAAGCAAGTTATCAAAGCCTTTTAGCTGAACGGCACACATTCGCTGTGGGCGCGGAACTGCGGCGTCGATGCCGCACAACTGCGTTGTGGACGAAACACACGGCTTCACCCGTTCCCCCCCGGGGAGTGTCGCAGCATCAGGGGAGATGCACATCCCCGGAAGGAAGTGGCGCTTGAAAACGTGCAGCTGAGGGGAAGCTCAGGGGATCGTCACTTGCACTCGACGCGCACTTCGTCCACAACCGCGGTCACGGTCCCTTGCGCGTTTACCGTCAGGTGGACCGTCTGGTGCACCACGAAATTGTTGCCAGGACCCTGGCCGATCACCTGAAAGCTGTTGACGAAGGAGTAGGTGGAGCCCGGTCCTGCGCCGAAGCTTTCCTGAGTCACTCCCGTTCCCCGGTAGCGCAAACCGGTAGAGAGCCCGACACCGGAAACCCCCTGAGGGTTGAAGTGCGAGACCACGCGGAAGCCACCCGATGCGTTGAACGTGCTGTGCGACAACACCAGAAGAAAACCCGTCAGCTGGACGAGCTCCCCCGCCCCGCCATCGGCGCATGGAACGAAGACGAGCAGATCGAGGGGCACGCTGGTGCTGGTAGTCGCGGTAGCGGCAGAGAACAGAATGTCAGCCGGATCAGTCACGCCGCGCACATCGGATTGACAGCCTACCAGTAAAGCAGACAGGGTGATCAGAAAGATGCGCTTCACATCGAGCTCCTGGCGTGGCGAACACGTAACGATGACGTGTCCGCAATTGAGCGAAAACTCGCACACGGCGTTTCTCGCTGCGAGCGGGAGCGGTAGTGTAGCATCCATGGTGTGGTTGCGGGAAGCCCTCCAGTTGATCGTCCGTGGTCGCCGCCGTCACTGCTGATCGACACGCCGCGTCGACTCACGCGGCTCGAGACTCCCGAAGTAGCCGACCTCCCATCGCGGTTGCAGTGACGGGTGGACGACGCGGCGCGGGTGCGCTGGCACGTTTCGTTACAGGCGCCCGGCACGAGTACGAGAATCCACCTCACTGAAAAATCGAAGGGGGTGCCTTGCGGCACCCCCTTCGAGCAGGCGGATCCTGAACCGTCAGGAGCACGCACCCGGCCCTGTAACACCCGAGTTATAGTCATCCAGAGCATCCTTCATCGCTTCGACCTCATCCATCTGGGATTGGGTGAGCGAGCTCCAGGCCGACGCATCGTGCTGCGCCAGGAAGGCGTCGGCATCCGCGATCACCGCGTCGACAGCCGCGTCAGACGTACTGCCGGCAATGTTCAGTCTTGCCGCGAGCAGCTGGCGCTGAAGCTTGGGTATGGCGTTGGAGCCGGCCGCGGCTGTCAGTATTGATGCCGCCTGCGCCGCCGACGCAACCTCAATGCTGGCGGCTCCGTTCGCCGTGCCGAGCCAGATCGGAAGGTGTTCCGTCACCAGGTCCGGGCTGCCGTTCGCGCCGGAGTTGTCCTTCCAGTAACCGGCCCTCTGCGTGCACGCGCAGGGTCCGCCCATGATCACGGCAGCTCCACCCGCGGTGTGGGTGCCCGCGGACATTCCCTCCACCAACAGCAGCGAACTACCGAGCTCGACCGCTTCCCCGCAGGCGGCGTCGTTGTTCACGATCGTGATCTCGAAGCCGAGCGATGCCGAACCCCCCAAGCTCCATGACGTGGCCGCCGGCGTGCAGTCGTAGCCGGCCGGGCAGGCGATCTCCCCGCTCAGCTCGGCGCCCCCATCAACGCTCGCCTCGGCGAACGATCCGACAGTGCCCGCGACACTGATTCCGCCAGATGTGGGAGACGAGACCCCATGATTGCCAATGCTGACATCGGCGACAACGCGATATTCGGCCGCGTCATCCCGGTCGAAGGCGACTTCGAATGGGAAGCAGCTCGACTGGCCGCCCGCTATCTGCTGACCGACCTGAACGGCCTGGCTTGCACCCGAGACGTCCTCGAACACGTCGCCAACCAGAACCTGAACGCGGGCGGCGACGGCCAGCGCCTGGGTGTTGTGGCCACCCACGTTGTCGACACAGACCTCGCCGCGAGCACCGGCCAGCGAAATCGACTCCGACCGCGTTACGTCGACGGCGAAGGTCACCAGCGAGCTGGCGCCCTGCGCCAATACCATCGTATCCGACGGCGGCACCGCATCGAGCGACCAGACGTAGGACACATCCCTGAAGCCGGCCGCTGACACCGTGGCCGCGATCGTGGTTCCGTTTACGCCTGGCCCCGGGCCAGTGCCCGGGCCGGTGACATCCCTGCCGCCACAGGCGCTCAGCAGTAGCGCGGCCGCCAGCATGGCGCAGGTTGAAGGGTGGCTTCTCATATCCAGTATCTCCATGTCTGTGCGGCGGCAGCCGCTGAGCGGCTTTCTCGGATCGTTCTCGAAAGGCTGCGCGACTGTCGCCCAGCCATTGCTTCGCCGTCGTTGAATCGGGCATAATGATTGACTTTCTGGAATGCAACAGCAATGGCCAGTGTGACTGTTGTATTTTTCGACACTTCGGAATAAATGTCTTCTACCCGAACGCAAGCTTGGCCATGGCTCGGTGTCTGGAAGGCGCTGCAGGTGAACGCGATACGGCGCGCGCTCGCGCCTCGGACCGACTAGCGGCGGCTATCCGGCGGCATTAGAGGGCCCAGGTGGCCTGATGTGGCAGCTTCCCTTTGCCGGCGCCTCGCGCCGAGCGCGCAGACCTTCTACGCCGTCGCCAGCCGTCCCACCATCGCGGCTTGCTGGACAGTGCCAGTCGCCCTCGCCGGCTCTGCCTCCTTCCCCTGTCCCAGCCTGAACACCCCCACCACCCCGCTCAGCTCCCTCGCCGTCGCCGTCAACGCCGCCGCCGCCGCTGCGATCTCCTCGGTGCTGGCGCTCTGCTCCTCCGCCGTCGCCGCCACCTGCTCCATTGCCGCGGCAAACCCCTCGATCCCCCGAGCAAGCATCTCGAGCCGCTGGGTTGAGTCCTCTACCAGTTCCGCCGAAGAGGTGGCCGCCGAATCGATGCTCGCCGTCCAACCATCCATCTCCACCAGCATCCGCTCCACCTCGCCGAAGGCATCGATCACTTCGCGGGTCGCGCCGCGAGCTGCGTCCACGTTGCTCAGCGTGCGCCGGCTGGACTCGCGCGTCTCCTCAACCCGGGCGAGCACCTGATCCACCACGAGTTGCACCCGCTCGGCGCCAGCGGCCGCACCCAAGGCCATCTTTCGCACCTCGTTTGCGACTACGGCGAACCCATCGCCGAGCTCGCCTGCGCGAGCTGCCTCCATGGACGCGTTGAGGCCGAGGAGCTTCGACTGCCTGGCCATCTTGCGAACGAAGGAAAGGAATGCACGGATCTCCTCCGACGCATCGGCGAGCGCATCGGCCGACCTGGCAGCAAGCTCGGCTTCCTGGGCCAGCAGGTCGAACGCGGCAGTGCTGGCGTCGAGCCGGCCCCGGTTCTCCTGGGCGAGCCTGCGCAGGTGTCTGTTGCGCTCCACGCCGCCGCGCGCACCCGCGGTGAGCTCACCGGCAATCCGGCGCAGCTGGCCGGCGTCGGCGGCCGCCTTCCGAACCGTATCGGACATCTCGGTAGACTGTGCGCTCAGCTCGTTGGACGTGTGCGCGACCTCCGAGGCGGCACCCGTCATCTGCTCGGTGCCGGAGGTGATCTCGGCGGCCATCGTGGCGGTGCGCGCGGCCGAATCATCCATTGCAGCCACCAGCCGTCGCAACTCGCGCAGCATTCCGTCCGTGGCTCGGCTCAACCTGCCCATCTCGTCGTCGGTGTCCATGCCGGGAACGGCAACGGTGAGGTCGCCGGCGGAAACGCGTTCCGAAAGCGAGGCAAGACGCAGCGCAGGGGCGCTCACGCTGCGCAGCACGAACCGGCTTACCATTCCCAGTCCGATCAGCAGCAGGCCGAGGAGCACAAGCGCACCGAGCAGCACGCCCAGCCGCGCGTCGGCCACGGCATCATCGGGGAGTCCGTGAAGGATACTCACCAGCCAGGTATCGGCAGCCCAGGCCATCACAGTGACGACCACGAACGCCGCCGCTCCGATCGCGAAGACGAAGCGCTGTTGGATCGTGGTCCCGGCAACGCTGCGGATCACGCTGCCTGCTTTTGGTGAAGACGCCCGGCTCATGCGCGGCGATACCTCCGGTTGTAACTGTGGTGAGGGCGGCTAGATTGCACGGATACAGGGTGTTGCGCCGCCTGGCGCACCCTGGGGCGTGCGTCGGCGGGCGTGCCGGTTGGGCGCGCCCGCCTATTCGATCCAGTCAGCAACGTGTCCACACCAGAGACCATCGCGAGCGATGCCTCGCAGTACGACCCGGCTGCGGTCGAGGGAAAGTGGCAGGCCCGTTGGGCGGCCTCGGGCGCCAACTCGCCGGATCTCGATCGCGCCGACAGACCCTTCTACCAGCTCATGATGTTCCCCTATCCATCCGCGGAGGGGCTGCACGTGGGCAACCTCTACGCGTTCACGGGGAACGACATCCAAGGACGATTCCGGCGGCAGCTGGGGCACACGGTGTTCGAGCCCATCGGTTTCGACGCCTTCGGGATCCACTCGGAGAACTACGCGCTCAAGGTCGGCATCCACCCCATGGAGCTGATCCCGCGGAACATCGAGAACTTCCGGCGCCAGCTGCGCC
>CAYXRS010000190.1:0-5246 GCA_964467195.1 uncultured Gemmatimonadaceae bacterium
CCACCCATCCGCCGCGGCCGGCGTGCTCCACGATGTTCTGGCACGCCTCCGACAGCGTCATTGCGAACCCCATCGTCGCCTTCACGTCGAGGTTCAACTCCTTCACCAGAATCGCCTGCGATTTCTGCTGAATGCGTCCCACCACCTCATGCACGTCATCACTCTTGGCGACGGGCGTGATCTCCAGCAGCACGTCCGATTCACCCGAGGGGCGGCTGCGCGGCACGTTTCCATGCAGCTCGAACAGGTCTTCGGCGAAACGGAAGAAGCCGGCGCGTGCCCAGTACGAGCAGGTCTCATCTGTCTCCGGCACGTAGAAGCCCGGCTTTTCCGCACGCGATTGCGCGAGCGTGAGCAGGGCGGTCAGTCCGAAGGGCGACGCCCACCTCGTATGACGGGCGTCAAGCAGGACCTTCTGCTCACTCGGCACGGGAGCAAGCTGCTCGAGGACCGTCTCGAAGGACCGGTCATCGAGTGAATGAGGTACGTTGATGACGGTTGTCATCCGTGGATGAGCTCTCCGCGCAGGTGACGAGCCAACCCCGTCGCCCCCTTGAACTCGACGTTGAGGGCAGCGGCTCGGTGGGCGGCTCGCACCGCGTCCTCGAGAGGTTCGCCGGCGAGCAGGCGTGAAAAATACGTCGCGCCCCACACATCGCCACATCCAGTTGGATCTCCGTCGGGGATCCGGACCGCGGGCGGCACCAGGGCCGTCCGAATCGGGCCTTGCGCGCCGGCCAGCGATTGCCGGCTGCCAAGATCCGCCAGTCGGTGAAATTCAGGTGCGGCCACGTAGACGGCGCCACGGCTGCCAAGGGTCACCACCAGGCACCGAACTCCCTCCGCCTGTGCCGTTGCCGCCAGCGCCATCGGATCCGCTGCCATCATGGATAGTTCGTCCTCGTTCACCTGAAGGAGATCGAAGCAGCGGCACCAGGCGGCCACGTTGGGCAATGGCCTCAGCGTGCGTACGCCGGTGGGTTGAACCGCCAGCACCAAAGAGTGAAGGTCGCAGTAGATGGGGCCGCGAAAATGCTGGCGGACGAGATGGGCGGTCTCCAGATCCAGCTCGAAGCCGCTGATCATGTTGATGTAGAGGGCGTCGAGATTGACGAGCAGCGGCTTGAGTCCCAGCCAGCTCCAGCCCGGCACGCCGCCGCTCAGGCGTTCGCACCGACGTTCGGCCGTCTCGTATACCAGCGCCACACGATTGTTGGGATAGGGAACCTCCACCAGCGCCGCATCCGGAGCGACGCGACGGAGCGTGCCCAGGAACTCGCGAGCCCGATTGGCCAGATCGGATCCCACCTTCATCACGGGCACGATCTCCCAGTCTTCACCGAGCGCGGCATCGAGCCCGCTGAGTGCGTAGGTGATGCCGCCCCATTCCTCCACGGCGCCTTCCCGCGGATCGCGGCCGTGGATCGTGTCCCAAACGAAAGTGCCGATCACGCCCAGCCTCTTGCGCCGACCGCCCATCAACGCTGCTCCGACCGCTGGGCCTTGAAGGTCGCGACAGCGCCCACCATTCCTGCCGTGCCGGGAAGGCTGCCAGGTACAATCCGGCATGCTCTCACCGCGGGGCGAAATGCGCGGCGACCGACCTCCGCCCGCAGCGGCTCGAAGAGCGCCGCTCCAGCCTGAGTCACGCCGCCTGCGATCACGACGACGTCGGGGTTGAGGATGTTCAGCACGTTTGCGATGCCGATGCCGAGGAAGCGAGCGGTGTCGCGAACGATCTCGCGCGCCAGCATGTCGCCTTCCCGCGCCGCATCGTACACGGTCGCTGCCGTGATCGCCTCGAGGTCACCGTTCACCAGCAGCCGCAGCTTGGATGCCTCATCGCGCTCCAGCGCCTCTCTTGCGCGCTGCGCAATGGCGGGACCGGAAGCGTACGCCTCCAGGCATCCGTAGTTGCCGCACTTGCAGTAGCGCCCGGTGGAGTCGATGGTGGTATGACCGATCTCACCGGCCACATCCGAAGAGCCGTGGAAGAGCTGTCCTTCCAGGATCACGCCCCCGCCAATGCCGGTACCAATCGTCAGGCCGATGACGTTGCGTGCGCCCTGTGCCGCACCGCGCCACCACTCGCCCACGGTCGCGCAGTTGGCATCGTTGTCGAGCGTGACGGGCAGCCGAATCGCATCACTCACCCGTGCGCGCAGCGGAAAGTCGCGCCAGCCCAGGTTGGGCGCGACGATCACGACACCCGCTTCGCGATCGAGCGGCCCGGGCGCTCCCACGCCGACGCCCAGGAAATCGGTTGGCCGTGCACCGCAGCTGTCGATGACCTCCGAGATCACGCCCGCGATCATGGCGACGATGCGATCCACCACGGCCTCAGTGCCACGCTCGGAGTGCGTCGGCTCGCTGCGCACGGCAAGCTCACGACTGCCGTCCTCGGGCATGGCGCCCACCACGATGTTGGTGCCGCCCAGGTCCACGCCGATGATGAACTTCTCGCCCCGCGATCTCACCATGTCAGGCTCAGGGTTCGTAGTATCAGTTGATGCATCTCCGCTGCATTCAGATCGCGCATGCACTTCCAGTGGTTCAGCGGACAGCGTTGCGGCCCATGTCTGGAGCAGGGGCGGCAAGGCAGCGACTCGTGTTCGGCCACCGCCGATCGCGCCGCCAGAGGCCCGAAACCGAAGGCGGGCACTGTCGGGCCAAAGATCGCGATGGTAGGCGTCGACATGGCTGACGCGAGATGGAGCGGCAACGAATCGTTGGTGACAACCATTGCGGATCGCCGTATCAGCTCCGCCGAACCAAGGAGCGAAAGCCGTCCGGTGGAGTCCACCACGCGTGCGGCACCGGCAGCACCGGCGATCGCCGCGGCGAGCGGCGAATCATCGTCACCACCGACCACCACGACAGGGTGCGTCGCAACGAGCAGTCGCGCCAGATCCGGATAACAGGGCCATCGCTTGGTGGCCCATACGCTGCCCGGAGCGAGCACGATGAACTCGCCCTCGAGTCCGCGAAGAACGCCATCCACTTCCGCCGACTCGTGCGGCCCCGGGTACAGTCGCGGACGCAGCTGCTCGCCGCCCGGGGGGGGGACTGGTGCTCCACCTTCCGGAAAGGCAAGCCGCCAGAGGCGTTCGGCGTGGTGACGGTCGTCGCGATACGCAATGCGCTGCGTGTACAGCGGACCGCCCGGCGATCTCCGGAAGCCGATCCGATTCGTGCACCCTGCCATCAGCGCCAGGGCGGCACTTCGGAGCGAACGCTGCACCACATATGCTGTCGGCGATCTCCCAGTGCGGCCAACCCCCGCTCGAATGCGGGCCGCGGTCCGTCGAATGCCGCCGACCCCGGAGTCGGCAGCGCGCTTGTCGTATGGAATGATGTGCCTGATGTGCGGATTGTGCTGGAGAAGTGGCGCACTGGCGGGAGTGACGACCACATCCACCGGGCCACGCGTCGCCAACTCGGCGATCAGCGGTGTTGTGAGCACGACGTCTCCGAGAAAGCTCGTCTGCACCACGAGCGATTCGGCGGTACCGGGCCGCGGCTCCGCTGCCGGCGGGCGCACCGCCGTCGCAGTGCCCGAGCGTTGCACGGTCAGTCCACCTGCAGGACGGCCAGAAAGGCCTCCTGCGGGATCTCCACCGCGCCTACCTGTTTCATTCGCTTCTTGCCTTCCTTCTGCTTCTCCAGGAGCTTGCGTTTGCGCGTGATATCGCCGCCATAGCATTTCGCGAGGACGTTCTTGCGCAGCGCCTTTACGGTAGTGCGAGCGATGACCTTGGTGCCGATGGCAGCCTGAATCACCACCTCGAACAGCTGGCGTGGGATGAGTTCCTTTAGCTTGTCGGCGATCTTGCGCCCCCATTCCACGGATTTGTCGCGGTGAATGATCACCGAGAAGGCGTCGATGGGCTCGCCGTTTATTAGCATGTCCAGCTTCACGAGCTGGCTGCGGCGGTAGCCGAGCAGCTCGTAGTCGAGGCTGGCGTAGCCGCGGCTGATCGTCTTCAGCTTGTCGTAGAAGTCGAGGATGATTTCGGCGAGCGGGAACTCGAAGTCGAACTCCACGCGCTGGGTGTCCACGTAGCTCATGTTCAGGTATACGCCGCGCCGTTCGTTGCCGAGCGTCATGATCGGCCCGATGTACTCCGCCGGTGCCACGATGCGTGCCTTTACGTATGGTTCCTCGATGTGCGACACGAGCGAACCGTGCGGCATCTTCGATGGATTCTCCAGCAGGACCATGGACCCATCGTTGAGGTGCACGTGATACTCCACGTTCGGCACCGTTGTGACGAGGTCGAGATCGAACTCGCGCTCGAGCCGTTCCTGCACGATCTCCATGTGCAGCAGCCCCAGGAAGCCTGCGCGGAAGCCGAAGCCAAGTGCCGTTGAGGACTCCGGCTCATAGTGGAGTGAGGCGTCGTTGAGCTGGAGCTTCTCCAGCGCGTCGCGAAGGTCCTCGTAGCGGTTTGGGTCGGTTGGATAGATCCCGGCAAAAACCATCGACTTGATGTCCTGATAGCCGGGAAGCGGCTCGGCGGCGCGATCGTCGGCATCGAAGATCGTGTCGCCAACGCGCGTCTCCTGCACGCGACGGACGTTGGCGAGAACGTACCCTACCTCGCCGGCGCGCAGCGCGTCGGTCTTGACCTGCCGAAGCTGGAGGTAACCGACCTCGCTCACCTCGTAGATATCATCGCCGGCGCCGAAGGTGATCCGCATGCCGGCCCGGATCGCGCCATCGACCACGCGCACCGACGGAATCGCACCGCGATAGCGGTCATAGTACGAGTCGAAGATCAGCGCACGCAGCGGCGCGTCGGCGTCGCCTCGTGGGGGCGGCACCTTCTCCACGATTCGCTCGAGCACGTCCGAGATGCCGATGCCTTCCTTGGCGCTGACTCGCAGGATGGAATCGGCGTCGACACCGAGCAGCTCCTCCAGTTCCTGGAGCCGCCGCTCCGGTTCGGCACCGGGCAGATCGATCTTGTTGAGGACGGGAATGATCTCCAGGCCGGCGTCGAGGGCGAGGAAGAGGTTCGAGAGCGTCTGAGCCTGAACGCCCTGCGACGCGTCAACCACCAGGATCGCCCCCTCGCACGCCGCCAGTGAGCGTGAGACCTCGTACGTGAAGTCCACGTGGCCTGGCGTGTCGATCAGGTTCAGCTCGTAGGTGAGCCCATCGCGCGCCGCGTACGTCATGCGCACGGCGTTCAGCTTGATGGTGATCCCCCGTTCACGCTCCAGGTCGAGCGTGTCGAGCACCT
>CAYXRS010000191.1:0-5178 GCA_964467195.1 uncultured Gemmatimonadaceae bacterium
GCGCGCCAGAGCTTATCTTCAATAATATATCCGGCATCGCGAAGCAATACCCTTCTCGCTTCCTCCTCGCGCTCGATCACGTGACGGACCACCCGGATCAGGTGATCGAGCAATTCCTCCTCGGAACGCCCTATCGTCGTCTGGTTCGAGATCTGGAAGAAGTTCCCGACAACCTCACTGCCCTCCCCATAGAGCCCCCGGTACGTCAGTCCCATCTGCTGAAGTCCCGTGAGCGCCTTTCCGATCTGCTTCGTGAGGACGAGCCCCGGCAAGTGAATCAACACCGAGGCACGCATTCCTGTTCCCGTGTTCGTAGGACACGAGGTCAGGAAACCGAACTCGGGGTGGAAAGCGTAGGGCAACTGCGCGCCCAACTCATCATCCACCCGGTCGAGCGCAGCGTACGCCTCCTCGAGATCGAAGCCGGAGCGCAGCGCCTGGAGCCGGAGATGGTCCTCCTCATTTACCATGACGCCCAAGCCGTCGCCGAGAAACACGGCGGCGCCGCTCCGCACCGGATGCTGCGGATCCAGCCCCGCCAGTTCCTTGCTCACCAGGTGCCTCTCGTGCAACAGCAGACGCTCCCCTCCATCCAGCTCGTCCACCCTCACCAGAACGCTGTTGCGCAAAGAGGCCGCCGACCGAATGGCCTCACGGAGCTGGCCCAGAATACGCAGTCGTTCCCCGTCGCGGGCGCGGGTGGTGAAGGCATAACCCTCCACGTTGCGTGCCAACCTGATGCGGGAGGAGAGGACTATCGTGGAATGCTCACCGGAGGCATCCAGCCAGCTCACACCGCCATCGGGGAGGAGAGAAAGATCCAGCGTCATTCGAGCACCCGAAGTTGATCGCGTATTCGCGCGGCCAGCTCGAATTGCTCGGACTCCACGGCACGGCGAAGCCGCTCGCGGAGGTCATCCACCCGCGTCGGATGAGCGGCCGGCACCGCCGTTGGCGGCTGGTAGCTCTTGCCAATGTGACGCGAGTGACCGTGAACGCGACGCAGCAGGTCACGAAGGCTGGGCTCGAAGGCCGAATAGCAGTGAGCGCATCCCAGTCGGCCGGCGGCGCGGAAATCCCTCAGGTTGGCGGAGCAGAAGCTGCAACGCGCCTGGTCCGCCGGCACGCTGGGCAGCTGCTTCTGCACGGCCATCAGGAACTCACCCAGCTCGTGCTGGTGCGGCGAGCTCACTGTCGTCTCGATCCCACGCTCGGCTGCACACCGCTCGCACAGGCGAATCTCGTTCCGCTCCGACTCGACCACCTTGGTCAGGGTGATGACCGCGTCGCGCTCGCCGCAGCTCTCGCACAACATCTCAGGAGACCATGATACTGATGTCCGTATCTCGCAGCAGGCCGTCCTCCAGCAGGAGCGCGCGATCGGCGCGTGCCGCCAGCGACCGGTTGTGCGTCACCACCACCATTGCCACCTCGAGCTCCCGCACGAGCTCCACAAACAGCTCGTGCAGCAGCTCGCTGTTCATGTGATCCAGGTTCCCCGACGGCTCGTCAGCCAGAACAACCGTGGGGTCGATCGCCAGCGCTCGCGCCACCGCGGTGCGCTGCTGCTCGCCGCCCGACAGCTCACCTGGGCGGTGCGACATGCGCCCGCTCAGTCCCACTCGCGCCAGGAGCTGCTCCGCCTTGGACCGCGCGGTGCGCTGATCCCAACCGGCAATGCGCAGTGGCATCATGACGTTCTCCAACGCCGAGAACTCGCGGAGAAGATGATGGAACTGGAAGACGAAACCCACTTTCCGGTTGCGCAGCTCGGCCAACTCGTCATCAGTGCGTTCGTGAACGGCGACTCCGTCTATGGTGATCACGCCGGCCGTTGGGCGATCGAGTGCGCCAAGGAGATGCAGCAGCGTGCTCTTCCCAGCGCCACTGGCGCCCACCACTGCCACCAGCTCGCCACGGCGGACATCGAGATCGACTCCATCGAGCACGGTGATGAGCCCGCCGTCGCCGCCGCGGTACGTCTTCCTCAGTGCACGCCCCTGAATGATCATCACTCCTCCCGAATCGCTTCCACGGGATACAGGCGCGACGCCTGGATCGCCGGGTAGAGCGTAGCCAGTGCGGCGATCGCGATACTAGCCGCCAGGATCAGGAGAACATCGCGCGGGTCGAGCAGCACCGGCAGGTGGTCGATGAAGTAGACGGTGGGATCGATTCTGATCAGATGCCCACGGTCGATGAGGATTGCGAAGAACATCCCGAGCATCAGCCCAGCCGCCGTTCCCACACCGCCAATCACAACGCCCTGCGCGAAGAAAATGCGCCGGATCGAGCGCCCTGTAAGTCCCATGGCGCGAAGGATGCCGATCTCACGGGTCTTATCCTTCACCACCATGGTCAGCGTGCCGACTATGTTGAACGCGGCCACGATCACGATTAGCAGCAGGATGACGCTCATCACCAGCTTCTCCAGCTTGAGCGCCTGGAACAGCGACCGGTTCTGCTCCTGCCAGTCCACGATCCGGTACGGGTAGCCACCCAGCGAGGTCAGAAGCTCGCGCCCCACCTCCGGCGCCTGCCACATGTCGGTGATGCGCGCCTCGATCCCGGTCACGGCGTCACCAAGCCCGGCGAAATCCTGCGCCTGCTCGAGGGACATGAAGATGTACGCGTTATCGTACTCGTACATCCCCGTCTCGAAGAAGCCGGAAACCTCGAACTCGGTGAAGCGAGGGACCACTCCGCCGAGCGCGGGATTCACCTCGGTGCCGGCAAAACCAACCATCGTGATGCGGTGACCCGGCACCACGCCCAGGCGGTCGGCCAGCCGGCGGCCGATCACGACCCCCTGCCGCTCCCCGTCGCCGCTGATGAAGCGGAAATCGCCCGCCTTTGCGTACTCGCGGATGGAGGTCACGTCCACCACCCCGGGTCCGTCCGGTTCCACTCCCACCACCATGACGCCTTCGCCGTAATGGTGACCGGCCGTGACCAGCCCTTGTGTCAGCACGAACGGCGCGGCGGCTTCGACCCGAGGATTTCCGCGAATGCGCTCCAGCACGGTCTGCCATCGAGGCATCGACAGATCCTCACCGATGGTGAGCACGCGGAGGTGCGGGCTACCCACGAGGATCTTCTCGCGGAGGTCGTTCTGGAGCCCGTTCATGACTCCAATGATGACGATGAGCGCGCTCACGCCAACCAGCACGCCGCCGATGGCGACGACGCTGATGAACGACAACAGCCGGGAGCTACTCCTGCTCCGGAGATAGCGCCAAGCGATGGAAAGCTCGAGCCTGCTCATTCGGGCCGCATCGTGGGAAACAGGATGACATCCCGAATGTTCTGGGTGTCGGTGAGATACATGAACAGCCGGTCGACGCCGATGCCGACACCCCCCATGGGTGGCATGCCGTACTCCATCGCCCGGAGGTAGTCCTCGTCCACTTCGGTTGCCTCCTCGTCGCCGGCGGCGCGCAGTCGCGCCTGGGCCTCGAAGCGGCGTCGCTGGTCTATCGGATCGTTCAACTCGCTGAAGGCGTTCGCCAACTCGCGGCCGGTGGCAAAGAGCTCGAACCGCTCGGTAAGTGCCGGGTTACCCCGCTTCGGCTTGGCGAGCGGCGACAGCTCCACCGGATAGTCGACGACGAACGTCGGCGTTTCCAGACGACTCTCCACCAGTCGCTGGAACAACTCATCAAGCAACTTCGTCCGGCTCAGTTCGCCTACATCTTCAACCCCCAGGCCGCGCGCCGTGTTCCGCAGCTCGGCGTCGCCCATGGCCATGGCATCGGCGCCAACAGCCGCGTTCAGCGATGGCACCCAGCTGACGCGCGGGAATGGTGGGCGCAGCATCGGCACCTTCGCCACACCCGTCGCGCGAACGGCATCAGCAGAGCATACCAGCAGCGCTTCGACTACGTCCATCATCTCGCCGTAGTCGGCATATGCCTGGTAGAACTCGAGCATCGTGAACTCGGGGTTGTGCGTTCGGTCAATGCCCTCGTTGCGGAAATCATGCCCGACCTCATAGACCCGTTCGAGGCCTCCAACCACCAGACGTTTCAGGTAGAGCTCGTCGGCTATGCGAAGATACAACGGCATGTCGAGTGCATTGTGATGCGTGACGAAGGGACGCGCCGCCGCGCCGCCGTAGAGCGGCTGGAGGATGGGCGTCTCCACCTCGACAAAGCCGCGCGCGTCCAGAAAGCGGCGTTGCGCGGAGATCATTCGTGTGCGGGCAATGAACAGCGAGCGTACCTCCGGGTGCACGGCCAGATCCGCATACCTCTGGCGGTAGCGCTGCTCGGGATCGGCGAAGCCGGAGTGGCGCACAATTTTCCCGTCGACCTCCTCCTCCTTGCCCAGCGGAAGAGGGCGAAGCGACTTGGCGAGCAGCTCGAACGACTCGACGCGCACCGTCACCTCGCCGGTACGCGTGCGGAAGAGCGGACCCTCCACCCCCACGACGTCGCCGATGTCGAGCAGACGCAGCACGGCCCAGTTCCTCTCGCCCAGGTCGTCGCGCCGGAAGTAGAGCTGGATGCGGCCGTCCTGGTCGCCCAGGTGCGTAAACACCGTCTTCCCATGACCCCGCCAGGCGAGCAGGCGGCCGGCCAGACGCACCCGGGTCCGCTCCTCCGCATCATCGCCGTCCCCCTTCCCCTTCCCCTCCCCCTCCCCCAGCGCCGCCAATGCCTCGCCGGTGCTGTGAGTACGGTCGTATCGATAGGCGAAAGGTTGTACATCAAGTGCCTCCAGCTGCGCGAGCTTCTCGCGCCTCGCCTTCATTACGAAGTTGAGGTCCTCGGTCACGCCGCCTCGCCGGATGCGGTTTGCTTGAGGTAAGCCTCGATGAACGGATCGATCTGTCCGTCCATCACCGCTTGCACGTCGGTCAACTTGAGCTCGGTGCGATGGTCGTTCACCATCGTGTACGGCTGGAAGACGTAGCTGCGGATCTGACTGCCGAAGCTTACGTCAGCCTTGCTAGCCTCCAGCTCCGCCTTCTTCTTGTCGCGCGCCTCCACCTCACGCTGGTAGAGCGCCGCCTTGAGCATCTTCATCGCCGTCGCCTTGTTCTTGAACTGCGATCGCTCCTGCTGGCAGGTCACGACGATGCCTGTTGGCATATGCGTCATCCGCACCGCCGAGCTCGTCTTGTTGACGTGCTGCCCGCCCGCACCGGACGCCCGGAACACATCCAGGCGGATGTCC
>CAYXRS010000192.1:0-755 GCA_964467195.1 uncultured Gemmatimonadaceae bacterium
CAACGAGCCCACCGCCGCAGCGCTCGCGTACGGGCTCGACCGCAAGGCCGACGAGAAGATCGCAGTATTCGACCTGGGTGGTGGCACGTACGACATCTCGATTCTCGAGCTGTATGACGTGGAGGGCTCGCGACAGTTCGAGGTCAAGTCCACGAACGGCGACACGCACCTGGGCGGCGATGACTTCGACCAGCGCGTCATCGACTGGCTAGTGGCGGAGTTCAAGCGCGATCAGGCAATCGACCTTTCCCGGGATCCGATGGCGCTCCAGCGGCTCAAGGAGGCCGCCGAGAAGGCGAAGATGGAGCTGTCGAGCACAACCCAGACGGACATCAACCTTCCCTTCATCACGGCGGACCAGAGCGGGCCGAAGCATCTCAACTACTCGCTGTCGCGCTCGCGCTTCGAGCAGCTGGTGGACGATCTTATTCAGCGCACCATTCCGCCCATGGAGCAGGCGCTCAAGGATGCCGGACTGAAGCCGGAGAACGTTGACGAGGTGATTCTCGTCGGCGGCTCGACACGCATCCCGAAGATTCAGGAGATCGTCAAGAACTTCTTCAAGAAGGACCCTCACAAGGGTGTGAATCCCGATGAAGTGGTGGCGATCGGTGCCGCCATTCAGGGCGCTGTACTCACTGGCGAGCAGAAGGATGTACTCCTGCTCGATGTGACTCCGCTGTCGCTCGGCATCGAGACGCCGGGCGGCGTGATGACGGTCCTCATTCCGCCCAATACGACCATACCAACGCGGA
>CAYXRS010000192.1:765-5177 GCA_964467195.1 uncultured Gemmatimonadaceae bacterium
TTCTCCACCGCGGAGGACAACCAGACCACCGTGGAGATCCACGTGCTTCAGGGTGAGCGCGAGCTCGCGGTGTACAACAAGACGATCGGCAAGTTCCAGCTCACCGGCATCCCGCCCGCACCGCGTGGCATGCCGCAGGTGGAGGTCACCTTCGACATCGATGCGAATGGCATCCTTCACGTCGCGGCCAAGGACAAGGCGACGGGCAAGGAGCAGAAGATCCGGATCGAATCGTCGAGCGGTCTGTCGGACGCCGAGATCCAGAAGATGGTGAAGGATGCGGAGGCGCACGCTGCCGAGGACAAGGAGCGGCGGGAGCAGATCGACACGCGCAACCGACTGGACTCGATGACCTACGACGTCGAGAAGAACAGCAAGGAGTGGTCGGAGAAGCTCAGCCCGGAGCTCAAGAGCCGGCTGGACGCGGCGGTCGAGCGCGCCCGGAAGGCGTTGCGCGGCGACGACCTCAACGAGATCCGCGCCGCCCAGGAGGAGCTCTCCACCGCGTACAGCCAGGCAGGTCAGTCGCTCTACGCGCAGCAGCAGGCTGCCAGTGAGACTCCGGACATGGGTACGCAGGAGCCGGCCGCTGGCGCTCAGCCTGGAACTGCCGAGGAGGAAGTGGTCGAGGCCGACTACGAGATCGTGGAGGAGGAGAAGAAGTAGGCGGGGGCCGGGGGGTTGGGAGCAACAGGTGTCTCGGCGGCGCCTCACCACATCGCCTTGCGTGCAGGGCTGGCGGGCGCAGGGGACTCGGCGAGGCGGCTGTCGCGCCCCTGACGGGGGTTTGGCAACCCGAGCCTCCCGGCTTTCTCCTCGCCCCACCCTTGCAGTAAACCCTCTGGGCGTCGCCGTTGACTTATCCGGATATTGGGCCGGGCTCACGGGAACGCTAAGGTCACGTGAGCGGTTTATGTGAAACCGGCACGCTGCCCGGAGTGTAGATTGCTCAGGGGACCCACTCACAGAGCGGATTTGTCTATGTCGAAAGCATTCGTGCGGGCGCGACTCGGGCTGGTAGCCGTGGGGGCGTTCATCGTCGGACTCGTGTTCGCAGCCGGCTTCAATCTCACCCCGTTCGGCTACGCCCAGCAGGGCGGGACTCGCGCGGACCAGCCGCCAGTAGAGGCGCTCGAGACGCTGGAACGCACCGGCACCGCCTTCGCGTCGATCGCCGAGCGCGTCACGCCGGCGGTGGTGTCTATCCAGGCGACGAGGGCACCACGCACCGCTCAACGCCGCGGGCAGCAGCAACCCGTTCCCCGCGGCCTGGAGGAGTTCTTCGAGCAGTTCGAGGGGCGTCGTCCGCCGCGCCCGTCGCAAGGCACGGGCACCGGATTCCTCGTCTCGGTTGACGGCTACATTCTCACCAACAATCACGTCGTGGCGGATGCAGACAACGTGAACGTCACGCTCATGGACAAGCGCGTGTTCCCTGCGCGAATCGTTGGACGTGATCCGACCACCGACGTAGCGGTCATCAAGATCGAAGGGAACGGCTTCCCGGCAGTGCGGTTGGGCAATGATGAGGCGGCGCGAATTGGCGAGTGGGTGCTCGCTATCGGCAATCCTCTCGGGCTGGACTTCTCGGTTACCGCCGGGATCATCTCGGCCAAGGGCCGAAGCCAGCAGCTGGCCGCGCTTTACGGAACGAACTACGCCATCGTCGACTACATCCAGACCGACGCCGCGATCAATCCGGGCAACTCGGGTGGACCGCTGGTCAACATCCGTGGTGAGGTGATCGGCATAAACTCGGCGATCGCCAGCGAGACGGGTTTCTACCAGGGATACGGATTCGCCATCCCCATCACCCTCGCCAAGGTCGTGATGGACGACCTGATCGCGCACGGACGGCCGCGCCGGGCAGTGCTGGGCGTGGGTATCAACGAGGTCAGCGCCACCGATGCTCAGGCGGCCGGGTTGCGGGAGATCCGCGGCGCGCTCGTGGGCTCCTTCACCGGCGACGACAGCCCGGCCCGTCGAGCGGGCCTCGAGCCCGGAGATGTGATCGTGTCGGTGGCCGGCCGCGACGTGGATCGCGTGGCCACTCTGCAACGAGTGGTGCGCGAGCACAAGCCCGGGGACGTCATCCCGGTCGAGGTGATGCGCTACGGCACGCGCCGGTCATTCCGCGTCCGTCTCGCGGAAGCGCCCACGGAAGAGAACATCGCGCGCGCCGGGCGGCAGGACCGTGAAACGCCGGTGGAGCCGGCGAGCTCGTCCAAGCTCGGTGTGACGCTCGAGAACCTGACTGCCGATCAGGCGCAGCGCGAGAACGTGGGCGACGATCGGCGCGGTCCCGTGGTGCGCGATGTGAACTTCTCCGGCGCTGCCGCCAATCAGCTCTTCCCCACCGACATCATCCTCGAGGCGGGGGCACCATCGCCGCGGCGCAGAACGCGGACAATTGCAGAGTTGGATCAGATAGTTGATCAGGTCAAGCCTGGCGACATCGTGAGCCTGCTCGTCTATCGGCCGCAGCTCGATCAGACGCGGATCGTGAATCTCAGGGTGGGCGGCTGAGTTACCCTCATGAAATGAGCGAGACCCGTCGGCAGTCGCCGCCGGGTCTTTTCTCATCATGGACACGGATGTGGTCGTCCTTATCGCCGATTCTTGGATGTCTCCCTCCTGCACGCTTAGATTGAAAGAGCAGGCTGCGAAAGTGGCGGAACTGGTAGACGCGCTGGACTTAGGATCCAGTGGGGAAACCCGTCCGGGTTCGAGTCCCGGCTTTCGCATGACCGGGGCTCGCGGTCGGTTCACACGGCAAGCATCGCGACCGGTCGATAATCTCCAGTTCCAGTACCCGTAGCCTACCGGCGACCTGATTATCTTTCGTCCATGAACATCGACATCACACCGAAGAAAACAGAGGGACTGTCGCGACTTCTCGAGGTTTCGGTGCCCGCGGACGAGGTCCGGAGCGCGGAGGATCGTGCCGCGAAACGGTATGCCTCGCAGGTACGCATTCCGGGGTTTCGCCCGGGGAAGGCTCCACCGGCCATGGTTCGCAAACGGTTTGCGGACGCCATTCGCGAGGAAGCCATCCAGGCGCTCGTGCAGGAGGCCTTCAAGCAAGTGGTCGAGCGCGAAAAGCTGCAGCTCGCCTCGCAGCCACACGTTCACCATGTGCACTTCGACGAGGGAAAGCCGCTCACTTTCGAGCTGCACCTGGAGGTGCGCCCGGAGATCGATCTGGCGCGGACGACCGGGTTCCGGGTCAAGCGGCAGGTGCGTTTCGTGACGAACGAGCAGCTGCGCGAACAGATCTTGGCGCTCCAGGAGCAGCGTGCCACGTGGTCGCCCGTCGAGGAGCGACCGATTGCCGGCGACATGGTCACGGTGAACATTGCGAGCGCTGATGAAGCGCATGACCTCGGTGAAGACCGGGAGTACCGCATCGTGATCGGTGCCGGACAGGCTATCCCCGGGATCGAGGAGCTGATCACCGAGACGGCCCCAGGCACCACCACGGAACGCCCGGTGCGGTGGCCGGACGACTTTCAGGACGAGAGCCAGCGAGGGGTGATGAAGACGGTTCGCGTCACGGTCAAGGACGTGAAGCGAAAGACGCTTCCCGACCTGGACGACGCGTTCGCGCGGGAAGTGGGCGACTTCGATTCCGTGGATGCGATGGAGCGCGCGGTGCGCGATGACCTGGAGCGCCACGCCGAGCGCGAGGCAGACGCCGAGCTGCGGCAGGCTCTGATCAACGAGATCAGTGAAGCCAACCGCTTCGAGGTGCCGGACAGTTGGGTCACGCAGCTCGTCAGTGCATACATGGAGGCATATCAGATCCCCGAGGAAGAGCGTGAGCGGTTCGGCACCGAGTTCCGCCCCGTGGCCGAACGTCAGGTGCGCCGGGACCTGATTGTGGAGAGTATCGCGAAGAAGGAAGCGCTGGGTGCGACGGAAGCGGACATCGATGACCGAGTCTCCGACGTCGCGAAGAAGCGTGATGCTGATCCCGGCCAGGTGTATGCGTCTCTCCAGAAGGCGGGGCGCATTGCCGAGCTGGAAAGAAGTATTACAGAGGACAAGGTGTTTGCGTGGCTGATGGAGAAGAACCTGATAGAGAAGTGACAGGGGGCCAGGGGCCACTCCGAAACTCACAGAGGACTACCAAGTAATGCCCACGATCTACCCTCCCTATGTAATCGAGCGTTCCAGCCGCGGTGAGCGGACGTACGATATCTTCTCACGTCTGCTCATGGACCGCATTGTTTTCCTCGGCACACCGATCAACGACGATGTGTCGAACATCGTCATAGCGCAGATGCTGTTCTTGGCGGCGGATAACCCTGAACGGGACATCAACCTCTACATCAACTCGCCGGGCGGCAGCGTCTCCGCGGGGATGGCGATCTACGACACGATGCAGTTCCTCGATGCGCCGGTGCGGACGA
>CAYXRS010000193.1:0-5101 GCA_964467195.1 uncultured Gemmatimonadaceae bacterium
TCGGCAACCCCGGTCGGGTGGTCGGCTGGATGTGCGTCTGCGGCAACCGGATCGATTTCGATGACGCGGGCACGGGCGTGTGTCGTGCGTGCTCGCGCCGGTACCGGCGCGAGCGATCCCGCGTCCGGCCCGAGTGAGCGAGAAGCGTTTGCCGAAGTGTTGAGACTCACCAGCGCTCTTTCCTCGTGGAACATTTCGTTTTCCACGGGGGTCGCCATCGTGGCCGTCGTGGGACTGGCTCCGCTGTTCGGCTGGGCGCTGGCGGAAGAGCAGTGGCTGATCTTCGCCGCCGTCGGCCTGGTAGCCCTGACTCCCGTGTTTATTCGGTGGCCCGTCGTCTGCACGCTCGGGGTCTATGCTCTGCTCGTTTCATCATTGGATAGCTTGCCACTCTTCCAGGGAGCCGCGACGCTGTCGAGGCCAGCCGGGGCCGTCGCCGGGGCCGTACTGATTGCTGCGGGGCTGATGGAGCGACGTCTTGTTCGCCCCCCTGCAGCTGCTCTGTGGTGGAGCTTCTTCATGGTCTGGTGCGTGGTCAGCATGGCGTGGGCGATAGACGTGGACCTGCCGCTCCGGCGCTTGATCTCGATCCTAAGCATGTTCGTTCTCTACCTTGTGACCGTGTCCTTTCGGCCGACGCGCAAGGAGTTCTACTGGGTTTGTGCCTTGACCGTCCTGGGTGGTGTGCTGGCCGCCAGTGTCGGCTATCTGTTTGGGCTTGATGGAGGCGCGGCTGGACGTGGGAGAGTTGCTATTGGAGACTTCGACTCAAACCCGAACTCGCTCGGGCGAATGTTGATTCTCCCACTCGCCCTTGCTGCGGCGGCCTTCGTCGGATTCCGCGGTCTAGCTGGCAAGGCCGCGGCGCTCGGCTGCCTTGGACTCATCGGCATGGGAATGTTCATCTCGATGTCGCGCGCGGCGGTTCTCGCCATGATGGTTGTCATGGCAGTTCTTCTGTATCGCATGCAGGCCCGGCGGCAGATCGTGGTAGCGGTTGCGATCCTCATCATGGTGACGGCGCTTGCCCCGGGAAGATTTTTCGAGCGCCTCGAACGCCTGGCGACTGGCGAAGATGCGACAGGGTCCGGCCGCACCGAGATCTGGCAGGCGGGGCTAGAGAGTCTCGATCAGTTCTGGCTGTTCGGCGCGGGCCTTTACAATTTCCCGACACTATCGGGTGGATCTGGTGCCCATAACTCAGTCCTCATGGTTACGCTTGAGCTCGGGGTTGTAGGTCTCTCACTGATGCTCGCCGCGATTGGGAGCAGTCTTTGGGCTGTGCAGAAGGCTCGTAGGGCGGGTCAGGGGGGATTGGCGCTGGCGGCGATGGAGGCAGCGACGTTTGGCGTGCTGACGGGAGCAATATTCGCAGATCGGATCTGGACCAAGACGTTTTGGCTGACGTGGACATTGTTGACATGGGCACTCTATTGCCGAGAGGGCCATGATCAACCGGTAAACAGGCGCGGTGTGCCGTCGATCGCGGGTAGGCACGTGTTAACAGGGCCGGACGCGCTAGGAGTTGGAACTCGACCTCGGTAACGGACTACGTGGCAAGAGGCCGCTTCTCGGGACTAGCGGCAATGTGCCGACACTCGGCTGTCCGGTTCTCTACGTCGCTGGGGGTTACCTTCTCTCCCTCCCGGAACGATGGAGCCGCTTGTGAGCGCCGGGAGCTTGCCGATCCCGAGAGCCTCCTGAGGCGCTTGCGCTGGGTACGCCCGGTCAGCCGGTAATCCTGATGGTGTCGGCGGAGATTGTACTTCCCGGGGAAGGCATCGAAGTCACGCTGGATCTCGTCAACTTCCAGATATCAGCGGAAGGATACGATTCAGATGTAAAAGCCGAGACTCGATCTGACAGTGCTCGCTCCGGCGCCGCTCGGTGTCCGGGTGCACGTCATTGTCGACTCGCCTCACGCCACCAGCAGCTTCTCCTTCGCCAGCGGGACGCTATCCAGAAACGTCTGCATCGGCGGCTTCCCGTAGCACCACCGGCCCTGGTGCGGCCGCGCCTCATTGTACTCGCGGAGCCAGGCATCCAGATCCGCCTGGAGGTCCTCGAGGCTCGCGTAGATCTTCTTGCGGAAGGCCACCCGGTAGAACTCGTTGAGCACCGTCTTGTGGAACCGCTCGCAGATCCCGTTCGTCTGCGGACTGCGCGTCTTCGTCCGCGTGTGGTCGATGTCCTCCACCGCCAGGTACAGCTCGTACTCGTGGCGGTCCGGCACCCCGCAGTACTCCGTTCCCCGGTCGGTGAGCACGCGGGTGAGCGGGATCCCGTGCTGCTCGTAGAACGGCAGCACCCGGTCGTTGAGCAGATCCGCCGCCGTCAGCGGCGTCTTCCGGTCGTAGAGCTTGGCGAAGCCGACCTTCGCATAGGTGTCGATGAACGTCTGCTGGTAGATCCGCCCGACACCCTTGAGCGTGCCGACGTAGAACGTATCCTGCGCCCCGCAGTAGCCCGGGCACTCGCTTTCGAACTCCCCGTGCGCCTCCTTGTCGGCCGTCGCCTTCTCGAGCGCCGCCACCTGGGCCTCGGTGAGAATCCGTCCCTCCTGGGCCACCTTCGCCTCCAGCGCCTTGAGCCGGTGCTTCATCGTCGTCAGGTCGTGCCGCTGCCAGATGCACCGCACGCCCGCCGGCGACACCGTCAGCCCACGCTTGGCCAGCTCGTTCGCCACCCGCACCTGGCCCCACGTCGGCTGCTCGATCGCCAGCTCCACCACCCCAGCCTCGACCTCCGGCGCCACTCGGTTCTTCAGCACCGGCTTGCGCCGCGAGATCTCCTGCAGCGCCGCCTCGCCCCCCGTCTCGTAGAGCTCCTTGAACCGGTAGAAGCTGTCGCGGCTGTAGCCCATGATCCGGCACGCCCGCGCCACGTTCCCCAGCTGCTTCGCCAGCTCCAGGACTCCCACCTTCGTCTTGATGATCTTCTGCTCCGTCGTCATCGCTCTCGCGTCCTTTCTCCTCGCCCACGAGGAGGGTGGTGGACACCGAGAGCTACCGTTGCATGACTGTCCGATTAAGTCCTAGCTTTTAGAGACTCATGCGCTCGCGGAAGCCATTGTTGCAGGCTGTGTGGCTAGGTGGTCGCCGCTGGGCCTTCTACCGCCGGCGCCAGCGCGACTGTCGGATAACTACCGCGCTGCTTCAATCCGTGTTCGCAGGTGCGATGCGGGTTGCGCCACGCATGGCGGCGTCCGGCAAGATCTTGACGTGCGGATCGCTCGCCCCTCTTTGTCTCGCGCGGGGGCTGACGCCCCCGCTGATCTCCTTCGTGGCGGGCCGGCCCCGAGGGATCATCCGGTATGCGTTCCCGTTCCCACCCGTAGAGTGTCGATGGACGCCGGAAAGCGCGGGAATCTGAACCGATCGACTTGTCTCGGGTCCGCGAGCTGAGGTGGAGCAAGCCCGCCGACGGCGCAGGGCGATGTTCACGTCGCGTTCCTCCCGGCGCATGCAGGGAGATCGACGGACGCACAGATGCCCCGGGGTCACCCGGGGCGTCGCCATGTCGAGGGTAGAGACAGCGTGCGCGGCTAGGCGTGGACTCGTGGGGCGGGGCTCGGCGGGTGGTCCACGGCTCTGTGTCCGTCCTAGAGCGCACGATGTAAGGAACGGGAACAGTGGATCGCGGTTGGGGCAGAGTGTCCAATTTACAAACCAAACGAAAACGTGATGCTCTGGGGCAAAGACCGTTGGCGCTCTTTGTGCGTGTGGCGACCGGCCGAACCGGATCGGACCACATTCTCATGGAGGGTGTTCATCATGCGGCGTCTGCGCAGGGCTGCGCTGATGTTCTTTGGTCTCCTTGTCTGCGGTGTCCTCATGTCATCTGTCCCCTCAGCGTCCCCACGAATCGCCATGGCGGCCACCGATTCGTCTACCCCATGCGATTACTTTGCTTCACCGAATGGCCGCGGCCATGGGCGCATGACATCCAGTCCGTTCCGGATCCAAGACTTCTGGTCGGTCGCGACCCCTGGCACAACGCTTTGTCTTCTTGACGGGGTCTACCGTGGCAGAGCCAACAGTATCGCTCCGCCTAGCGGCCTCAGCGGCACGAAGGGCAACCCGATTTCGGTCCGCGCCTTGAACGACGGCGGCGTACTGATAGACGGCGAGTTCTCACACACCCCTGTACGCTTGAGCGGCAACCAGTGGTTCGTCATTGAGGGCATCAACGCCCGGAATAGCCCGAACGACGTCGTCGGCATCGCTCGGGGCTCGCACCACGTCGTCCTCAAACGCATTGTCGCGTGGGACGGCAGCATGAACGCCAATAACGCCGCTGGCCTCGGCGTGCACGGCTCAAGTTTCGTTCTCGCTGAGGACTTCGCGGCGTTCGGGACTGGACGGAAGAACATCACGAACTCGCAAGGGGGCGATGATTTTACGTGTCGCCGATGCTGGGCTCGATGGGAGGGATCGACGAAAGTCGGCCCCAAGATGGCATTCTCCCTCGCTTATAACTCATTCCGCGCGCTATGCGAGAACTGCATCGCCACCTGGTCGGGTGAATCCATGCCGGAGAGCTATGAACTTGTGGGCGCGGACAGCAAGACGGGCACGGGTTCGTTCCGCTCAGACTTTTCCGTGCAGAACGCGTTCGGTATCATCGGAATGGACCGCAACACTGACTGGCCGGTCGACGCAGCCTTCCGTCTGCTCGGCAGCCTCGCCTACTATCGGGACATCGACCGCCCCACAAGTATGCACGGCGTTGTCCGAATGAACGGCGATCTTACGGGAGCAACACTTCATCATGTGATGGCCGTCACTCAGCACACCACTCCGCTTGATGGTTTTCATCTACCGGGGGAAACTGGCCCGTCAAGTGGTAACCAGGCGGGGACTAACCGGTCGGCGCAAAACATTACCTCCATTCGACCCGACAGGGTCGGGGATTTGCTGCCTGCAAACTGGAATGTCGAGAACGCCTCGGTCGGTAGTTCGGTTCACGCAGTCGCCAACCCCTGGACCACGACGGGCACGGGCGCCAATCTCTGCAATCGATGGGCGAACGGCGTCGTTACGAATGAGCCTCTGTGGCCGTGGC
Organism: uncultured Gemmatimonadaceae bacterium; assembly: GCA_964467195.1. GTDB lineage: Bacteria > Gemmatimonadota > Gemmatimonadetes > Gemmatimonadales > Gemmatimonadaceae > CAYXRS01. Next base: position 5,065 of record CAYXRS010000193.1, read on the forward strand.
CAATGAACGAGCGAATCAAGGCAGCGACCGCGATGGC
>CAYXRS010000194.1:0-4885 GCA_964467195.1 uncultured Gemmatimonadaceae bacterium
ACGAGGGCACGGAGCAGAGATGAGATCATCGGCTGTTGGCCGAGGCGCCCGCGCCGATGGCCACCGCCAGCTCCGCCGCTTCCGCCGACGACCTATGACGTCGTGAAAGCGACGCGATTCTATGCCCCGCGCGGCCGGGGGCCGAACGCCCAGGCCACCAGGACGCTGACGCCGTAGAGCACCACCATGGGAGCGGCCATCAGCGTCTGGCCAACGGGATCGGGGGTGGGCGTTATGACGGCGGCAATGATGAAAATTGCGAGCACGGCGTACTTGGCTCGGCGAGCGAGCCACCCGGCTGTCACGACTCCGGCACGCGCCAGCAGGAGCGTGAGCATCGGCATCTGGAACGTGAGACCGAACGCGAACAGCATCCTGACGTAGAGTGAGAAGACGGGCTCGATTCGCGGCAGGAAGGCGACGAACTCGGTACTGAATGCGGCAAAAAATCGCCATGCCCATGGGAACGCCACGAAGTGCGAGAACGCCGCCCCGTCCGCGAAGAGCGTGGTCGAAAAGAGCACGAACGGAATGGCGAGTCGTCGTTCGCGGGCGCGCAGACGTGGAGCGAGGAACAGCCAGACCTGCCAGAAGATGACCGGTGCCACCAGCACGACGCCTGCCAGAGCGGCGACCCGGAGATGCAACAGGAACGCCTCCATTGGCTCGGCGAAAATGAGGCGGCCACCGGACGGCAGCATCTGCTGGAGAGGCCGCATGATGAAGTCGACGATCCGCCCGGCGAATCCGAGCGCCGCCACGGTACCGATGACGACCGCTACGAGAGAGACGATCAGGCGCCGGCGAAACTCGTCGAGATGCTCGAGCAGGCCCATTGAGCCGTCCGACACCCAGGCCGACCTCCTGTCGCCCGACCTCAGCCGACGATGGCGCGCGGCGATTCCCATGGACCGGTGCCAGGTTTACGATGCCCGGACGTTGGGGTTGGCCTTCCTGGGCGTCGCCGCCTGACCCGGGGACACAGCGCGCCGGACCGGCGTCGTGCGCTGGCTCAGGATGATGGCGATCGCCGCGGCGATGAAGACGGTCGAGTACGTGCCGGCGATGACGCCGACCAACATCGTGAAGGCGAATCCGCGGAGCACCTCCCCCCCGAACAGGTAGAGCGCCAGCACCGCCATGGCGGTCGTGCCTGACGTGATGACCGTCCGACCGAGTGTCTGGTTGACGCTCGTATTGACAACGTCCTGCAGCGTCTCCCGCCGACTCACCCGCAGGTTCTCTCGCGTACGGTCAAAGATGACGATGGTGTCGTTGACGGAATACCCGGTAATAGTCAGGATCGCCGCCACGACGTTCAGGGAGAGCTCGTAGCCGAAGAAGATGAGGAACGCGATCGTCACGAGGATGTCGTGGAAGACGGCTACGAGCGCACCTATCGCGAAGCTGAAGCGGAATCGGAAAGCGATGTAGAGGGTAATCCCCAGCAGCGCCCCCAGCGTCGCGTAGAGGCCCCTCCGCTGGAGTTCTGCCCCGACGACCGGCCCTACGATCTCCGTGGCCGACAGTTCGAACGGGCCGAGATCCGACGCCTTGAGCGTGTCGAGCACCACATCCGCGTTCTCATGGACGCCAGCCCCTTCCTCGGTCACCAGCCCGGGCATTCGGATGAGAATCTCGTGGGCGGCGCGGTCGCCGAACTGCTGAATGACCTTGTCGCCGGGGATGCCCTTGAGCGCTGTGCGTAGGTCGTCCTCGGCCACCGGCTGCTCGAATTTCACGATGACGATGGTGCCACCCGAGAAGTCAATGCCAAGCGGCAGGCCGCCGTCGACGAACATCTTCACACCGCCGGCTATCAGGACGGCGAGCGACAGCGCAATCGCATGCCGGTGCCAGCGGATGAAGTCGTAGTGTGCATCAGGGAAAATCTGCATCGTGATCCGGAGCTACGTGTGGGCCGACACATCGCGCACAGCGACAGCGTCTTCGGCCACACGTACGCCCGCCTCACCCGGGTTCGTTAGACGGCAGTGCCGGGCTGCGCGGCCAGACGTCGCCACGCCGCCCCGGCGTCACTTACTTGGAGAATGGAAAGGCCGAAGGCGGTCCGCGCGGAGACGCCGATGCGGAAGGGGCTGGCGCGGGGAACTCACTCGTGCGGACGCCCGAGACACGGACGACCGTCAGGCGGTGATCGAGCCCGCGACTCGAGGGCCACCCGATCGGACTCGGAGGGCGGCAGGACGCGTTGGCACTGTCTCGCCCGGCGGACAACCAAGCCAACGGCGTGGGTGGCGTCGGCGGCGGCCGTAACGCGTGTTCGACGGGAGGATCGCGGAAGGTCTCGGTGCGGTCAGCCGGCGCGGCGTCCACCGGTGGCAAGCCGGTGGGAAGCCCGCACACCAAGCTCGCGATGGTGATGACGGCCGGCGCGGTGCGCGCGAGGCACAACACGACAAGGCAGTATACCATGCAGGTCCTGGCGGAAATCGTCACACGTGGGCGACCACGTCGACGAGGACGCTCGCCCTAGACGGCGGAGGCGATTCCGCTCGCGTTCACCCGCCCGTGCTATCATCGTTGCTGCGTTTCTGGTGCACCTCCAGGAAACAGCCATGAGCCGACGGCTCGGAGTAATTCGCCGCCTCAGCATTATTCTGCTGCTGATGCTCGCGGTGTCACCAATCACCGCTCCATTCTCAAGCTGTAGTCCGGCTGATCTGTTCCACGATCCCACCCCTGCTGGTAGTGCGATTCTCCAAGCCAAGGCTCCAGGCGATGAACCCATCGTCGGCCTGGGTGGCGGTCCTGGGCTCCAGTATCGAGCCGCCGCAACGGCTCGAGACGTAGCGGACGTCGTTAGACCTCATCACAGACGCGTCGTCATCGACGTGCCCCTCCGCATCTAGCGGCCGATCCCCGGCCGGGCCGTGCGCGCTTGCCATTGCCTCGCGCCAAGGCCCACTTGTGACGCCGGGCGCTTCCGCTGCCCAACAGCCAGACGTCCTTCCGCCGCTATCAGAGGCTCCGCCGTGTAAGCGCGGCGCCGCCTCAGGGGCGGACATGCGTGGGGTTGATGCGCTGGTTGTCCGAGCTTCACCGCACTGGGACTGAGAGGTACACAACATGATCCCGACGTCTCCCCTCGTCTGGGTGACGTTCAACGCGTTCGTCCTCGCGATGCTCGCGGTGGACCTGTTCGTGTTTCACCGGCATGCGCATGACGTGCGCCCGACGGAAGCCGCGGTGTGGAGCGCCGTCTGGGCGGCCATGGCGCTGACGTTCGCCCTTGGCCTTTACTGGAGTGACGGGCGTGAGGTCGCGCTCACCTTTCTCACGGGGTACCTGATTGAGAAGGCGCTGTCAGTCGACAACATCTTCGTCTTCGTGCTCATCTTCAGCTATTTCCAGGTTCCCCCGCGCTATCAGCATCGCGTCCTGTTCTGGGGCATTCTCGGCGCGCTGGTCATGCGCGGCGGCATGATTGCCGCCGGCGCATATCTGGTCGCGCAATTCCACTGGATCCTGTATCTCTTCGGCGGCTTTCTCGTCCTGACGGGTGTCCGCATGGCCACGGGCGAGGAGCGGAAGCTCGAACCTGAGTCGAACCTGGTGATCCGAATCGTGACGCGGTTCACCAGGGTCACGAGCACCTATCACGGGCAACGGTTCTTTGCCCATGCCGTGACCGCAGACGGTTCCACCCATCGCGTCGCCACGCCCTTGTTCCTGGTCCTCCTGATGATCGAAACGACCGATGTGCTCTTTGCGGTCGATTCGATACCGGCCATCTTCGCGATCACGCAGGACCCGTTCATCATCTACTCGTCGAACGTCTTTGCCATTCTCGGCCTGCGCGCGCTGTATTTCCTTCTCGCGAGCGTCATCCACCGATTCCATTTTCTGAAACTGGGTTTGAGCGGGGTCCTTGTGTTCGTCGGCGGGAAGATGCTGCTGGCCGGCATGGTCGAGGTGCCCGTCGCCGTTTCACTGGCGGTCGTCCTGGCCGTCCTGAGCGGGTCCGTCGTCGCGTCGCTCCTGTGGCCGCGGATCGCTGAAGCCCATACGCCGGTCCTCCATGATCCAGTGCCGCGCTCACCTGAACTGCGGGATTGACCAGGAGAAGGGATATGAGCTCAGGCTCCATTTCCAGCGAAGCGTGGGGAACACGCATCGGGCTGATCCTCGCTATGGCAGGCAATGCCGTCGGTCTCGGCAACTTCCTGCGGTTTCCCGTCCAGGCGGCCAGCAACGGCGGCGGGTCATTCATGATCGCGTACTTCCTCGCGCTGCTGCTGCTGGGTATCCCGCTGATGTGGATCGAGTGGGGGATCGGCCGGAACGGCGGCCGCTACCGCAAGGGGCATATCCCCGGGATGTTCGCGGCCATCTGGCATCATCCCGCGGCCAAGTACGTCGGCGTGATCGGACTGGTCATCCCGCTGGTCGTCATGATCTATTACACCTACATCGAGAGCTGGACGCTCGCCTTTACGTGGTTCTCGCTGACCAGCGACTACTGGGGCCGCGCGACGCAGCCCGAGATGATTGGCTATGTTCAGTCCTTCCAGGGGATCGCCGATCCAGCGGTCCGGGTCCATGCCCCGTGGACGCCCTATGCCTGTTTCGTTGTCACGCTGGCGGTCAACATCTGGATTGTCTCGAAGGGAATCTCGGGAGGCATCGAGCGGCTGGCGCGCATCGGCATGCCTCTTCTATTCCTCTTCGCGACGATGCTCGCGGTCGTCGTGTTCCTGCTTCCCGCAGGCCCGGACGGCTCGACGGCCTGGACCGGGCTCAATTTCATCTATAGCCCTGACCTTTCGCGCATCGGTGATCCGGGCCTGTGGCTGGCGGCGGCCGGCCAGATCTTCTTCACGCTCTCGGTTGGCGTCGGAAGCCTGCAGGCCTACGCGTCGTA
>CAYXRS010000195.1:0-4845 GCA_964467195.1 uncultured Gemmatimonadaceae bacterium
CCAGCGCACCGGTGGCGCGCAGCTCCGTGGTGCACCCGTTGGGACTCAGCAGCGCCACGCCATGCGCGGCGTCGCGATCGCCGTAGCTCGCCCACTCGGCCGGAAGTCCGGCGCGCAGATACGGTAGCGCGCGATGCTGGAGGGCGAAAACACCATCCGGATTCTCGAGCCACACCCAGGCGTGCAGCATCACCAGATGCGTGCGTCCCTTTGCCGGCGGCGCGCCGGTGCGCCGCATGCGCCGCTCCGCCAGCCGGCGAAGAATGGGCCGGTCGTCGGTCACGGCATCGAGCAGCTTCTCGACATCGTGCACGTGCCACACGTCGTCGTGTCCGGCGAATCCCTCCGGCAGCTGCTCCTCCGGCCGCTGGTACACTCCGTATGCCACACCCACCAGCACACGTTCCCCGCCGATGGTGGCGTACTGGAGCGTGGGGGGACGCTCCAGGTCGAGCGGGCGATTCACCTTGTCCCTGCGGAACCAGTGCTCGCCCATCAGCGGCCCCTCATGCCTGCCGAAGCGCACGTAGCCGTCGTCGATCGCGTTCTGGATGTTGCGGTACTTCGCCGTACGCTCGCGAACCGCATCAAGTTGCCGCTGAAGCTCGGTGTCCAGGGCTGACGACTGCACGTGATGATGATGCGTCGCGGCTCCTGAGGACTCCTGCTGCACCATCGCCGCCTGCGACGGCTGTGCACAGGCGGCCATTGCGAATGAAGCCAGAGCGAGTATGCGCACGGTGGGCTCAAGGGTTGTTTTGATTTCGTCGCACCCGCAACGAGCTTACGCCGTCAGGACAGCTTCAGCTCTCGAATGCTCTGCGCCTCTCTGTGCCTCTGCGCCAAAAAACACGAACCGCCCGCTACACCTATTCTTCTCGTGCGCGCCTCCCCAAACCCCTACGGCTTCAGTGGAGCCGAGGTTTCCGGATGGCGTCCAGCACGCGCCAGGGGGTGAGCGGAAGCTCGTCGACTTCGACGCCGATGGCATCGGCGACGGCGTTGGCGATGGCGGGGGCAGTGGGGATGATGGGGGACTCTGCAAGGCCCTTGGCGCCGGTGTGGTTGGCAATGACGTCGGCGCCGAGCACGTTGAACGCCTCGATGCGCGGCACGTCGGCAAGGGTGGGGATCTTGTAGTCGTGCATGGTGGGGTTCAGCGGGATGCCCGAAGACTGATCCATCACCCGCTCCTCGAAGAGCGCGTAGCCAAGCCCCTGGAGAATGCCACCCTCCAACTGGCTCTCGGCGAGAGTCGGATTGATCACCCTCCCCGAGTCGTGCGCACCCACGATTCGCAGCACGCGCACGACGCCGGTGTCGAGATCCACCTCGACCTCGGCGAACTGCGCACCGAAGGTGGCGATGGTGTGGCCATCAGGGTTTGGTCCACGCGATCCCTGGCCAATGATCATCACGTCGCCGAGCTTCTCGGTGACCTCTGCCACCCGCATGCTGCGGCCCTCGTGGCCGACGGTGATCCTGCCGTTCGCGACGCGAAGCCGAGACGGCTCCGACTCGAGGAAGGCCGCCGCGGCTTCCAGCAGACGCGCGCGCGCATCCTCGGCGGCCATGCGTACAGCCGGTCCCACCGACGACACCGTGATGGAGCCCCAGGAGTTGCTGGTGAACGGCGTGCGCTCTGTGTCGCCAATTGTCACACGCACCGATTGCAGCTCCACGCCCAGTGACTCTGCGGCGATCTGGGCGAACACGGTGCGCGAGCCGGTGCCCAGGTCCTGTGAGCCGGTGAGGACGTCCACGCTTCCATCCCGATTGATGCGGACGGTGGCGTATGCCGGAGGCCCGCCGCCGCCACCCCACACCTGTGAAGCCATCCCCACGCCGCGCCGCACTCTCCCGCTGCCGCGATCGCGGCGCTCTCCCCAGCCGAATCGCTCGGCGCCGGCGCGATAGCATTCGTCCAGCCGCTTGTCGGTGTATGGCCGATCCTTCGACTGGTCGAGCGCGGCGTAGTTGCGACGGCGCAGCTCGAGCGCATCCATGCCAAGCTGGCGCGCGAGCACGTCCATGGCGCGCTCCAGGCCGAACGCACCCTCGGTATGTCCGGGGGCACGAAACGACGCCATCGCCGAACTGTTCGTGTACGCGAACGTTTCGGTGGTGCGCACGTTCGGACAGTGGTACAGCTCGTGGTAGATCCGAGCCGGGCCACCCTCCCAGCCACCGACGCCAAGCTGCACTTCGGCGTCCACCACGATGGCCGTGAGCGTGCCGTCGCGCCTGGCTCCGATGGTGACCCGCTGCACGGTGGCGGGGCGGTTGCCGCCATCGAGCTGCTCGCCCACGCGATCCATCACGCAGCTCACCGCTCGTCCCGTGCGCCGGGCCAGCGCGGCGGCAACGTACGTGTGCGGTCCGGCGTTGTTCTTGGCACCGAAGCCGCCCCCCATGTACTCCTTGATGACGCGAACGTTTGCCAGCGGGAGCGAGAACGCCGCTGCCACGTTGGCGCGCACCGCAAAGATTCCCTGAGTGGACTCCCACACTGTGAGGTGATCCCCATCCCCCTCCCCCTCCCACTCTGCCACCGCTGCATGTGGCTCCAGTGGCGTGTGAAGCGCCACCGGAGTGCGATACGTGCGCATCACTACCACTTCCGCTTCCGTCAACCCGCGATCGGCATCGCCGCGCTCGACGACGCGCGGCGAGTTGCGGGAGCGATTGCCGTGGCCGCGGATGCGTGGTGCTCCCTCGGCCAGCGCGGCGCCGGTTGTCACGATGGGCGGTTCCGCATCGATCGCCAGCACGATCCGCTCGACCGCGCGCTGCGCCAGCTCGCGGCTCTCGGCGCACACGGCGGCAAGCGGTTGCCCGGCGAACCGGATCTCCGGATCCATGAGAGAGTGGCCGTCGTGCCCAATCGAACCAAGCTCCGCGTGCGACACCGCATCGCGAACGCCGGCCATCTCGAGCGCGGGAGAGAGATCGAGCCGGCGGATGCGGCCGCGCGCTACCGGCGAGCGGAGGATGGCGGCGTACAGCATTCCGGGCCGTTGCACATCCGCTGTGTAGATCGCTCGGCCTGTCACCTTGGGGAGCGCGTCGGTCCTCTCCACGCGCGTGCCGACCAGGGAGAGCGGCGTGTCCTCCACCCATGGCGCGGGCTCGAAGGCCGGTCGCTCAACCACCTTGATCTCCTCGCGCCCCTCCACCTCCACGCGCGTGGTGATGAAGCGCGAGGCCTTGTGCCCGTCGGGAAGCTGCGGTTCTCCCGGCGCGCTTTCGTGACCCGGCTGCGGGCCGCGCGGCTTCCCGCCGCCTCCTTCAGCGCTCATGTCGCTCGGCGGCGCCCCTCGCCGCTCTCACGTTAATGTCGCTTGGGGCCGCTCGTGTCGCCTCTCCGGTACCTGCCGCTGGTTCTGCGCTCGCCGATCGCATCTCGGCGCCCGCGGCAGTGATCGCGCGCACGATCTTGGGATAGGCGCCACAGCGGCAGAGATTGCCGCTCATCCAGCGCCGGATCTCTTCCTCCGACGGATCGGGTTGGCGCTGGAGAAGGGCAATCGCGGCCAGGATCTGCCCCGGCGTGCAGAATCCGCATTGAAGGGCGTCGTGCTCGATGAAGGCGCGTTGCAGCGGGTGGAGGCCGCCGTCTCGTGCCACTCCTTCGATGGTGGTGATGTCGACGTCCTCGCATGCGGCAGCGAGCGTGAGGCAGGAGTAGGCGGGCTGGCCATCCAGAAGGACGGTGCAGGCGCCGCACTCGCCGCGCTCGCAGACCGACTTGGTGCCGGTGAGCGCGAGGCGGTCCCTCAGTACGGACAGCAGCGTCTCATGCGGGGGCGCATCCACCCTGTGCCGAGCGCCGTTAACGGTGAGCCGCATGGGGGGTAAGTAACTTGCGATGGGTGAGGAGGGAAGAGGATTGGCGGGCGAGCCGGGCACCTGACGTGGGGCGGGAAGTCGCATATCTTTCGGCCGGAGGGCCCCGGCAGGGGCGACGAAACCAGCACCGAGGCTTTCATGCCGTACGTGATCACCGAAGCATGCATCGGGACGAAGGACAAGGCCTGCGTGGATGTCTGTCCAGTGGACTGCATCTACGAGGGACCTGATCAGCTCTTCATCCATCCTGACGAATGCATCGACTGCGGAGCGTGCGAGCCCGAGTGTCCGGTCACTGCGATCTTCCCAGAAGAGGACGTCCCCTCGCACCTGAACAAGTACATCAAGCTGAATGCCGAGGTGTTTCAGGGCGACGATCCGCCGCAGAGGCCGACGAGGTGAGGATGGCCGCAGTTCGGGCGTCGGGATTCGGAGTTCGGGGCATGTCGTGAAGCCGTGAATCCGTGCCGAATCCAGGATGCGTTGGATGCATCCAGACTCGTGCGCGGGCTCGCAGCGCTTCCGACCTCCATCCGAATCCCGACCTTCGAACTCCGAACCCCGATGCTTTCCGCCCTTACATTCGACTACTGGGATACGATCTACGAAGGCACCGCCGAGCCTGAGCGGGCCGTTCGCAGGCAGGCGGCGCTTCGTCGTATGCTGGAGCGAATTGGTCGGCCGGTGTCGGAGGAGGAATTCGTATCGTTGTACACCGCGTCGGGGAAGGAAGCGGAGCGGTGGTGGAGGGACGAGCAGCGCGGCTACACGGCAGCGGAGCGGATCCGCTGGATGCTGCAGCGTCTTCAGGTGGAGCGGCCTGAGGACTGCGAGCACGTTGCCGCGGCGTGCCGGGCCGTGGACGAAGCGCTCGTCGAGCTGCCGCCGTTGCTGATTGCCGGTGCGCGCCCGGCCCTTCACCTCGTGGCCGGCCGCGTACCGCTTGCCATCATCTCCGACACGGGATTTGCCTCCGGTGCCGCCCAGGACAAGCTG